>JANYCA010000132.1 GCA_025360525.1 Chitinophagaceae bacterium | reverse complement strand
AGTAGTGGGTGTTGCCTTTGCAGCGTTTGTAACCATTAAGCAATTGCGGAAGCGGGCTACAGCAACAAAATAATACCAGTACAAATACATTATATCTTTCAAGGAGACGGGCAATGCCCGTCTTTTTTGTGTGCGTATGGTGGGGGTGGGCTAAATGCCCCCCAAAGGCATCTAGCTTATATCATTTTTATGTTGGCTGTACTTTCGCCATTTGTCAATTACCTGCTGCATATCATCCGGCAACGGGCATTCAAAATGGATGGCTTCTTTGGTGCCGGGATGAATAAAGCCCAGTTCTTTGGCATGTAATGCCTGCCGGTTGCAGAGCGCAAAACAATTATCAACAAACTGTTTGTATTTGGTAAATACGGTGCCTTTTACAATTCTGTCGCCGCCATAAAAATTATCGTTGAACAAAGGGTGTCCGATATGCTGCATGTGTACCCGTATCTGGTGCGTACGGCCAGTTTCCAGCCTGCATTCTACCAGCGTTACATAGTTAAACCGTTCCAGTACTTTGTAATGGGTAATGGCGTCTTTTCCATGCTCACCTTCGGGGTAAGTGGTAAAAAGTTTTCTAAGGCGCTGGTGTCTGCCTACATGGCCTGTAATGGTGCCTTCATTTTCTTCAAAATCGCCCCATACCAATGCAATGTAACGGCGGTGTACCGTGTGGTTAAAAAATTGTTTGGCAAGATCGGTCATTGCCCTGGGATTTTTGGCCAATACAATTAAACCCGAGGTATTTTTATCAATTCGGTGAACCATCCCAAACCTGGGTAAGTTGGTTTCTTCAATATCGGGTTTTTGTTGTTTAAGGTGATAAGCCACGCCATTAATGAGCGTGCCATTTGGATTGCCACTGCCGGGATGGACCACAAGGCCAACGGGTTTATTAATGAGGATGATGTCGTCATCTTCATATGCAATATTCAGTGGCATTTGTTCGGGTATAATGTCATTGCTTTCCGGGTGGCGATCGGTATAAACTACAATTTTATCGTAGGGCCTTATTTTGTAATTGGCCTTGATAGGTTTTTCATTTACCAGCACCATTTCGTCATCAATACCCTGCTGAATTTTATTTCGGGTGGCTCCTTCAATCCGGGTCATTAAAAACTTATCAATGCGTAAAGCTTCCTGTCCTTTTGAAACTTCTATTACCAGTTTTTCGTACAACTCCTCGGTTTCAAGTACATCTTCTTCTTCTATATTCATAATTATTCATTTCAGGGGTGCAATTTACTGTTAAGTTTTTTAATACCTCAACCTCCTTCTCCTTCTCTTTGTAAGGAGAAGGAGCGATGCATCAACTGTTTTGCAAACAGTTTGTTCTACCACATGGTTATTTACCTCAACCTCCTTCTCCTTCTCCTTGCAGGGAGAAGGAGCGGTGCATCAACTGTTTTGCAAACAGTTTGTTCTACCACATAGTCATTTGATCTTTATTGTACAATAGTTAGCAGATTCTTTGTTATAGGTGGGGACAGCTTTTTTGGACCCACTGGCTTTGTTGGTAGCTAACTGTTGGCCCGTTTTTAAAACCTATTTTTGCAAAAACATTATTTAAGTTGGAAAAGCAGACAGTCATTTATAAAGATTTAGGTACCATCAATTACCAGCAGGCATGGGATTTACAGGAAGAATTGTTACAACAAAATGTACAGGTAAAAGCTGCATTGGCAAGACAAAAAAAGATTGTTAAAGCTGAAACAAATGAATCAATTGCTACAGCGGATGCAACCGAACTCAATTCGATAGAGCAATCCACCGCCAACCACCGTCAATTACCTTCAACTCTTTTCAACCACATTCAACCATCTTCAACCACATTCAACCAAAATCAACCTCCTTCAGCCACCCAACATTATTTGTTGCTCTGTGAACATCCGCCGGTTTATACATTGGGTAAAAGTGGCAATGCTGCTAATATTTTAATTAGCGAAGCCAACATGGAACAGCGTGGCATTGAATTTTTTAAAACGAACAGGGGAGGAGACATTACTTTTCACGGGCCGGGACAAATAGTTGGTTACCCCATACTTGACCTCGAAAAATTCTATACCGACATTGGCAGATACCTGCGGGAATTGGAACAGGTAGTTATAGACACACTTTCATTTTATGGCATAAAAGGCGAGCGTAGCACGGGCGAAACAGGCGTGTGGATTGATCCGGGTATTGCGGGACGGGAACGAAAGATTTGCGCCATGGGCGTGCGTTGCAGCCGGTGGATAACGATGCATGGCCTGGCATTGAATGTAAATACGGATCTTGCTTATTTTGAAAATATCATTCCCTGCGGCATAGTAAACAAGCAGGTAACTTCAATGGCAAAAGAGTTGCAAACTACTGTAGATATCAATGACGTAAAAGCAACAATTCTGCAGAATTTTAAAGCAGTTTTTGGGGTTGAGTTACAACAGTAATGGGGTTTGTTTTAGGTGACCAACTAAACTTCTAAACCAACTAACCTTCTAAACCATCTAACCTTCTAAACACAGCTGCATCCCGGTTAAAATTTTCTATCAATTTCGTGTGGAGGTATTCCAGTTTTTCCTTCTTTTGGTATGTAGAATTGGTTTTTTTCTTTTAAAATGCCATTGTCGTATAACTTAAAATAAAACCAGCCGGAGTGTAAAAAATTGACTTTCTCAATAATAAGATAGGGTTCTGTTACTTTACCTATTTCAAAAACGGGGTTGTCTTTTTCATCAAAAAACTTTACGGAATATTTATTGTTCACAGCTTCGGGTAACTGTATGATAACACTATTTTCCTTACCTGTAAAAATAAATTTACTCGGCGTGTAAACGTATGGTTTTGCGCCGCCGGGCTTTACGGCAATGGAGTCTGCTTTTGGTTTTTCTGGCAACAATAATTTTTCCTCCTCAATGGCAGATAATATGTTAGTGGAAGTTATGCTGTCTTTTACCGGTCGGTAACTTTTAGTGAACAGGTAGGTGCCACCAACAAAAGCAACAAACACCCTGTAAAACATGTGTGGGCTGGTTGCTTTATAATCAACATATCCATTCTCCCGGTTCATCGGTTCCAGCACCGAGCCAATTGTAGTGAAATTTTTAACGCTGTCTTTTGATCGCTGTATATTGATAGTGCTGATATTGGCGCCATAATTCATTTTCCAGCTCACAACGATTTTATTACTAATATTTTTTACAGTAATCCTTGGTAGGGTATCCTGTGCTGCGGCCTGGTGGCGGGAAATAAAAAAGAAAACTAATAGAATTAAAACTGTTTTTTGCATAGCCGATATCAAAACAAATTGCTTATAAATAATGTGGACAAAGATACTTGCCTAACCCATTAGCCGAACGTTAAAAGGTTTTTTTGTAGAGATAAATTCCCTTGCAGGCCACCTGTATGTACACATACAATGTTGCTGCCTGGTTTAAAGAAATCGTTCTTTATTAAATCCAACACGCCGTACATCATCTTAGCTGTGTATACAAAATCTGTAGGTAATTGGTATTGGTTATATAGCTGGTTCATAAAGGCAAAAAGAGTTGGTGTGTGTTTAGCATATCCCCCAAAATGATACGCTGGCTCAATATGAAGTTGCTGCGGTTTTGGTGGAGTTGCATTTAAAAACGCCAGTCGTTCCAGCGTATCTGTACAACCTTTTAATGCCGGAAAGGCCAGCACCTGCTGATGGGCTTTTGCCGCTGCCACCAGTCCGGCCAATGTAGTGGCAGTACCGGTTGCGCAGGCAATATGTGTAGTGCTGTCAGCAATATAATTCATAATGGCCGCAGCACCCTTTGCACCCAGGGGGTGGTATCCACCTTCGGGAATAATGACAGCAGCACCCCAGTGCTTTTTCAATTCCGACATAAAACCAGGTTGATCTTTTTTGTTATATTCCTGTCGACTGATGAAGTGTAACTCCATACCAAATTGTAAGCAATCTTGTAATGTATGCGAAAGCAGTGTCGGCCATTCGCCTCTTACCATGCCGATGCAGGATAAGTTGTTTTGCCGGCAGGCATAGGCAGTTGCCACCAGGTGGTTGCTGTAGGCACCTCCAAAAGTAATTACCTTTTGGTCCGGAGTTTGTATTGCCTCCTGCAGCAGGTATTGTAGTTTAAAAAGTTTGTTTCCGGAAATGATGGGATGAATTTGATCTAAACGTAACACTGCAAGGCTAATACCTTTTTGGATAAACAACTCGTTCTGTAAATATTGGGTATCTATTTGGAGGTTATTAAGCAATTTTCTTTACTAATTAAATGATTGCAGTATTTTCGCTGCAATTAACGAATATAAATTTCAAAATAAATAATTAATAAATGAAACCTACACTCGTAGTATTAGCAGCAGGTATGGCCAGCCGCTATGGCAGTATGAAGCAAACGCAAGGGTTTGGTCCGGCAGGCGAAACAATTATGGAATATTCCATTTACGATGCCATCCGTGCAGGCTTTGGCAAAGTTGTCTTTTTGATAAGAGAAGAATTTGAAACAATGTTTCAGGAGAACTTTGGAAACAAACTGGCTGGTAAAATTGAAGTAGGATATGCATTTCAGGAATTAACAAAATATGTTGGCAGCCGTACTGTACCTGCAGAGCGTAAAAAACCCTGGGGTACCGCACATGCAGTGCTTTGTTGCAAGGGTATAGTTAACGAGCCTTTTGCCGTAATTAATGCCGATGATTTTTATGGCAGGGATGGTTTTAAAAAGGCGTACAAGTTTTTAACCACAGCAGCTGCGCCAAACAAGTATGCCATTATAGGCTATGAATTAAAAAAGACATTGAGCGATAATGGCAGCGTAAGCCGTGGTGTGTGCAATGTAGACGCAGCGGGCAACCTTTTAGATATTAATGAGCGCACTAAAATATACAGAAACGAACAGGGTGTCATCACCTATGAGGATGAAGGTGGTTTGCATGAAGTAAGTGAAGATGCCAGTGTAAGTATGAATTTCTTTGCGTTTCCTCCTGAATTTATCGATCAATGTGAAACGTATTTTGGTGAATTTTTAGATGCAGAAATAAATAATCCCAAGAGTGAGTTTTTTATTCCTTTGGTAGTAGATAAAGCAGTAAAATCGGGCAACATCTCGGTGAAGATTATACCGACATCTTCCCAATGGTTTGGTGTTACCTACAAAGAAGATGCTCCGGAAGTAAAAGCCAGTGTAGATAGACTGGTGGCGGATGCTGAATACCCTGCATCGCTTTGGGGTTAGTAAATTATACATGTAGCAGTACGCATAAATGCTGGTTAAATTCAAACTTTATAAAACGAGTTAAGGATTTACCAGCATTTTTATTTTCACCCGATAAAGAGGCACTGTGGCACTGGTAATTTTATTGTTTGCAAACGCTTTGATCAGTGTGTTTTGGGAAAGTATTTGAACAATAAAAAAGCTGTGCATAATTAAATGCACAGCTTTTTTCTATGTTGTTTGCAGGGCTTTTATCTATTAGTGGCTCCCACTACCATAAACACTACATCTTCCATCTTTTTTACCTGCTGCACCCGATCTAATTTTTTAAGATCGTTGTGTACCGGCATTTTAATTTGTTGATATTTGGCATCTTCTTTTTTCAACTGATCAACCAGCATAAAAATATTCTTTGCTTTGGCTGCATAAACTACGCCATCAGCTTTTGAATCTTTTGCTGTGATAATACCGATTAATTCACCATTGCGGTTAATAACAGGACCACCACTATTACCGGGGTTGGCAGACACGGTAAGCTGGTAGGCAGTGCTATCACCATCACTACCCGATTTGGCACTTACATAACCTTCACCATAAACAATTTCATTTCTTGGGAATCCGAGTGTAAAAAATTCCTCACCTAAATCGGCATTATTATTCTTAATGGTAAATGGTAAGTTGGTGATGGTTTTATAAGCCGTATCCTCAATTTTAAGAATAGCCAAATCCAATACATTGTCTATATAAATATTCTCAGCGCTAAAATAATCGCCTTTATTATTCTCTACATAAATGTTTTTCATTTTGTTGAGTACGTGAGCGTTGGTAATAATATATCCGCTTCCGTCTATCAAAAAGCCGGTAGCCCTGTAATCAACCTTTACTTCGGGTTTAAAGGTTGCGCCGTTGTTTCTATTTGTATTTAATTTAATTAGTTCCTGATTGGTTACGTTAATTTTTTCTACTAATTGGCTGTAGTATTCATTTCCACTTTTTTTAGAGTAGGTAACCATAAGGCCAGATGTAAGCAAGGAAATAAAACCGGCGATTGAAGCTGCTACGGCAATGCTGCGTTTGTATTTTTGCCACAGTTTTACCACCTTAGCTTTTCCGGTTAAGGCAGGTATTGCAGTTACCCCTTCTTCAGTAAGTTTTGCGTCAACTTCCTGCAGGGTATGTTTAAATGTTTTAAGGATGCCATATTTATGCAGGCCTTCAAGAAAATAGGAATGCTCCACCACTAATTGGTCTACTTCAGCATTGTTTTTTCTGAGGTCTTCAAAAAAAGCCCGTTCCTGAGTGGTCATTTCTCCGCTCAAATACCGCTCAACTGTTTCAATTAAAATAATCTCATCCATACTTAAGCATTTTTGTATTGTGCAAAAAACAATTTTTTTAACCTGATTAAACACTTATACTTCTGCGTTTTTGCATTGTCTGCATTTGTATAGCCAAAATTAGCGGCAATATCCTGCATACTCTTTTTTTGCAGATAATAAGCATCCAATAAACTTTTACACGGCTCGCCTATTTTACTCATGGCCTGGTCCATCAACGTAAAATCATTGTCTCTTTTCTCATGCTCCTCCATTTCATCCTCCACAAAAACAGTCTCTTCAAGGCTTTCAACCTGGGTGCTATATTTATTAAGTTGTTGTAATCTTTTAAGCCATAATCTCCGGCATATGGAATATACATACGTTTTAATTTGACAGTTTAACGAAAATGTGGTGTCTTTTGACTTTTCATATAACACAACCATCGCTTCCTGAAAAATATCACGGGCATCATCTGCAGAACCGTTATTATTGATAACAAAAGACTGAATCATAGAATAGTTTTCACGATAAATAGTCTCAATAGCCTGCTTATCGCTTATTGCTAATCCTTTCAGTAATTGTAGTTCTTGTTCTGTAGTACTCACCGGACAATCATTAATACATTAATAGATGCAATAGTAACCCAAAACGCTGAAAAAAAAATATTTTTGAGAATCGGGTTACCTTTTTAAAGCGCTTGTATTAATGAGTATAATTTAAAAATTAAAAAATCACAAAAAATGAAAAAAATCCTTTTTGTATTCGTTATCGCTGCCGCTTTCGCAGCTTGTAATTCAGCTGAAACTACAGCTACTGTAAACACTGACTCTATTGCTGCTGCTGCTGCTGCTGATTCTGCTGCTAAAGCTGCTCCAATGGCTGCTACTGTTGATTCTACTGTAAAAGCAGTTGATTCATTGACTAAGAAAGTTGATTCAGTAATTAAGAAATAATTTAAGCCGGTTTGTTGCTTGCTTGATTCAACCGGTTCTATATAAGAGTTTTCATATGGCAAGCAATCGTTAAAGTCGCCCCTATTCTTAGGGGCGACATTTTTTTGCCGATATATGATCACCTAGACAAAAAGGCTTTTTAAAAAATATTGGTCGGTAATTATTTCTTGCTTACTTTCAGTCTTCAAATGATACATACAACAAACTATTTCCACTCTTATTTTAGCTACTTTTTTAAAAGCAGCCGGGTGGTTTTTTGTAAAAGATAAAAAGTAAATCAATAACGAAAAATCCCCCGCCACAACCGGGGGATTTTTCGTTATATTTTTTTAACATTCAGATACCAGTAAATCAACAATGAAGAAACAGCATCACAACGAAACTAAAGCAAAGCCAGGTACAAGTGAAGTTGAACAAAAAGGAATAGCCATACAAGGATATGAAGGGTGTTTTCACCAGGAAGCTGCCAGGCAGTTTTTCCATAATTCAATTCCTGTTATATGTTGTGCTACATTCAGAGAGGTTGTAAAAATTGCATCAAATAAAAAGGAAAGTGCAGGAGGTATCATGGCAATAGAAAATTCAATTGCAGGTAGTATTTTGCCCAATTATAATTTATTACAGAAAGGCAATCTTAAAATTGTGGGAGAAGTTTATTTGCAAATTAAGCAAAACCTACTTGTAAATCCCGGAGTAAAGCTGGAGGATATAAAGGAAGTACACAGTCATCCGATGGCGATACAGCAATGCTTTGGTTACCTGGATAAATTCAACTGGAAGTTGGTTGAGACAGAAGATACGGCGCTGAGTGCAAAGCATGTTCACCAGCATCGAAGCAAACATATTGCTGCAATTGCCAGCAAACTTGCCGGTGAAATTTATCAGTTGCACAATATTGCTCCCAACATTCATACACTAAAAAATAATTACACCCGGTTTTTAGTGTTGCAAAGGGCAGAAATGGTAAAGGAAATTCCGGATGGCAATAAGGCTTCCATTAATTTTCATACCGACCACTCCAAAGGCAGCCTGGCAAAAGTTTTAACCAAAATAGCCGAAGGAGGCATCAACCTAAGCAAACTGCAGAGTATGCCAATGCCGGGAAGTGACTTTAAATATTTGTTTTACGCCGATCTGGAGTTTGAATCCAAACAGCAACTGGATAATGTTTTGGAAGAAATCAGCAATAATACAGAAGCATTGCAGGTATTGGGGGTTTATAAAAATGGGAAGGTTTACTAAACAAATGCCTGACGTTTAAAAGCGTGCAGGTTCAAAAAAAGATTAAATGCAGATTGCAAAAAGGTTAGAAGGCATTGGGGAATATTATTTTTCTCAAAAACTACGGGAAATTGATACACTTAATAAACAAGGTAAAGATATAATTAGCCTTGGGATTGGAAGTCCGGATATGCCTCCACATCCGGAGGTGATAAAAGTATTGCAGGATGCGAGTGCCAAACCCAATGTGCATGCTTATCAGTCTTATAAAGGAAGCCCTGTTTTACGCAACGCTGTTGCCGGATGGTATAAAAAGTGGTACGCAGTGGAGCTGGATGCCGACACAGAGATTCTTCCATTAATAGGCAGTAAAGAAGGCATCATGCATATTTGCATGACTTATTTTGAGGCAGGTGTAGGTGTGCTGATCCCCAATCCTGGCTATCCAACTTATAGCAGTGCAGTGAAAATTGCAGGTGCAACACCGCTCTATTACGATCTAAATGAGGCCAATAATTATCATCCTGATTTTGAAAATATTACCCAGTTGATACAGGAGTTTGAACAACGTGCCCCCGGAAACCGGGTAAGTGGAATGTTTGTAAATTATCCACACATGCCAACTGGGCAATTGCCCGAACTGGAAATATTTGAGCAATTAATTTCTTTCGCAAAACAACAAGACATTATTATAATTCACGACAATCCTTACAGTTTTATTTTAAATGAAAATCCTGTAAGTATCCTTTCTGTTGCAGGTGCTAAGGAGGTGGTAATTGAATTAAACTCATTGAGCAAAAGTCATAATATGGCCGGCTGGAGGGTGGGTATGCTTTGTGCTTCAAAAACAAAGATTGATGAAGTGTTACGCTTTAAAAGCAATATGGACAGTGGCATGTTTTTACCGATACAATTAGCTGCAGCAAAGGCATTAGAACTGGATGAGCGCTGGCATCAGCAGCTAAATGAGGTGTATAAAAACCGCCGTGAAAAAGTGTTTGAATTGCTTCATTTATTAAACTGCCGTTTTGATACCAGCCAGGCGGGCATGTTTGTGTGGGCCGCTGTTCCGGACTCTTATAAAGATGGCTATGCATTAAGCGACGAGGTATTGTATCAATCAAATGTTTTTATAACGCCTGGTGGCATATTTGGTAGTAACGGTGATAAATATGTAAGGGTAAGCCTCTGTGCAACAGAAGAAAAAATTGTTGAATCAATCAATAGAATTAAACAAACAAAATGAACATTACCATCATTGGATTAGGATTAATTGGAGGTTCTATGGGCCTGTCATTAAAGGAAAAGGGGTTGGCAAAAAAAGTTATTGGGGTAGATAATAATTTACATCATCAGCAAAAAGCATTGGAGTTAGGATTGGTGGATGAAGTGCTTGATATGAATGCAGCTATTGCCGTTGCCGATGTGGTCATTATAGCAATACCTGTAAATGCTGCTGAAACAGTATTGGAAACTATTTTAAATAGAATTGACAGGCAGGTAGTGATGGATGTTGGATCTACAAAAAATGCTATTTGTGCGATGGCTGCCGGTAATAAAAATGGTCGTCGCTTTGTAAGTACCCACCCCATGTGGGGTACAGAATACAGTGGTCCGGAAGCTGCAATGAGGGGCGCTTTTGAAGATAAAGCTGTTGTAATTTGCAACAAAGAAAACAGTGATATAGATGCGGTGATGGCAGTAGAAAAAATCTACAAAACATTGGGCATGCACATTGTTTATATGGATGCAAAAGCGCATGATTTACATGCTGCCTATATTAGTCATATTTCTCACATTACATCATTTGCGCTTGCTAATACTGTACTGGAAAAGGAAAGAGAGGAAGATGCTATTTTTGAATTAGCCAGTGGAGGTTTCGAAAGTACAGTTCGTTTGGCAAAGAGTAACCCCGCTATGTGGGTGCCCATATTTATGCAAAACAAGGAAAATTTACTCGATGTATTAAATGAGCATATCACCCAGTTAAGAAAGTTTAAGAGTTGCCTGGAGAAAGAGAATTACGAATACTTACTGGAGTTGATTGAACATGCGAATGGTATAAAGAGGATATTGAAATAAAGCACCTTAATAGAAAAATCGAAATAAAATCCTAAATGGATTTACTTATCTGGCTGCAAAAATTAATTGTTTAAAGCAGCTTCCTTTTTTCTCTTTCTGTTGTAATAAGGAAGCAGCAAAAGCGATGTAAAACCAATTACAAGGATAATCAGAAACTGGGCAAGCCATTGCAGGGTTCCATTTGCATAGGCAAGACCCTTATCAATTTGGTAAAGCATCATTACTTCCATTATAAAATGCGGATAAGTTCCAATGCCGCCCGGTGTTATAATCATACCAATACTTGCAAAGGCTAACACTGGAAATACAGCAGCAACGGGCAATACACCTGTACCTTGTGTTGCATGAAACCCAAGATACGTGCCCCCAAGATAACAGCACCATATAAATACACTGTGAAAAATAAAAGTCCACTTATTTTCCAGGTTTTTAATACTTACTATACCAGCTTTAACACCGAGGAAAATGTTTTTTATTTTAATAATAAATTTACTACTGCCATGTTTAATGAACAGCCACCTGAAAATTAAATAGCTGATTATAAAAAATACCGCAATTAGTGATAGCTTAATCAGCAATGAATTGGTGCCGCCTGATAGGAAATTCTTTTGTAATGTTGCCCTTGCGTATTCACTAATAATGCCGGCCTGTGTTACTATTGCGATTATAAAAATTAACAGAAGGCAAAATACATCTACTGCTCTTTCCACCAATATTGTCCCAACCAGTTTATCCGGAGGTACCTCTTCATATTTACCCAAAATGGTACATTTTAAAACTTCTCCCAATCGGGGAACGGCAACATTGGCCAGGTAGCCTATCATCACGGCAAAAAAAGTATTTAAAAGGGTGGGGTTGTAGCCCATTGGTTTCATCAGAATTTTCCATCTGATTGCACGGCTGATATGGCTGGCAGAAAGTATAAAAAATACGGGGATAAAAAGTGCATACCGGGCAGATTTCATTGCTTCTTTACATTCGTTCCAGTTTTTTTCATCCATCTTGCTGATACTCCACCAAACTAAAAAAATACCTAAACCCAAAAACAACAGGTATTGTAAAGCCGTTAGCAATTTCTTTTTCATATTGAAATACAAATTACGAAGTATTAGTTGATTAAGAGGCAGATATCGATTTTCAAAATCTATCGAGGGGTATTTTATTATTGGCTGCTTTACAAAAAAAACGTTGTACCAATCGCTTTGTTATTCACTTTACTTATCCGAGTTTTTAGGCCAGCATATTGTCTATTAATCGAATGTCATCGATAAATGCAGCTATCAATATAACCAATGCTGATTGTCCATCCCATTCATCCACAATCTGCAAAGATTTTGCATTAGCTATCTCTACGTAGTCTGTTTTAAAGCCGCCTGAATTTAAATTATTTGCTGCCTGCTTTTTAATTGATTTTAAAGTGCCGGGCTTTAGTTGTTGCTTTATCCAAACAAGTGTTTCGTAAATTAGCGGTGCTTTTGTTCTTGCTTCACTAGAAAGTCGCAAATTTCTGCTGCTCATAGCAAGCCCATCCGGTTCTCTTAAAGTATCTCGAATTAATATTTCGATAGGGGCGCTGGTTAAGGATACCAGTTTGGAAATTACCATACATTGCTGGTAATCCTTTTGACCTAATACCAGCCTGTCGGGTTGCACAATGCAGAGTAAACGATCCATTACCTGGCAAACGCCTTGGAAATGCCCCGGTCTGCTGGCACCTTCTAATATTTTATCTAAATAACCCAGATCATAGCTATTATGTAACATGCTTCCACTTGGATACATTTCCATAACAGATGGCAGAAGCAATATATCGCAGCCAGCTTTTTCTAATTTATACACATCCTTGTCGATTGTTTTGGGGTATTTGTCAAAATCCCCGGACTCGTTAAATTGAGTTGGGTTAACAAAAATACTTGTAACAATAACGGTGTTTAATGCGTTCGCTTTTTCCAATAACGATATATGGCCTTGGTGCAATGCGCCCATTGTAGGAACAAATGCGATGGTAAAACCTTTGCTCCTTCGGTTAGTAAGTTCGGCCATCAGTTGTTGAACCTGTTTAAATACAATCATAATACAAATGGTTATTGAGGTTCAAATGTAGGTGTATATTGATTTTCAGAAATTTATTGTACTTTTGCGCTCCCAAAGGAAATCATACCTGACTATTTAACCAAGAAATAATGTCGACAAAAAAAAGAATTTTATTTATCGCTAACGAAATGTCTCCTTTTGTGGAACTTACAGAGTTTGCTGACATCATAAATAAACTGGCAGTAAAATCCAACGACTCAGGCATGGAGGTTAGGTGCATTATGCCAAGGTTTGGCGTTATTAACGAACGCAGGCATAGGTTACATGAAGTTGTGCGTTTGTCTGGTATTAACGTATCGATTGGCGGAGATGATTATCCATTAATGATTAAAGTTGCTTCTTTGCCCAATGCAAGACTGCAGGTATATTTTTTGGATAATGAAGATTTTTTTAAGCGCAAAACTGTTTTTAACGACGAGAATGAAAAGTGGTATCCTGATAATGGATTGCGTACTGCATTGTTTTGTAAAGGTGCACTTGAAACATTAAAGAAATTTGGATGGCCTCCAGATATTATTCATTGTAGTGGATGGATGACTGGTCTTATTCCAATGTTTATTAAAGCTGCATATAAAAAAGAACCCGTTTTTAGTAATTGCAAAGTAGTCTACACCATTGGCGAGAATACATTTAAAGAAAAATTAGGGGCTGATTTTCTAAAGCTGATTGCCATCAATGATAATGTTACAAAAAAAGAACTTGACTTCTTTAAAGACGGTAACAATCTTGCAATGTTCCGTGGTGGTGCCGCTTATGCCGACGCTGTCACCTTTGGGTCAGACAATGTAGATAAAAAATTGGTTGATGAATTTAGTAAAATAAAAGGCAAAAAAACGTTGCCTTACAATGCTGAAAGTGATTTAACAGACTATTTACAATTATACGCCGACATTGCAAAATAATTAACCACTTCCATTCTAAACATTAAATACACTGTTTTTGTGCCTAGATATTCTTTTAGTTTATTTATTTCCGCTATCTTTTTTTTCGCTATAATTAATTGGAGTTGCAGTAAGATTGATACCACTTCTATTGGGCAAGATCTTATTCCAGCAGTGGACAATGTTACCACATTTGCAGACACGCTTGAAATTAATGCTACACAAGGTGTGTTCTTCGATACTACCCGAATTTCCAGCACAGATAATCACACCCTTGGATGTATTACAAACGACCCTGTTTTTGGTACAACAAAAGCTGATGTTTTTGTAGAATTGAAGCCGCCATTTTTCCCTTATTATTTCGGTAATGCAGGCGACACAATTGATCCTGTTGTAAATCCTGCACCCAATACGTCGGGCTTTGATTCATTAGTATTGTGCCTTTCATTTAAAGGCTTGTATGGTGATACTACAATGAAACATAGGTTCAATGTTTTTAAAATTGATAAAGATGCCACTGATTTTAGAAACTTTTCCTACAAGCTAGATTACCAGCCTGTTACAGCCGAATCTATCGGTTCTGCTGAATTTTTACCTACGGATGTAAAAAATATAATCCGGTTTCCAGGTAGTAGAAAAGATACAGTAACCAATCAGCTAAGAATTAAGCTAGATCAAAGTTTCCTGAGTGAATTTGTTGCTTCTTTAGACACCTCAGCCGGATCAACAAGTATTTTCCGTTCAGATTCTCTTTATAAGAATCTTTTACGGGGTTTCGCTATTAAAACAGGTGAATTAGATAAAAGCAACGCATTGTTTTATGTTGATTTAAATAGTCCTAATACAAGGCTGGAAGTGCATTATAAAAAAAGAAGGAATGCTATTTTAGATACCGCTTTTTCTTCCTTTTATTTTTCAACCACCAGCTCAGCCTCCGTAAGTTCCTCTGGCCATGCTAACTATTTAAAGAGAGATTCCTCGCAGTCGGAATTTATTAAATCGCCCAGTGCAGATGCCTTGTACCTTCAAACCGGACCTGGTACCTATGCAACACTTAAAATACCCCGTTTAACAAATTTCCCCAATAGTATTATTCACAAAGCAGAAATTATTATTGAACAAATTCCTGCATCAACAACGGTACTTGCAGACCTCGATAAAGTGCTGGCGCCGCCTCAATACCTTTATATAGATTTGTTAGATACCATTTCACCTGTAAGTTATAAGCCTATTTATTACGACCTAAATCCCACAGTTCACTACAACCCAGACAATAGTCTTTTTTTCTTTCCAACGGGCGGAGTAGACTTTGGCTATTTTGGTGGATATGTTCAAAAGAAGAACAATGCATTGGGGAATAGTATTTATTATTACTCTTTTAATATATCACGTTACGTACAAAACTTGGTTACAAAACGTACCTCTAACTATACGTTAAGATTATATGCTCCTCATAATCTAACTTACTACAATAATGTGTTTGCTTTTAAAAATAGCCTTGCAAATGGAAGGATAAAAGTTGGGAGTGGATCTAACATTAATTATAAACTACGGCTAAGGATCGTTTATTCTAAAATATAATTTGACTGCTACTTAAAGTCCAGAAATTATGAATTTTTGTCCTATTGTTTTTTAATATGCTAAATATATCTTTGCACCTCAAAAAAAATACCTCATGTCTTATTTATTTACTTCAGAGTCCGTTAGTGAAGGCCATCCGGATAAAATAGCTGATCAAATCAGTGATGCATTAATAGATAATTTCTTAGCTTTTGATCCTAACAGTAAAGTAGCTTGTGAAACACTTGTAACAACCGGACAGGTAATACTGGCCGGAGAAGTAAGGAGTAAGGCTTATTTGGATGTTCAGGAAATTGCACGAGGAGTAATACGTAAAATAGGATACACAAAGAGTGAGTATATGTTTGAAGCTAACTCGTGCGGCATATTATCAGCCATTCATGAACAATCTGCAGATATTAACCAGGGTGTAGATAAAAAGACGAAAGAAGAACAGGGCGCTGGCGACCAGGGAATGATGTTTGGGTATGCATCAAATGAAACTGAAGATTTTATGCCACTTGCATTGGATCTTGCCCATAAAATTTTGATAGAATTAGCCGCAGTTCGAAGAGAAAATAAGGCTGTAAAATATTTACGTCCTGACGCTAAAAGCCAGGTAACGTTAGAGTATGATGATAATAACAAACCAGTAAGAATAGACGCCATTGTTGTATCTACACAGCATGATGATTTTGATACAGAAGATAAGATGCTTGCCCAAATTAAAAAGGATATCGTTGGGATTTTAATACCAAGGGTAAAATCCAAATACAAAAAATTCGCTAAGCTTTTTAATAATGATATCAAATATCATATTAATCCAACGGGTAAATTTGTTATTGGTGGTCCTCACGGTGATACCGGCCTTACCGGTCGTAAAATTATTGTAGATACTTATGGCGGTAAAGGTGCACACGGTGGCGGAGCATTTAGTGGTAAAGATCCAAGTAAAGTTGATAGGAGTGCGGCTTATGCTACAAGACATATTGCCAAAAATTTAGTAGCCGCTGGTGTGGCTGATGAAGTATTGGTGCAGGTTTCTTATGCTATTGGCGTTGCTCAACCTACGTCAATTAACGTAAATACCTACGGTACTGCAAAAGTTGGCATCACTGATGGCGAAATTGGAAAAATTGTGCAGTCCGTTTTCGATATGCGTCCATATTTTATCGAACAACGTTTAAAATTACGCAGTCCTATTTACAGTGAGACTGCCGCTTATGGCCATATGGGGCGTAAAAATGAAGTAGTAGTAAAAGAGTTTAAAGATCCTTATGGTAAAATAAAAAAAGTTAAAGTTGAACTCTTTACTTGGGAAAAACTTGACTTTGTTCCAAAAGTTAAAAAAGCATTCAGCATAAAATAACAAAAAATCTTAAAGAATAGTCTTTCGTTAAGATATACATCCATAAGTTGGCAACAGCTTATGGATTTTTTTTGAATATTAGGTAATTAATATTGCAAACAATTCATAACCTGATTATCTTTTTTAGATGGCTTTATTCATTACAAATCGTTTCAATTAAATATATTATTTGATTGAAACATTTCCCTTGAATGAAATTTGACGCTTAACATGCTTAGGACACGTACCCTTGCCTTGGCGTTTCCAGTATAAATTACACTTACTTCTTCATCTTTTTCTTAAGTAGTTACTCCAACTGAATCTTAAAGGCACTGAATTTATTTCAAGTGTTTTTTTGAGCTAAAAACATATTTATCCACATTTTTTTGAATTTTTTCCGTTCAAATTTCATATTATTTAGTGGTTGTAAAACATTTTAGTAAGGTTTATAGTTATTTTTTAAACATTATTTATATAAAAATATGTTTAAAATTCAGTAAATTTGCTCTTATATCCATAATTTAGCAAAATAAAAATACAGTATATTTTAATTTAATATTAATAAGCGCTTTAAATCTAAACAAAAAAATATGAGAAAAATTACAGTAAAATCAGTTATCCCATTTCTTGTCTTAGTCGTTTTGGCTATTTTGGCCGCATTTGTCAAACCAGAAGCAGATTATGTACCTGGACCAAAAGATCCCCAATATGTTTCTTCGGACATGGTTTGGGTTTTAATTTCCACAGCGCTGGTATTTTTAATGACACCTGGCCTGGCTTTCTTTTATGGAGGTATGGTAAATCGTAAAAATGTAATTTCAACAATGATTAAAAGTGTAGTAGCTGCAGGTATTGTGGGTGTTTTATGGATCGTTGTTGGTTTTAGTTTATGTTTTGGTGATTCAATTGGTGGAGTAATTGGAAATCCAATGACTTTCTTATTTTTTCATGGAGTTAAATCTCACGCCGCCTGGCCTTTAGCAAACACAATGCCGCTAACGCTCTTTTCTTTGTTCCAATTAATGTTTGCGATTATTACGCCTGGTTTGGTGGTAGGAGCTGTCGCTGAGCGGATACGGTTTACCTCATATGTTGTTTTTATTGTACTATTCAGTTTATTGGTTTATGCGCCGGTAGCACATTGGAGCTGGCATCCCGATGGATTTTTAGCTAAAATGGGAGCCTGGGATTTTGCTGGTGGTACAGTTGTACATATTACAGCCGGTTGCGCTGCTTTGGCTGGTGCATTGGTATTAAAGCGTCGTAAATCTCATGTATTAAGAACTGAAATTCCACCTGCAAATGTGCCCTACGTATTAATTGGAACTGGCTTACTTTGGTTTGGCTGGTTTGGTTTTAATGCTGGTTCTGCTGTAGGCGCTACTCCTTTGGCAGTGAATGCATTTGGTACCACTAATACGGCAGCGGCGGCTGCAGGATGTGCCTGGATGTTTTTTGATGTATTAAAAGGCAAGAAACCTTCTGTACTTGGTTTTTGTATAGGCGCTGTAGTTGGTTTGGTGGCTATAACACCTGCTGCTGGTTATGTAGGTATTCCGCAAAGTATTATAATTGGTGTAATAGGTGCAATAGTTTCCAATATTGCTGTTGGAATTAAGCAAAAATCTAAGTTAGATGATACACTGGATGTTTTTCCTTGCCACGGTTTGGGTGGTATGGTAGGTATGCTGCTAACAGGTGTATTTGCCAGCCAGGTAGTTCATGGTATTCCGGGAGGCCCTAATGGCTTGGCTTATGGCAATCCTGGTTTTCTGCTTACCCAGTTTAAAGCAATGGCAATAGTAGTTGTTTACAGCTTTACTGTTTCATTCCTGATTTTTAAATTTATCAACTTTATTTTGCCAATTCGTGTTAGTGCAGAGGAAGAAGAAGAAGGTTTAGATGCATCTCAGCATAATGAAAATTATGTTCAGGGTACCCTGTTGGTTAATACTGGGGGTACTGTCGAAGAAAAGCCTGCTTATTAATTTAATTATCTTCTTAATTATAGCACACCAGGGTTAATTTGTTAACCTTCAAATTTCCCTGGTGTTTTTCCTTTTCAAAACGCAATTTTATCTCAGGCTAAATTATCGAGGTAGAAGTTAAAGTGTTTCTTTTCTTTTAATAATATCGTTGCTGCCATAACAATTTTGTAATAGTTCCTTTATCGGAGTTATTGCACTTAACTAAATTTTTAATTTAAATTTTTAACCAAAACTGATTTTTATGAATTTAAAATTAGCAGCAGCAATCACATTATCCGTAATTTATTCAACGGTAACTTTTGCCCAGGAGGTCACTAAAACAGCTATAAAGAAGGCAGCAATCGTTTCCACTAACCCTGATGATGACGAAACAAAAACGTTTACTATTTCAGGTGGTTTAGATGCCTATTATAGGTATAATTTTTCCAATAATTTTGCAAATAACTATACCAGTTTTACCAATTCTCAGAGTTCATTTGAATTAGGGATGGCGAGCTTAAGGGCCGATGCAAGTGCATTATCCGGAAAAGTAACTGCTACTATTGATTTGGGTTTTGGCAGAAGAGCAGAAGAGTTTTCATATAATGATGGCGTAACAGATCAGAGTAAAAATGGTTTTGTATCTCTTTCCAATGTCAAGCAACTCTTTGTTACTTATTCACCTTCCAGCAAAGTGAAATTTACGATGGGGAAATTTGGAACCCATGTTGGTTACGAGTTGGTAGATGCTCAATTAAACAGAAATTACAGCATGTCTTATATGTTCACAAACGGGCCATTTTTTCATACAGGCTTAAAAGCAGATATTACGGCTGGGCCGGTAGGTTTAATGTTGGGAGTTGCAAATTATACAGATCAATCAACTGCTACCAATAATGTAAAGAGTTTATTAGCACAGGTAAGCAGTGGCTCATCTGATGGGAAATTTAAAGCTTACTTAAATTATGTTGGATCTTTTGGTTCTAAGTCTCTTTCTATACCTGGTGTTCCTAATCCTTTAAAAAGTTTAAGCCAATTAGATTTAGTGATAAATAGTACTGTTACTTCAAAATTCGGTTTTGGTTTTAATGCAACGGTACAAAGTCGTAAAACCAACCTTGATGCAACAAGTGGAAGTTGGTGGGGTTCAGCCTTATATTTAAATTTTGATCCAACCCCTACTACCGGTATTACATTACGGAGTGAATACATAGGCGACAGTAAAACTATTTACTTTCCTACAAAAAATATTTTTGCAAATACCCTTTCTATAAACTGTAAAGTAGGACCATTAACAATCATTCCGGAGTTGAGAGTAGAAACATCAAAAAGTGCTATATTTTTTAAGAAAGATGGTACTATTGTAAAAACTACAGTTACTGCATTGGTAGCAGCAGTATATAAATTTTAATAGAAGTTGAAGCATAAAATATTTTCAATTGTAAGTAAATAGTTTCTGTAATGAGGCTGTTTAAATAATGAAATTACAAATTGATCTACTTTTTCATATGGCAAGCAATCGTTAAGGCCCCTCATTTTTATGAGGGGCCTCTATTTTTTAGGGTAGGGTTGCAATATACAGGTATTATATTTCCTTTATTAATGAGATTTTGCCAGTAGTTTGTATAACGTATTTTTACTTTCAGGTGTTAGCAGCTCTTTTTGGTGCAGCAGTTTGCCCCTAAATACATCTTGTTTTTATCAACATCTTTACTTCATTAAAAATTACTGCATGATCAGAATTTTATTTACCGCTGCCTTATTAATCCATTTATTGCCTGGTTTTTCACAACCAACTTCTACGCCGGCACCTGGCTACCAATGGGTTAAAATGGGTAGCTCAAACTACTATTCTTTCCTGGTAAGCACCATACCCAATATCACAAATAGTACTACTAATTTTGGTTTTTTGTTAGATAAAGACCCCTCCGATTGTAGTGGCCATTGTGGTGGAAACTGCGACGGCAACAGCAAGTATGCCGTCTCTTTATACGGTATAAATAATACCGTACCTGTTGGCACAAATACTAATTGCGAACAACGGGCCATCGTAATAAACCAATGGCCAAACGATTTTTTAGATGGCAGTATCAGCAACGGTGCTACTACCGGTAAAGTACAGTTGCCTGTAGGTGCAAAAGTCACTATGAAGAAATCTACGCTGCCATTAACGCCAGGCTGTGGCGCAGGTTCCGGGAATAATTTAGGCAAAATATTTGGAGGAAATGGGGCTGGTAATTCCACCAAAGTAAACGTGGTATGTAACTATGATATAAGCTGGAGTTCAACCGCATTTGGGGGTATTATTTCTGGCGGTCAGGCATGGACAGAGAATGGAAGTTTTACAGGGGAAGAGCCAGGTAGCGGTAATTATTCCGGATATATACCATGGGCTGCATCCGGATTTGGCAATACAATCACTGCGGATAGTGTTTATGATATTCCGGTTAATCTTATTGGGCAAACCGGTGGTAATTTTGAAATTGTCGTATTTTCTTCTCCTTCCATTTCAGTTACGAGAGAGTTTGGAAATGCAGACGGATTGGCTGAATCTGAGCCAGGCATGGAAGGACTTGCAGATTATAGAGTTGATTTTGATATCTGGGAAATTCAACAAATACTTCCTTTGCGTTTAACAGAATTTGCAGCAAAACCGGTTTCAGGCAATGCTGTTCAACTTCGTTGGATAAATAGCTCGGAATATAGCAACGATAAATATATTATTGAAAGAAGTTACAATGGTCGTGATTGGCAGCCAGCAGGAGCTGTTCAAGCGCATATTAATCCGCCTGCAAATATGGGTAAATATTATTTTACCGACAATACGATTACTGCAGGAACAAAAACAATTTTCTATCGCCTCAAGTTGCTGGAAAAATCAGGAGCTGTAGTGTATTCTAACCAGGTGATCATACGAAATGCAAGGCAGGCCTTCTTTTCCTTGGTTTCAACCGGTGTAAAAAATGAATACCGGGTAATATCCGCCATTAGTGAAAAACGAGCAATCACAGTTGTAAATATTTCCGGACAAATAGTAAAACAATTTTATTTAGAAGGTATCGGAGGCGGTACCATCAGTTTGAATAATCTACCTTCTGGCATATATTCTATAGTAATACAATATGCAGATAAAAAGGAAATTGTTAAGGCTTTTGTCTATTAGAAAAATCAACGCTTTCTTCAGTCTGTCAGGCGTTATTTAGCAACTGATTTTTTGATAAAAAAATAGTTCGGCAATTTAAAGTCACAGTTTTGCAAGTCCAATTCGGTTTGAAAGGCTGCGGGCAAAAATCCGCTTGTCACTACATTATATAAAGCCTATATTTATAAAAAAACTTACATGCGTTGTTTAAGTATATTTTTATGTTTGTGGCTAATGTTTTCCTGCAATGCACAAATAAAAAAGCCAGGTCTTTTAATCAATAAAGATGACAATACGTTGCTTTGGCAAATAAGTGGAAATGGATTACAAAAGCCGTCTTATTTGTTCGGTACTTTTCACTTAATGTGTAAAGATGATGTTCAATTCAGCGAACAATTAAAAACAGCGGTTGGCAACGCTGCAATTGTTTATATGGAACTCGATATGGACGATCCTGCTTTAATGCTTAGCGGGATGACGATGATGACTATGAAAGGAGGAAAAAAACTGACTGACTTTTATTCAAAAGAAGAATATAAAAAAATTGAATTATTTTTTAAAGATAGTTTAGGTGCGCCGCTTTCTTTTTTACAAACGATTAAGCCGTTTATGCTGGTGGCATTACTTTATCCCAAAATGATGCCTTGCAAATCCGTAAGTGGAGTAGAAGAAGAGTTGATGAAATTGGCGAAGACCCAAAAAAAGGAGATTAAGGGTCTCGAAACAATGGAATTACAGGCAGCCGTATTCGATAGCATACCTTATGAAGAGCAAGCAAAGGAATTATTGAAGTCTATTGATAGCATGGATTTAAACAAAAAGAATTTTGACACCATGATTAGGGTATATAAAAGTCAACGACTTTCAGCCATTGAAGCACTTTTTAATAAAAGCGAATTGGGGATGCAGAATCATGAAGATATATTGCTAGACAGGCGCAACATAAACTGGGTAGAACAATTGGGCGCCATATTAAAAACGGAAAACGTTTTTATTGCAGTAGGCGCAGGTCACCTGGTAGGGAAAAATGGCTTAATTACCCTGCTTCGAAAAAAGGGTTACAAAGTTTTACCATTGCAAAACAGGTAACTCCCAAAATGGAAGTTATCAACAGTGTTAGTGACTTTACCTTACAAGCTGTTTAATAACGAAACCAATTTATCCACTTGTTCATTTGATACATCAAGGTGAGTAACCATTCTTACCTGGGTGGCAGAAATAGCCATAACCGATATTGAATGTTCTTCCATTAATGCCGAAAAGCTTTCGGGAGTGTAGGGTGAAAATACCTTAAATATTACGATATTGGTCTCTACCGGTAAAATTTCGCCTACAAAACTTTTTGCAGATAAGGCTGCGGCTATTTTTTTTGCATTGTCGTGGTCGTACTGTAATCTGCTAATGTTATTCTCCAATGCAAAAATTCCAGCTGCAGCCAGGTATCCTGCCTGGCGCATTCCCCCGCCAAATACTTTCCTAATCCTCCTTGCTTTTTGAATATACGTTTTGTTTCCAAGAAGCAGACTCCCAACCGGGGTGCCTAATCCCTTACTTAAGCAAATAGAAATACTGTCAAATATTTCTCCATACTGTTTGGCGGTTTCGCCCTTTGCAATCAGGGCATTCCAAAGCCTTGCACCATCTAAATGAAGTTTAAGATTATTTTGCAGACATACATCTCTAACTAGTTCAATTTCAGCAAATTCATAGCAAGCGCCGCCTCCTCTGTTGGTAGTGTTTTCTAAACACACAAGACTGGTGTTAGCTTTATGTATATCTTTGGAATTGATATTTTGCGCAATGTAATTTGCGGTTAATCTACCTCTATCACCATCAATTGTTTTTACCTGGCATCCGCTATTAAACGCAATACCCCCGCCCTCGTATATGTAAACATGACTTAATTTTTCGCAAATAACTTCATCACCGGGTTGCGTGTGGCATTTAATCGCTATCTGATTTGTCATCGTACCGCTGGGGCAAAAAACAGCCGATTCCATCCCAAACAGGTCAGCCGCCATAGCCTCCAGTTTATTTACTGTAGGATCCTCTCCAAATACATCATCCCCCACTACAGCCGTAAACATCGCCTGTAACATCCCGGCACTTGGCTTTGTAAAAGTATCTGATCTTAAGTCTGTTATCATTTCGCAAATGTAGTAATATCCTATTATGATCAAATTAGAAATGATAAAGAATAAATTAGTTGATTAGTTATTAACATTTTAAAGGGGGCTTTTTTAAACCTTTTTGCGTTTTGAGTATGAAATGCAAGATGCAAAATGTAACTTCGCCAATTATTTATTAATATTTAGGTGTATAATGCCTGGATATAGAACTTTAACGGGAAACAGCCGTTTTATAATAAGCAGAGTATTTTATATAGAATATAAACCAAGCAAATGAGGCAATTAAAAATCGCAACCCAAATTACCAACCGTGATTCCCAGGCGGTGGAAAAGTATCTCCAGGAAATATCAAAGATATCAATGATTACCCCGGAGGAGGAAACTATCCTTGCTCAAAAGATAAAAATGTCGGATCAAAGGGCGTTGGATAAATTAGTGCAGGCAAATTTACGTTTTGTTGTATCAGTTGCCAAGCAATACCAGCACCAAGGGCTTTCTTTGAGTGATTTAATAAATGAAGGCAACCTTGGTTTAATTAAGGCAGCTCAGCGTTTTGATGAAACAAAAGGTTTTAAATTTATTTCTTATGCCGTTTGGTGGATCCGGCAGTCTATTTTGCAGGCATTGGCAGAGCAAGGCAGATTAGTTAGATTACCACAAAATAAAATTGGCACATACAATAAAGCCAATAAAGCCTATATGGCCTTTGAGCAAGAACACGAAAGGGAGCCCTCTACAGAGGAACTGGCTGAGTTACTGGAAATGAGTGAGACAGAAATTAATAATATTTTCCAAAGTAATACCCGACACTCCTCATTAGATGCACCTGTACATGAAGCGGAAGATGTGGCAATGGGTGATTTATTAAAAGGTGCCAGCGAAACAGATGAAGATGTAATGCATGATTCCCTTAGAAATGAAATTAGAAGGGTATTAAAATCTTTAAGCCCCAGAGAGGCAGAAATAGTAAATGCCTATTTTGGATTGGATGGAGAAAATGGAGTTACCATAGAACAAATAGGTCAAAAATATGATCTTACCAAAGAACGTATACGCCAGATTAAAGAAAGGGCCATCAAGCGCCTGCAAAAAGCAAGGTACAGTGGTGCTTTAAAAGCATATTTAGGTTAACACATTTATTTTAAATACTTTTTTCCCCGTTGATATTTTCAACGGGGATTTTTTATTAAACCATTTGTAAAGCCTGTTGTTTGGGTAATACAATCTTAGTTTTATTTTAGGAGAATGTGGACGAGCTTTGCATAAAATCTGTTTTGCCATACCGAAAAATTCAGTCGGTAAAAGCCAGCGTTTAATTCCCAGTTTACGAACTTGATTGGTTTTAAAAACGTAAATGAATTATAACAATACTCAATTAGCATAAGAATTAATTTTGCACGATGAATAAAATTTATTACCTGGTATTTTTATCTTTTTTATTATTGGAAGGATGTGAAAAGGATATCAATTTCAATTTAAAAGATGCAGAAAATGTTTTGGTGGTGGACGCCAGTATCGAAAACAACCGGCCCCCTCAGGTGGTATTAACAAAAAGTCTGAATTTTTTCGGAACCATTGACCCATCTTTATTAATTAACTCATTTGTTCACGATGCAACGGTTACCATGTCTAATGGCATAACCACCCATCAGTTAAAGGAATATGCTGTGCCTGCCGGGGCAGGAGCTTTTGTTTATTATTATAGCCTCGATACTTCTAATATGGCTACTGCTTTTTTAGGTGCATTCAATACAGCCTATACGCTCAAAATTAATGCTGAATCCAAAGAATATAATGCAGTTACAACTATACCACTTTTAACTAAAAAACCAGACTCGCTGTGGTGGAAAAAAGCTCCTTTCCAGGAAAATACTGACAAGGTTGTACTGATGATTAAAATCACTGATCCGCCCGGATTGGGGAATTACATAAGATACTTTACCAAAGCAAACAGCCAGCCATTTTTGCCCGGCGACAACTCCGTTTTTGACGACCAGATAATTGATGGTACTACTTATCAACTGCAGGTAGAACCTGGTATTAACAGAAATAACCCAATTAAAATGGACAGTAATTTTTTTAAAAGAGGCGATACTATCACCCTTAAATTATGTAATATCGATCGAAATACTTTTAAATTCTGGAGTAGCTGGGAATTTTCATACAGGAGTATCGGCAATCCTTTTTCACAACCTAATAAGGTTTTGGGAAATATTAGTAATGGGGCTTTGGGAGCATTTTACGGCTATGCTGCAAATTATCAAACCCTGATAGTTCCTCAATAATAAGATTACAAACAGTATAAACAACACTAAAAGTTTAAATCGGTGCTTATCATTTTATACAATCTGCGCAAATACAAATTGTTATCTTCAAAACCCGGCAATCGTGATTTTTGTAATTGTTTTAAAAATTCATCTTGTAAATTCGTGTAATTCGCTGCAAAAAATTGAATATGGAAAATACTATTGAAGAGAAAGTTAGTTGTTTAATAATAGGGTCAGGGCCGGCAGGATACACTGCAGCCATCTACGCCAGCAGGGCAGGGCTTGCCCCTGTTTTGTACCAGGGCATTCAGCCAGGTGGTCAGTTGACGATTACAACGGAAGTAGAAAATTACCCCGGTTATCCTGATGGAATTCAAGGGCCAGACATGATGCTCCATTTTGAAAACCAGGCAAAGCGCATGGGGTCCGACATCCGTTATGGGTTGGCAACTAAAGTTGATTTTTCTGTTCATCCTTTTCAAGTGCAAATTGATGAAGAAAAATGGATAGCGGCGGATGCAGTTATTATTTCAACCGGAGCTTCTGCCAAATGGCTCGGTCTTGAAAGTGAAGAACGCTTAAATGGATACGGTGTGAGTGCCTGTGCTGTTTGTGATGGGTTTTTCTTTAAAGGAAAAGAGGTTGCAATTATTGGTGCCGGTGACACAGCGGCTGAAGAAGCGCTTTATTTATCAAAAATATGTTCGCATGTGCACATGATAGTGAGAAGGGGAGAAATGAGGGCTAGTAAAATAATGCAAGACAGGGTAATCAATACAAAAAATATTACCATCAACTGGCATAGCGAAACAGACGAAATACTGGGAGAAAAAAAGGTGGAAGCGGTAAGAATAAAAAATACACAAACGGGAGAAAAGAAAGAAATTGCTGTCAGCGCTTTCTTTGTCGCTATTGGACATCAACCAAACAGTGATATTTTTAAAACATGGCTTGATATGGACGAAGCAGGCTATATAAAAACCATTGCAGGTACCTGCAAAACCAACATAGAGGGCATATTTGCCAGTGGAGATGTACAGGATAAAATTTACCGTCAGGCAGTAACAGCGGCAGGCAGTGGATGCATGGCAGCGCTTGATGCAGAGCGGTATCTAAGTGAGAAGGGTTTTCATTAAAAGGAATTGAATCAGCTAAAATAATTTTCTTAAAAAAATGCAATAAAGCAACTTACCTTCCATCAATAAATTTGTTTAATGCTTACCATTCAATTACACCAGCTTCAATTTATTGCCTACCATGGTTTGTATGAATCTGAAAAAATAAATGGTAATCATTTTGAGCTGGATGTTGATATTGAAATGAATACTTCAGAAGGTATTACAACGCTGGGTCAAACATTGGATTATGTGTCAGTATATGAAATTATCAATAACCGAATGAAGCTGGCAACCCCGTTGCTGGAGACTTTGGCAGAAGACCTGGTTGCATTAATCAGGCAGCAGGATGTTCGCATAAAATCAATCAGCCTCGTTATCAAAAAATTAACCGCACCCATTCCCGATTTTAAAGGAATAGTAGCTGTAAAACTTAAAAAAGAGTACTGATATGAAAATTATTATCAGCCTTATTTGCCTGGGCTTTTGTTTTTTGTGGCTGCCGGCACAAGAAACAAATGTGTTGATAAAAGAAGGTGACAGGTTGGATAGAAGTTTAAATGAAAAAGCTGCGTTTGATAAATTCAAGGAAGTACTGTCTTTGCAGCCATTAAATGTTTATGCATTGAATAAATGCAGCGAATTATGCAGCCGCATCGGTAAAAGAGAAATCGACGCAAAGCAAATGAATACCTATTATTCGGCGGCTAAAACCTATGCCGGTCTTGCTTTAAAAATTCAACCTGCCAATGCAGAATCCAATTGTGTAATGGCAATTGCCCTGGGACGGATTTCACTCAATAAAAGTGGTAAGGAAAAAATAGCTGCGGCAAAAGAAATCCGCCGATACGTTGATATTGCCCTTAAAAGCGACCCCACCAATTATAAGGCATGGCACGTATTGGGAAGATGGCATTTTGAAATGAGCAGTCTTAATATATTTGAAAGAGGTGCAATACGCCTTTTGTATGGAAGCCCGCCAAAATCATCTATAGAAGAATCAATAGCTGCGTTTGAAAAAGCACATCAACTTGAAAAAAATTTTGTGTTGAATAATTATGAAATGGCAAGAGCATATTATAAAGCCGGTCAGCATACAAAAGCCATCTCACTACTAAACAATATGATGCAATTGACAAATACTACCGAAGATGATGTTAATATTAAAAAAGATGGTAGAAGATTATTAAATAACTGGCAGTAAATAAGCAATTCATTTTTATTTTGATACCTATAATACAAACCATGATAAAAAAACTAATGTCCTTAGGCTGTTTGTTGCAGGCACTTTTTCCGGTAAACGCCCAAACCCCCGAAAGTTTTGAAACCAGGTACGATGCTCACGCCCTTTTTTCCCCGCTTTTTTATTCAAACGGTAATACGATTACCCGGGCAGGCAACGGTGAACCAACAGTTGCTTACTGGCAAAACAAGGCAGATTACAATATCAATGTTTCCCTCAACGAACACTCTCACGAAATAGCCGGCAAAGTAATCATCACCTACAAAAATAATAGTCCGCATGCGCTGCCGTTTTTATGGCTGCAATTAGATCAAAATTTATTTAACAAAGACAGCCGTGGACAGGCACGAATGCCGCTTGATATCCGCAGCCGCTATGGTGATTCAAAGAGCAATTTTAACGGGGGCTACACAATTAGTTCTGTAAAAATAAATAATAAAGAATCTGAGTATTTGGTTACAGACACCCGAATGCAATTGCGTTTGGCCAATGCTTTAAAACCCGGTGGTGATGTAGTAATCATCCAGGTTGATTATGTTTTTACGCTTCCCGAATATGGTGCAGACCGATGCGGAATTCTTGCAACTGCTAAAGGAGATATTTTTACGGTGGCGCAATGGTACCCCCGCATGTGTGTGTTTGATGATATTGAAGGATGGAATACACTTCCCTATCTTGGGCCGAGTGAATTTTACCTGGAATATGGTGATTACAATGTTACCATTACAGCACCTGCTTCGCATATTGTAGTAGCAAGTGGTGAATTACAAAACCCTGAAAATGTATTAACCAGCATACAACAAGGTCGCTTGCAACAGGCTAAAAAAAGTGATAAAACAGTAATGCTTCGCACGGAAAAAGAGATAGATGATCCTGCATCAAGGCCACCCGGCAGTACATTGAGCTGGCGTTATATTATTTCCAACGCCAGGGATATCAGTTGGGCCAGTTCAAAAGCATTTATATGGGATGCTGCCAAAATCAATTTACCCAGTGGCAAAACGGCGCTGGCCATGAGTGTATATCCGCCGGAAAGCAAAGGAGATAAAGCATGGGGAAGGGCAACTGAATATACAAAAGCAAGTATAGAAAATTATAGCAAACGTTGGTTCGAATATCCTTATCCTGTAGCTACTAATGTAGCAAGTAATGTGGGCGGTATGGAATATCCCGGCATTGTTTTTTGTGGTGCCAAAGCGCAACAGGCTGCACTGTTTGGTGTTACCGACCATGAGTTTGGGCATACCTGGTTCCCGATGATTGTGGGCAGCAACGAAAGGAAATATGGCTGGATGGATGAAGGTTTTAATACTTTTATAAACTCATTGGCAGATGACGATTTTAATAAAGGAGAGTATAAAAGCAATCCGCCATCGATGGAGGTGATGGCAGGGTACATTTTTGGAGAAAAAAGCGAAGCTATTATGAATACGCCGGATGCTTTGAGAGAAGCAAATATTGGTACGGCTTTGTATCTTAAACCCGGTTATGGATTAGAGTTATTAAGAAATGAAATTGTTGGCCCGGTTCGATTTGACTACGCATTTAAAACTTATATAAAGAGGTGGGCATACAAACACCCAACTCCCTGGGATTTTTTTAAAACAATGGATGATGTCACCGGCGAAGACCTGAGCTGGTTTTGGAAAGAATGGTTCCTGGAAAATTATAAACTGGACCAGGCTATTCTTTCTGTAAATTACGAACGGGACAACGCTTCAAACGGAGCGGTTGTTACCATTGGAAATGCAGATCAGATGGCCATGCCGGTAAAACTGGCCTACGAAACGGTAAGTGGCGTTAAAGGCTTGATAAAACTTCCGGTAGAAATATGGAACAATACCAGCGTGTGGAAAGTAAAATTACCCACCAAAGAAAAATTAGCAAGCGTTGTAATTGATCCGGAGAAAGTTTTTCCGGATATGAATTTTGATAATAACAAATGGTCAGGAAACTAATTTAAAAAATCATCTTCTTTTATAAAATACCAACCAATACTAATTATGAAAAGCAACCTTATTGCCACTGCTGCTGCAGTGTTATTTTCAGCTGTGGTTACTGCTCAGCCTGGTTCTATCCTGGGGTTTAGTAAAACAGCTGCCGATAAACAATTATCAACCGAAAAAAAATTTGATGGCAACCTCAAAGCAAAAAATATAGATCAGTTTATAAAAGATCTTTCGGCCGTGCCACATCATGTTGCTTCACCAGGGGGCGATGCCAATGCTGCCTACATTCTTAATAAATTTAAAAGCTGGGGATACGATGCACAGTTGGAAACTTTTTATGTTTTGTTTCCAACACCGCTTACAAGAGAACTATCCATGACGGGCACCACCAACTTTAAAGCCTCCTTAAAAGAACCCGTATTGAAAGAGGATGCCACATCCGGCCAAACAGCCACGCAATTGCCCGTTTATAATTGCTGGAGTGCAGATGGTGATGTAACATCCGAACTGGTATTTGTAAACTACGGCGTTCCGGCAGATTATGAATTGCTGGCAAGAATGGGCGTAGATGTAAAAGGGAAGATTGTGATTGCCAAATATGGCCAAAGCTGGAGGGGCATTAAACCAAAAGTGGCGCAGGAACATGGAGCCATCGGTTGTATCATTTACAGCGACCCCAAAGAGGACGGTTATTTTCAGGGAGACGTTTATCCCAAAGGTCCCTTTAGGCCGGAGTTAGGTGCACAACGTGGTTCTGTGGAAGACATGCCCATTTATCCCGGCGATCCACTAACACCAGGTCTTGGAGCCACTAAAGATGCTAAACGTATCGATAGAAAAGATGCTGCCAACCTGTTGAAAATTCCGGTAATACCCATCAGTTATGCAGATGCCTTACCATTGCTGCAAAGCCTGGAAGGAAGCGTAGCTCCGGAAGGTTGGAGAGGAGCTTTGCCCATTACGTACCATGTAGGACCGAGTAAAAATAAAATTCATTTAAAATTAAGCTTCGACTGGCAGGTACGTCCCGTAAACAATATTATAGCCAAATTAAAAGGAAGTGAGTTGCCAGATGAATGGGTGATAAGAGGAAATCATCACGATGCGTGGGTAAATGGAGCCGGCGATCCCATAAGTGGTTTGGCAGCCATGATGGAAGAAGCAAGGTCGATAGGAGAGATGGCAAAAGCTGGTTATCAGCCCAAACGTACCATTATGTATTGTGCCTGGGATGGCGAAGAGCCCGGCCTGATGGGATCAACAGAATGGGTAGAATTTCATGCGGCAGAATTGCAGCAAAAAGCTGTGTTATATATCAATTCGGATGGCAACGGACGGGGCTTTTTAGGGGCTGGTGGCTCCCAGGCTTTAGAACCCGCCTTTACAGAAATTATTAAAGAGGTGCAGGATCCGCAGACCAATGTGAGTGTATTTGAAAGAAAAAGATCAGCCGATATTATCAACGCAACATCTGCTAAAACAAAAAATGAGTTGTTATCAAAAACTACCTTTGAGCTGGAAGCATTGGGTTCCGGTTCCGATTTTTCTCCCTTTGCACAACACATTGGGATACCATCTATGAACCTTGGCTTTGGTGGTGAAGATGATGGTGGCGAGTATCATTCCATCTACGATTCGTACGATTTATATCGCAGGTTTAAAGATCCAACATTTGAGTACGGTGTGGTGTTGGCCAAAACTGCAGGACATACTACGCTTCGTTTTGCCAATGCAGAGAATCTGCCTTTTGATTTTCGCAACCTGCAAAAAACAATCAGTAAATATGTAACTGAAGTTGCTGCTCTTGCAGATAATATGAGGGAGAATACAACAGTGGAAAATAAACTGATCAATCAAAAACATTACAGCATTGCCAACAATGCAACTGCAGCTTTGCTGCCACCGGTTACTAAAGATGAAGTGCCCTTTATTAGTTTTGCATCTTTACAAAATGCTGTAACTGCTTTGGAAAAAACAACCAACGCATTGCATGAACTAGCGGTGGGTGACTTGTCTGTCGCCAATAGAAATGTATTAAATAAAAAACTTTACCAGGCAGAGCAAATGCTGCTTACAAAGGATGGTTTGCCCCGCCGCAGCTGGTACAGGCATGCTATTTATGCCCCCGGTTTTTATACCGGCTATGGCGTAAAAACCCTGCCCGGTGTGAGAGAAGCAATTGAGCAGCGCAACTGGAAAGAGGCTCAGGAGCAGATTGAAATTACCGCCGGTGCTATCAATAGTTTTACAGCTAACCTGGAATCTGCGATTGCAGGGTTAAAATAGATTTTTAATTGTAACAATGCCATCTGCTGATTAGTAGATGGCATTGTTGTACGGTAGAATTTGAAAGGTAGATTTTACCAACAGTACCTTGGCATTGGAACTATGTAATGCGTTTGACTATTTTATTGAAAAAAAGGGCTTGCTTGATTTTGTATTTTTGGAGTTACTGATCATAGTGGCAGTAGTCACGTAGGGCAACAGGTCTCGAGAACTGCGACTATAGGATATTTTAATAACCACTTTTATATGTTTACATTTGTTTTACAAACTAGCCTTAAAACAAGTATTGTAAATACATAAAAAGTTGAATTTATGTTTACTTTCGGTAAAAGATTCAAAGCTTGCGGGAAGGCTAAGAACCTTTCGCAAAAGGAACAGGCAGAAGCTTTTGTTACTTCTCCTACTACCAAAGGCTGCTAAAATAGGTATGCTGTAATTAATACAAAAAATATTTTTAAACCATGATAACGATAAGCCCACAATACATAAAAGATACCGCTGGCAAAAAACTGGTGGTGCTGCCTGCAAATCAGTTCAACAGCATTATGAAAGAACTGGAAGAGTTAGAAGATATTAAACGCTATGATGCTGCTAAAAAAAGAAAGCAAAGCTTTGTGGATGCCGATATCGCTTTTAAACAGGTTGAAGCCAAAAGGAAAAAGTAATGTACAAGCTCCGCATTGAAAAAGCCGTTTTAAAATCGCTGGAAAAAATAAACGAACCTTACTATTCCAAAATAAAAGCTGCTATCTTGAAGCTTGCTGTAAATCCACGCCCAGCCGGGTATAAAAAATTAAAAGGACGTGATGGTTTTAGAATACGTGTTGCTGACTACCGCATTATCTACGATATTTTTGACAATATACTGCAGGTTGATGTGATTGACCTAGGGCATAGAAAAGAAGTTTATGAATAGACAAAATAACACCAGCTTTTTACAACCGCACAGGAAACCTTTGCCGCATTTCCATCCCTAATTCCAGCGCCTATAGGGGAATCTTCGTAAATTATCCCCTTCATCGGATCAAAATACCGAAGGGATGTCGTTACTATAGAAAACCAAATCAGGCAACCACCATCAAAACCCTGAGAGGTTGACATTAGCGGAATCAGTTATTTGTATGATTAGGTCCAGGTCTCCCGACCTGTATTCAATCGCTAATTAGCATCTTATTTTCTAAAAACTCCCACCCAGCTGTTTATAACAAAAATAACAAGAAAGCATGCTCCTGTAACTATGGCTACGGGTAAATAGATGAAAGCAAATACAACGGTTAAAATACCGAGCCCTGTTAATCCAAGCGCTACTTTGTTTTGAGTGTCGTATCTCTTAAAGGAAAGAGGATATTGAATTCTGCCCAGTGGCAGTGCCATTACCAAAAAGGCAATACCGGCTGTAAGCAATGAGGTTGATAAAATATCGTTGCCGGCCTGTAAAAAATAACTAATCAGCAGGCAGGTAAGTCCCACAAAAAGTGTTGCTACAACAGAGATGGCTGAATTTTTTTCTGTAAGGTCGAGCGCATATTTTCCATCTTTGTGAAACAACAACAAAAAATTAGCCACCGGGTTAATTAGCCAGGAGGTTAACACAAACAACAGGTACAAGCCAACGATAAGGCCTGCTATCGATTCTGTGCTTTTACTTTGATTAAATGCTGTTGATAAAATGCGAACACCAAAATACAATGCCAATGGTATAATCCACCTTGTTTTTTTATCCTGGTTGTTTATCCAGAAACTGTATTGAAGCAGCCACTTATAAGGTGGTATTTTCGATTTCAGCGCTTCCTTTAACCCTTGTTTTGCATTGTTCATATTAGGGTTTATACGGAGCGCTTCTCTAAAATGTGTGGCTGCCACTTTGTTGTTGCCTTTCTCTAAATAATTCCAGCCAATGGTTGAGTGGGTAAACTCATTATCGGGGTCTTGTGCCAGTGCATGTTCCATGGTTTCCACGGCTGCATCAGTCTGCTTCATTTTATTTAACGCAATTGATCTTACATTAAGGCAGGTAATATTGTTGGGGTCTGTTGCCAACCCTTCATTGGCTTTTTCCAGTGCCAGTTTAAAGTTTTTTTCATCACAATAAACATAGCCCATCAGGCCAAAACTCTCAGCAAAATATGCATTGAGGACGATTGACTGATTCAACTTTTCAAGCGCCTGTGTATTTAAATTTTTACGATAGTAACCAAATGCCAACAGGTAATAATAATAACTGTTTTCCGGGTCAATATAAATGGCTTTATAAAGTGTTTCAATGCCACTGTCAAAGTCCTTTTGATCGAATTGGCAACGGGCATACAGTGCAAGTGCCATATCATTATCAGGATCTTGCTGCAACGCATTTTTAATTTGTTTTACTGCATCATTTACCCGGCCCTGTTCCAGTAATAACCTTGCTCTTTCAATAAACTGGAATGTATCACTCATATAAGATGCACCTGCTTTGGTCGTTTAAAAAGGATAGTTGTTTAGCCTGTTTTTTATAAGCAATCGATCAATAATAAAGGCAGTTTACTTTTTTATTTTAAGGTATTTCAATATGTCGTCATATAGCCCGGATTCATTGGCATATAAGGCATAATTTCTGGCAGATGCAAACCATTCCAGGGTAGTGGGCCGATGCTTTTTTACAGCAGCTAGCAAATCTTTGGTATTGATAGGCTGAATACTTCCTTTAAGAATAGATTCTCTCAACTTTTCTTCTACCGCAATGTCAATAATGGCAGTAAGGTCAGCGCCGGAATAGTCGGTTGTATTGGCTGCAATTTTTTTAACATCAATATTTTCCGCCGGCTTATTTGTCAACAAGGTTTTTAAAATTTCTTCCCGGGTAACTTCTTCTGGCGGAGCAACAAAAATAACCCTGTCGAACCTGCCGGGCCGCCGGAAAGCTGCGTCCACATTCCAGGGTGCGTTGGTAGCAGCCAAAATCAGTACCCCTTCGTTATCGGCTTCCACGCCATCCAGTTCTGCCAAAAACTGATTTATTACATGCCGCATGGCAGATTGTTTTAAATCGCTTCTGCTGGCGCCCAATGCATCAGCTTCGTCAAAGAATAATACGCAGGGTTTATTACGCCTGGCCATTTCAAAAATATCATGCAGGTTTTTTTCGCTGTTGCCAATCCACATATCTAAAATATCATGCAGACCAATGCTGATGAATTTGGCATCAATTTCTCCTGCGGTTGCTTTGGCAATAAAAGTTTTGCCACAGCCCGGAGGTCCATATAACAAAATACCTCCACCACTTTTTTTACCAAAAGCTTTAAATAATTCAGGGTTTTTAAGCGGTTGAATTATTTTGATGGATATTTCTTCTTTTACTTTTTGCATGCCACCCACATCTTTAAAACGCAGGGTGGGTTTTTCCATAAAATAGCCTTCATCACCTGCGGCGTCAAAATCTCCAAAAAGGTCGTCGAAGTCATCATTGGCAGATGTCCGTAGGCTTTTATCAATTTCCTCATCCGAAAAATCGGGATACCCGGATAGTAATTGCTGGTACGCTTCAATGGCCTGCGGAATAGAGTTTTCCTGTATCAGGCATTTAATGTACAAGGTGCGGTCGTCTCTGGTAAGGGTGGCCTGTAGTTGCTCGTAAACCACAATGGCTGCCGAATATTTTTTCTGGTAATAGTAGCTGGAGGCAAGGCCCGAAGTTGCTCTTGCATTTCCATAATTTCGGTTAAGTACTTCCTGGTATTGGGCAGATGCATCTTCATACAATTTTTCCTCCATCATCATATCTGCCACCTGCAGGCGCAAGGGAACGTTCTCTGCAGAATATTCCAGTGCTTCCAATAAATTCCTTATAACCTCGTTGTTCATCTGCTTGTTTTTTGATGGCACTATTTAAGCTGCCGTTGATACAATTGCACGGTATTTTCCAAACCTAAATAAATAGCATCACATATCAATGCATGGCCGATGGATACTTCCAGCAAGCCCGGGATATGCTGTGCAAAATACTGAAGGTTGTGCAGGTCCAAATCGTGGCCTGCATTAATGCCCAGTGCCAGTTCATTTGCTTTTGTTGCTGCCTTTACAAATGGCTCAATGGCTGTTGCTTTATTGCCGGTAGCATATTCCTTTGCATAGCCTTCTGTGTACAATTCAATCCTGTCGGTGCCGGTAGCAGCTGCACCTTCCACCATTTCCACCAATGGATCTACAAAGATGGAAGTGCGTATGCCGGCATTTTTAAACAAGATGATCATTTTAATTAAGTAATCTTTGTGTTCAATCGTATTCCATCCGTGGTTGCTGGTTAATTGGCCCATTGCATCCGGCACAAGGGTAACCTGTGCAGGTTTGTTGGCTAATACCAACGCTACAAATTTATCTTCGGTACAATTGCCTTCAATATTCAATTCTGTTTTTATAGTTTTTTTTAAATCAACTACATCCGCATAACGGATATGCCGTTCGTCCGGCCGGGGATGTACTGTAATGCCATCTGCCCCAAAGCGCTCTATATCAAGAGCTGTTTTAATTAAATCCGGATTGTTACCGCCACGACTGTTGCGGAGGGTCGCTATTTTATTTATGTTGACGGAAAGCCTGGTCATTATTTCAGTTTAAACGCAAAGTTAAGTTCTTTGAGATTGAGGCAATCACCAATAGATTGGCTGATTTGCAATGATAGGAAGTACCTAACACCCAATGTTTAAAATGAGTGCTGAAAGATGGCGGTAAAATGTGACGGACGCTCTTTACTGTTACCTCTCCGCCAATTTAAACGCAGCCTCCAGGGCAAGATCCATCATGGGCAATAAGGCCTGCTCCCGTTGATCAGCAGAAATTTTTTCGTGTGTCGGGATAATATCTGATACGGTTAATAATGCAGCAGCCGTTTTACCTAAGTATTTGGCATTGGCAAATAAAGCAAAGGCTTCCATCTCTACAGCAAGGCAGTTGTGTTGCACCGCCACCGCAGGTATGTTAGTAGTGGAACGATAAAAAATATCACTACAATGAATGGCACAGCAATTTAGTTGCAGCGCATTTTCTGCAGCAGTTGATTTGATTATATCAAATGCTTTACCCTGATGAGCAATAGCGTTGCCTTCAATGCCCCATGCATATTTTGCATAGGTAGATTCGCTTGCAGCAACTTCAATATTTATCAGGTCGAACAATTTTAAATCGGAAGTATAGGCACCGCAAGTGCCAATGCGGATAATGCAGTCCACTTCGTATTCCGTATATAATTCGTACGAGTATATCCCTATGGACGGACAGCCCATTCCACTGGCGCCTATCGAAACCTGCACACCTTTATAAGTGCCGGTATAAAAATAAATGTTCCTAGTACTACTCACCAGTTTTGCATCCTGTAAATAGGTATCAACAATATATTTTGCTCGAAGTGGATCGCCTGGCAATAAAACAATTTTTGCAATTTCACCCGGTTTGGCACTAATATGAATACTCATTATTTTATTTTTTGAGGCGTGAAGGTATCTAATTTAAAGTAAGGTTGAAAGGCAGATTATAAAAATGCTGGTCAGGTGTTTTAATCGCAAAGCTCTGGCTGTATTTGGGAGATGATTATTTACTTTTTGCCTCCCTTTTTTGCCAGGGATGTTTTCGATTTAAAATCCAATAAAAAAGCCCAGCAGACATTTGCCTGTTGAGCTTTTTTCAATTAATTAATCCTATTTGTTTATTTCAATCGCTGGTAAATTTCCACACTTTTACTGCTATCGGAATTAGTAATGGTTTGTTTGAATTCATCTGTTCCTCTCATTTTAATATCAACATCAATATCCTTACCTCTTACCTGGTAATAAGTAGAGGCCTCCAGGGATTCTGTTACTTTATCGTTGCCCTTCATTACAAATTTTCCAAAACCAATGCCTGTATGGGGTTTATTGAGAGAATCTGTGTAATTGTGACCCCATATTACATGCCCTGCATAGTAGGTTTTATATTGATTGTTTATGTTGCTGCTGGTGTCTTTACCTTTTACTGTAAAAGCACTGGTTTGTTTCCATGCGCCATCCAAAGGCGTTGTACTGGCGGGGCCAATAGACTCATACTCTTCAGTAAGTTTCATAGGCTTATTATCTTGCCCCGGCATATCTGGTATTACCTGTTTGTAACCTTTAGCCGTTTTTTCAACAATCAGCGTATAGGTGCTTGTACCGGTGCTTTTTGTAGAATCAAAAGCATTAAAAATTACTCTTTCTTTAATTGTGTCATTGTCTATACTGTAAGTGCCAATACCAAAAGCACTTATTGAATCGGGCGAATTAACATTTGCATACATCATGTAGCCATCTGTATAAATTTTTAGCTGATGAACATTGGTGTAGGTAGAATCTGTTTTGTCTGTCTTTACATTACTAAATAGCATTTTGTAAGCCCCTGGCATCTTGATAGTTTCTTTGTCACCGGAGCTGTTACAGGAGATGAGGAACAGCAAAGTTGAAGCATAAATTAATTTCATGTTGGGTTTGTTTTATGTTTAACAATAATAAACTCAATTACCAAAATGATTTCAAAGGAGGAGTAAGCAGGCAAGCTTTCAAGAGACAATGGTAAGGTAAGAAAAATAGTCCGGGTTTTCCAAAAAGAATTTAATTGCAATATTCGTCCTTACTTTTGAGTTAGTTATTGAAGGTATAGCAAAACTGAAAAGCTTCTTCTTATAAATGATTTGTTAGTAGGTGCTCATCTAAATTGCCAAATGGATACAACAAAATTTTAAAAAGGTTTTTATCCCTACATAATTACTTTAATATTAATAAACATTGCAAAATGGCCATCATCCACCAACAGTACGATTCCATCAAATACAAAACCCCCACAGGCACTACATTAAATTGCAAAGGCTGGATACAGGAGGCGGCCCTGCGTATGCTCCTGAATAACCTCGATCCCGAAGTAGCCGAACGGCCGGATGATTTAATTGTGTATGGCGGACGTGGCAAAGCTGCCCGCAATTTTCAAGCCCTGGATAATATCATAGCTGCTTTAAAAATACTGGAGAACGATGAAACATTGTTAATACAAAGCGGCAAGCCTGTTGGCATATTACAAACACATAAAGATGCTCCAAGGGTGCTCATCAGCAACAGCCAGTTAGTACCCAATTGGGCTAACTGGCAACACTTTGACGAGCTTGAAAAAAAAGGCCTGATGATGTACGGGCAAATGACTGCAGGCAGCTGGATTTACATCGGCTCGCAGGGTATTGTGCAAGGTACCTTTGAAACTTATGCAGCCATTGCTGATAAACATTTTAGCTACCCCGTCCCCCAAAGGGGGGAGCAAAACGCAGCCCAATTAAAAGAAGCAGCTACTAATAATGCTGCTTCCCAAAGCTCCCCCTTGGGGGGTGGGGGGGCTTCTCTTAAAGGTACGCTCAACGTAACTGCCGGGCTGGGTGGTATGGGTGGTGCACAACCACTTGCCATTACCATGAACGGTGGCGTTGCACTCATTGCAGAGGTAGAAGAGTGGCGCATAGACAAACGCATAGAAACAAAATACCTCGACGAAAAACATGCCAGCATAGACGAAGCCATTAATGCGGCTATTCATTACCGCAGGGAAGGCATTGCAAGGAGTGTAGGTGTTTTATGCAATGCTGTTCAGTTGCTGGACAGGCTGATACAAAGAGACATTATCCCCGATACGCTCACGGACCAAACCAGTGCACACGATCCGCTGATTGGCTACGTGCCGCACACACTTACTAACGCCGAAGCCAACCTGCTTCGCATTAAAGACCCTGCTCACTACCTTACCCTCAGTTACGAGAGTATGCACCTGCATGTACAGCTGATGTTGCAACTGAAGGACAAAGGGGCTATCACCTTCGACTATGGCAACAACTTAAGGGCAAGGGCGCTTGAACATGAAAGCAAACACGGGCATTTGGAGGCAGGCTTTAAACCCCTTGCAGCCAGAACACCCAATGGCGATTCAGGTGGCTTGTTCCCCGGATTTGTGCCCGCTTATATTCGCCCGTTGTTTTGCGAAGGTAAAGGTCCCTTTCGTTGGGCAGCCCTCAGTGGCGATCCTGCCGATATCGCCGTTACCGATGAATGCATCATCAACCTTTTCCCCGAAAACAACAGCATGCTACGTTGGATGAAGATGGCGCAGGAAAAAATTGCCTTCCAGGGATTACCTGCCCGTATTTGCTGGCTGGGCCAGGGCGAAAGGGAAAAGGCAGGACTGGCCTTTAACGAACTGGTACGCACCGGCAAAATAAAAGCACCCATTGTAATTGGCCGTGATCATTTGGATACAGGCAGTGTAGCAAGCCCTAACCGGGAAACAGAAGCCATGCTGGATGGCAGCGATGCAGTAGCCGACTGGCCCATTTTGAATGCACTTGTAAATACAGCCGGGGGCGCCAGTTGGGTTTCGCTGCATCATGGAGGAGGCGTAGGTATGGGTTATAGCATACATGCAGGTATGGTAATTGTGGCGGATGGCACGCCTGATGCAGCTTTACGACTGCAACGTGTCCTTCGCAATGACCCAGGAATGGGCGTGATTCGTCATGCTGATGCAGGGTATGCATTGGCGCAGCAAACTGCCAAAGAACATGGGTTGAATTTGGAAAGCAGGTTGTAAACATGTAGCAACTTGAGAACTACACAGTCAGCTGTTAGCCATCTTATCAATGGTTTACAATTTCAACTTTGTATCTTTAACAGGCGTTGATTTTGGCAGATTTTCTGGCGTGTTTTAAATAAAAACGCAGATGCGTATTTAAAATGGAGGTTCAATCATTTAAACTTTCTTAACGTCCTTTTTATGAGGGCGGTACTAAGCATACAATCAAAATAATTCTTGCTGTTAAATTAATTAACCTGATCACAATTAATTACTATTAAATGAAAATTGCTGTACCAATCCTTGTCCTGTTATTACTGCTGCCCTGTTTACTTTTTTTTAATTGCGCTAAAATACAGCCACCCGAAAAATTGAAAACAAGGCTGTTGATTACTTTAAAGGATGATAAAGGTTTGAATGTTGCCGGCACAGTAGTGAGGTTGTACAAAAATGCTGCTGATACGGGCATTGTAAGAATAGCGGATAGCAGCGGCATATTGTATTATCCCGACCTTGACGTTGCCGTTTACTACTGGCTTGCAAAAAAAGGCTGCAAAAACAACCGGGCCAGTCAAACCACGCTAAACCGCCCTTTAATAGAAGGTTTTATTTTGTATGGATATGCTGTGTTGTCGGAAACGGGTACATTAAAAATGACAAACAACAGTGCAGAAGCCTATAAATTATTCGATTCAACCTTTACGGTAAAACTGCCAGCAGATACTACTTACTTTACCTATCCGAAAGTTGGATTTCATAAAATCCGTGCTGAAAAAGTAAGTACGCCGGGTGTAGGAAAAGACAGTATCATACAAATTAAATGTAGTGATACAACTTATATAAAAGTTCCCTTTTAACATCATCGCAAAGGCGTTTTTAGCATTGAAAATCCTGCTCAGGATTTATGCAGGAAGTTTGATTAATGCCATCTGCTCCTCAGCATATAAAACGTTAATAAATGCCTTGAGTGGCTTATATCTCCTAAGATCGTTAGGAGCTTTTATTTTGTTTGGTAATTTTAGGGAATGGAAAGAGGTAAATATTTTACAGCCCTTCTTTTGTTGACAATAATTACTGTCAACACTTGCGCCCAGGTGATACCTGTCAACAGAATCACAGACTGGTCAATGGCTGGCTATCCCGGCAAAATACCCGTTTATCCGCTTGTAATAAATATTAATGATTATGGAGGAATGGGCAATAGTACCAGTGCAAACGACCAGGCATTGCAAGCGGCCATTACCGGGTTAAATAACCAACCAGGCATTATTTATTTTCCAGCCGGTACCTTTCTTTTTAATAAACCTATTTTGCCTGGCAATGGTATTGTTTTAAAGGGAGAAGGTGCAGGCAGTACAACGCTGTTGTTTAATCTTGCCGGATCAAACGACTTAATAAAAATTTGCGGGGCAGCTACCAGTATTGTTGCGAATATTACTGAATCGGTTTATAAAGGTGCAAGGCTGCTGCTGGCAGACAATGCAAGCCTATTTGAAGTGAATGATTATGTGAAAATTTATCAAAACGATGCTGCATTGGTAAACAATAGCTGGGCATTGGAGTCGGTAGGAGAAATTGTGAAGGTGGAAAGAATTGAAGGCAATGTCCTTAATTTGTCAACTGCTTTAAAAAGGAATTTTTTGCTGGCAGACGCACCCAAAATACGCAAGCTGGCAATGGTAACGGGTGTAGGTATAGAGTGCTTAAAAGTAAAAAGAATGGATGCCACACCGCTGCAAACTTCCAATATTTATTTTTTAAATGCGGCCAACTGTTGGGTAAGGGGTGTAGAAAGTGACAAGAGTAATTTTGCTCATGTTAAAATTGCCGCCAGCACCCACATCGACGTGAGCAACAGTTATTTTCATGGTGCATTCGCCTACGGTGGCAATGGACAGGGGTACGGCGTTACATGTGAGTTTACGTCTGGTAATTGCAAAATTGAGAACAATATTTTTAGACAGCTTCGCCATGCAATGTTGTTGCAGGCAGGGGCAAACGGCAACGTGTTTAGCTACAATTATTCGCTGTAGCCATTTAATACAGACACATTTCCCTATAATCTTTCCGGCGATATTGTGCTGCATGGTAATTATCCCTACCAAAATTTGTTTGAAGGCAATATTGTACAAAATATTATTGCAGATGTGTCGCATGGCATTAATGGCCCGTTTAATACTTTTTAAGAAACAGGGCAGAACTGTACGGCATTTTTATTGTAGAAGGCGGAGGAGACAGTACCAATATTGTTGGTAATGAAATAACCGGTTCCGGCTACCAGCAAGGTAATTATTACCTGCAGGGAAGGGGGAATTTTGAATATGGGAATAGGAAGAAAGATACCCTTTTGCCTGAGGGTACTACCGACCCATTTGAAAAGAGCTTTTTGTACAGCAGCACACCAGACTTCTGGAACATAGCTGCTGCCTGGCCATCAATTGGCGAGCCCAATTTACCGGGCACAAAAACCATCCCCGCCAAACAAAGGTATATAGCTGCCAATGGGTTTACTTATTGCTTAAGCGATTATCCGGTTACCTATATTTTTACAGGCAGTGGGCAATTGAGTGTGGCGGCTAACTGGGCCAATAACAATGTGCCGCCTGCAGTACTATCTGCCGGTAGCGAAATTGTAATTGATCCGCCCGAAGGGCAAAAATGTGTGCTGGATATTGCTTACGTTATGAACCCCGGCGCAAGCCTTACGGTTAAAGAAGGCAAACAGTTTGAAATTACCGGGAGCTTAACGACGAGGTAACAATTGCTCCTACAGTTTATGTTATTTACCCACCAACTTCAACATTCTTTTTATGCGGAACAGCAGCAAATTCCACTGCAACTCAGCACTCACATTACCCCTGTAAAAACAGTCATCTCCCGCTTTAATAATTTTTTTGGTAACCTTGTTTTGCCAGCATTTTTTTTACTGTATTTTCTCTACTGTTGTTTTCTACCAGGAAAATTTTGGGTTGTGCCAAATCAAAAGGAAATGATTCTATAATGAGCAACTCATTGCCTTCGGTATCAATGCTTACAAAGTCGCTATGGGTTACCTGTTGTTGCAAAAACAAGCTGCGTAAGGATATGCCGGCTACCACAATTTGTTCTACCGAACTTCCTTTTTCAGCAATCTTCCTGTTAATGCGATCAAGGTGTTTTTCGTCCTGCTCTTTTGTAATGCCGCTCAACATTTCCGAATATCCTGTAATTCTTGTAAAGGTAATTTCGCCATCCGTATCCGTTATGCAGGCGTTTATCAAAGTAGCAACCCTGTTTTGTTGTAGCCGTGCAAATACTTCCGGTATCGGTTTTACACAAATACCACTTCATGCTTTTTTTTAAAAATCAACTGTTAGAAAGTGTAACGCCGTCGTGTGCACCAATGTCTAAAAAGAATCCATTTCGTTTTCCTTTAAAAAGTAATTCATTCAATAACAAGTCTTGTGCGTATTGAGAATAGTATTGTGATGGCATGTAAAAAAATATGCAATAAAATTGGGATAATTAAAAATAGCAGTTGAATAATGGAGGAAAGAGCCGAATTAATAAAAGGGCGGGTGATTTTGATTATTGTGAGAGAAGTAACCGGTGGACACCGGACAGAGTCCGGCGCCTGTTGATGTGCTTTTTTGATTGTGGGTTTATTAACGGATGGACACCGGACGGAGTCGGGCACCTGGTGAAGATAGTTTTTTCATAATTATAGATGGCTCCTGCTGTGGACCCACGGCATTGGGCCTCAAAAAACTTATTGTTATTGCTTTCTTGTGTAAATGAAGTATTCCCCCTTACTTGAATTTGTATTTTCTAATGCTAAGGTTGTTGAATCAAGGGTTCTGATGAAATAAGTTTCTGTAATTCCACCGTTGGTAATTGTTAATTCTGTTTCGTTTTGCCCCAATGAATAAGTGCCTACGGTTGTTTGGGGTTCCTCTGGTTTACATTTTTCGGGGCCTTCATCAACAACGAACTTGTTGTTTGCCTCGTAAGATTCAATATTGTCAGTAACGCAAGCAGGAGATGAAGAAAAGATATCCTCTCCGAACAGTAAAAATCCTGTTAATTGCCAATTGCCTATAATAAGATTTGCTCCATAAGTTGCTGTAAATTTTACCGGGGAGTTAGTTATATTTTGTCCTGAACCATTCTTAACAGACACTTCTAATGTTTGCTTTTGAGCTGTATCGATTTTCCATTGTGTCTCTGCAAAACCATTTGCATCGCTAAGAATTGTATCAACAGATAACTTGTCTTTTTGAAGTAATTTAAAAAAAACCGGCACATTAGATTGAGCTATATCCAACTCATCCAACACTTTCACTTTGATGTTTTTGGGAAGATAGGTGCTGGTATCGCCACTGACTTGAAGATCGCCTGCTTCTTTTAAAAGTTTAAATGGGGTTCTGTATTTAAAGGTATCAGTACTCCATGATTTTGGGCCAAAATCATTTGCCAGTTTTTTTCCAAAAATCTTAAATTCTACACCCAAGCCCGGCTCTGCCCAGCCTTTAAATAAAAAATCCCAACTGAGTGCCGGGCTGGTAACCGCACCGGTAATGGCCTGTTTCACATCAAGAAAAACATATGGGGCTACCACACTGTAAAATCTTATTTTAAACAAGGGTTTTAAATTCAACTGTATATTAACCTTTGCCTTACCATTGGTTTGACCAAAGTCAAGGGTGTTAGTAGATGAATTCATATGGAAAGCATTTTGCCAGGCACCATCGTGGTATTTTGCTGCCATATTAAAACTGTTGTTTGTTGTATATGTTATACTCTTTTGAATATCAGCATCCACGGAGTAGCTGGTTGTTGCAATTAAAAAGAAATCCATCTTCATCTTAACCGGCACGCCATAAACAAGCACCGTTAATGTTTTACCAGCCCGGTGGATAGTATCGGTTCTTGACCCATCTATTTTACCCAGGACAATGATATTTAAACCAACTACCCCGTTAAGCTGAGCGTTATTGCAGGACAGTTCTACGGCATTAATCCCGGTAAATCCATAATCAAAATCAAATTTCAAATTTGGTGACAATGTAAAATCGGCATTGGTTAAGTTTAAAGACAAAGGTCCGGCAGTTACAAGCGGTCTTGGCTCAATTGAAAATTGGTAATCTTTCCCCTGTTTAACTTCGGTTATATAAGCTGGTTTCCCGCCAGTGTTTGTATTTTTTTGCAGATCCGCAACATCAAAACCAAAACCAAAATGTGCTTTTTTAAAAACATCTTCCATATCTCCCTGGCTGGTATTCAGTGTCAAAATATTACCATTGATATTGGAAGAGGTAACTTTTCGGATATAACCTTCGCCAAGATCGCTTACGATGGCATCCCCATCCTTTACCGTTGGTATTTGCCCGGTTACCAAGTATTTATAAGTGCCACCCGCTTGCTCTACAGTCGTACTTATCAATTTTAACTTGCTGGAATCGATAACCAGCAGGTTGTTATTTAACACCGGTTTATAACCAGCTATATTAAAATTGATCCCCGGGTTAATAGTTATATTTTTTCCACTTAAATATAGTGCTCTGCATGTGGTATTTACATCAACAATTATATTGTGAGACAACACAACACTGTCGTTTATACCTGGCACAAAAGATCCGGACCAGGTAGTTGGATCGCTCCAATTACCGGTTTTGATGTTAGTAATGGCTGTGTCTGTATAAATGACTGACTGCCCTTTACTTTGAAAAAAACATCCCAATAAAAAAACGGTCGATAGTGACAACAACTTAATCATAAATACCTTTTAATTGAACCGGAAGATTATATTATCCGCAGATTATAAATGTGATGAAGATATAAACGATTTTTTTATTTAACCCAGATTTTACACTTAAAAATATATTGCAGCTTTTTCCGTTAGCCATCGTAACTGCTCAGATACATATTTCAGAACATTTTTTGACAGCAAAATAGTTCACAATTTCTCCAGCCAAAAACTACCCAAAACACCTGTGTGTATTGCATTTGAAACCATAAAAACGAGTTCAACTGCAAAAGCTGGGTAAAGCGTAAATATTGAGTTTTTTTATTCATAACCAATTTCCCAAAAAGCTATTGTACTATATGGCGATTAAGCACATTATATAAAAGAGATACAGATTTATTATGGGTTTTGTTTCAAAGCGTCATATTACGGCAAAGCCAGGTACCAGGCCAAAGGGCCTTTGACAGCCTTTGTTTGGATCAGCTGCATTTCGTGGGGAGTAAGTGAACAAAATCATTGTTTATGAAATATTTTATAGTCTGTAAAAACTATCAGATATACATATTTTAAGAGAATAGCCACATAGATTTTAATCAGCTTAGCGCCCTTTGCCCCAGCGGGCAATGTCATTAAGTTAAGAAGGTAAAAAGGTTATTGGATTTTTATTCTGTTTTCTACTAAGGTTTTTCTTTAACCTTAGTAGAAAAATATACCTTTAGCAGTGAACCTTATTACCTTATATGCGCTTACTGTCTTTAACTTAATGACATTGCCCAGCGGGGCAACCTGATAAATTAAAAGTCAGGGTTGATACGTACACACAATTGAATATTCAACGGGTTTTTGCCGTAAAGAGTAGAAATAATTCATTCAAAATGCATTCAAAACAGCCTATATCAGCCTGTTGAAATTATTTAAAATTGCTTTTAAAGACGAGTATCTGTTTGAATTTTATCATTAACCAATGTAGGAGGTTGCCCCTCTGGGGCAAAATACTTTATGTTTCATTATCTACAAATAGGCTACGCCTCTGGCGTAATTGATAACATTATTCATTTGCATTAAAATAATTTGTGGTTGCAGTAGCCAAATCTTAAAATGGCAACTTACCCAAAAAACCTCAACTTCTATTTACTCCCCACAAAATGAATCTGGTCTGATAAAGGACGAATTCCGGCGGCTGGCGATTTGGTGTGTTACCTGTTGATGTGCATTTATAATTGTAGGTTTAATAAGGGGTGGGCACCGGACGGAGTCCGGCGCCTTAATACGATGAACACCCTACGGAGTCGGGCACCTGAATGGGACCCGTCTTCAACAACATTCAACCAAATTAAACTATCATTCAACCATCTTAAACGGGGTACCCAATTTTGTATCCCACTAATTCCATCCGCCGCCCAGCGCCCGGTAAATATTTGTTACGGAGTTTAGCTGGTTCAACCTGGTTTCTATTAACTGAAGTTTAGCTTCCAATGCATCCCTTTGCGTTAGTAACACTTCCAGGTAATTTGCCCGTGCCGATTTAAACAGATCGTTGGCTATATCGATGGTGGCAGATAAGGTACTTACCTGCTTTGATTTTAACGCAAACAACTGCTCCTGGTTTTTTAAATTAGACAGCTCGGTTGATACTTCAATGTAGGCGTTCAGGATAGTTTTTTCGTAATTATAAATGGCTTGTACCTGGCGTGCATTGGCATTGTTGTAGTCAGCTTTAATAGCTGCTTTGTTAATCAATGGTCCGGCAACATCACCCACTAACGAAGAAATAAGCGACTCAGGAAATTTTACAAGATAGGCCGGCGAAAAACCCTGGAACCCAAGCCCGGCGGAGATATTGAACGAAGGATAAAACGCCGTTCTTGCTACAGTCACATCCAGTTTTGCAGCCTGCAATTCAAGCTCTGCCTGTTTTATATCGGGACGGTTTTTTAATAACTGGCTCGGAATACCAGTAGCTATGGTTGAAGGTTTTAGATTTAAAATACCCGTGGTATCTCTCGCCACCGTTTGCGGATAACGGCCCAGTAAATAATTGAGGGCATTTTCTTTGGCTGTTATCTTTTGCCGTATATCAAATTCGAGCCCTTGCGAACTGAGCACTTCTGCCTCAAATTTTTTCACCGCCAGTTCATTAGCCGCCGCAGCCTGTTTTTGAATACGCACAATATCCAATGCATTTTGCTGTAAATGAATGGTTTGTTTTACGATATCCAATTGATTATCCAGTGCCAGCAATTCATAATAGCTGTTGGCAATTTCTGCAACAAGATTGGTGACTAAAAAGTTCTTTCCTTCCACCGTGGCAAGGTACCTACTGACAGCCGCTTTTTTTGAATTGCGCAATTTTTTCCAAACATCCACTTCCCAGTTGGCGAACAAACCCAAACGATAATCGGGTAACCAATCCGGAACTGCCTTACCCGGTTTTATATCGGTTGAAGCATCGCCGGCACCCTGGCTCGTATAACGGCCTACTTTTTCTACACCAATGCCTGCGCCTGTTTCTACCCTTGGCAAAATGGCTCCCTGCCTGCTGGATATTTCGTTGTGTGCAATTTCAATTTCCTGCAGCGTTATCTCCAGTTCCTGATTATTTTTTAACGCAGTATCAATCAGGTTCGATAAATATTTATCTGCAAAAAATTGTTTCCATTGCACCGTTGCACTGTTATTGTTGGAGTCTTTGTTGTTTGCAAAAGAGGAGGGGGCGGTTTTTGCTTGGGGCAACTGCATCAACGCCGGGGCTTTGCAACCTGCATATAAAATACTGCTACAAACTGCCGCAATTATAATATTTTTTCTGGCTAAATTCATTATCGGTTATTGTCTATTTCTTCTGTTAAAGGATTTTCATCTTCGTTGGCTACCAAAATATTTTTCTCGGAGATTTTTGCAAAAAGGTAATACAGACCCGGTATTACCAATACGCCAAACACTGTTCCAAACAGCATTCCACCAGCCGCAGCACTACCAATGGTTCGGTTACCAATTTTACCCGGACCAGTTGCTATCAGCAGCGGTATCAATCCTGCTACAAATGCAAATGATGTCATTAAGATAGGACGGAATCTTACCGTGGCACCCTCTACCGCTGCCTGAAATACCGTAGCACCGGAGCGGTGTTTTTGAACTGCAAACTCCACAATCAATACCGCATTTTTTCCAAGCAAACCAATCAGCATTACCATGGCCACCTGTGCGTAGATATTATTTTCGAGCCCGAATATTTTTAAAAATACAAAGGCTCCGAATATACCTGCAGGCAACGAAAGGATTACTGCCAGCGGCAATACAAAACTTTCGTATTGAGCAGAAAGAATCAGGTAAACAAAGCCCAAACAAATAAGAAAGATGTAAACAGCCTCATTACCACGGGATGATTCATCTTTTGAAACACCTGCCCAGTCGATAACAAAGCCACGTGGCAAGGTTTTTTCTGCCACTTCATTTACAGTGGCCAATGCCTGGCCACTACTGAAGCCCATGGCAGCACTGCCACTTATTTGCGATGCAGTGTACATATTATGCCGGGTAATTTCTGAGAGGCCATACACTTTTTCCATACTCATAAAAGCAGAGAAAGGCACCATTTCGCCTTTATTGTTTTTTACATAGAGTTTTAATACATCATCTGGCAATGCCCTGTATTGAGCTGCAGCAGCAACAATTACTTTGTACTGCCTTCCAAATTTTATAAAGCTTATTTCGTAGTTGCTACCGATTAAAGTAGAAAGCGTATTCATCGCATTTTCTATGCTTACGCCCTTTTGCTGTGCAGCATCATTATCCACCTTCAACATAAATTGCGGAAAGCTTGCACTGTAAAAACTAAATACGTTTGCCAGCTCTTTCCGTTTGCTAAGTGCAGCTACAAAATCGTTACTTACCGTCTCCAGTTTTTTATAATCGCCATTACCGGTTTTATCCATAAGCCGCAATTCAAAACCGCCAGCTGCACCATAACCGGGAACCGCCGGGGGCTGAAAAAATTCAATTTGTGCACCAGCAATGTCTTTTGATTTTTCTTCCAGTTCAGTCATTATTTCGTGAGCTGAATGTTTCCTGTCGTCCCAGCTTTTCAGGTTTACAAGACAGGTACCGGAGTTGGAACCTGTACCTTCAGAAAGAATTTCATATCCGGCCAATGCCGAAACAGATTGCACGCCTTCGATCTTTTGGGCGATCTTTTGCACACGTTCTGATACATCGTTTGTCCGTTCAAGTGATGAACCTGGGGGCGTTTGAATTACGGCATAAAACATGCCTTGGTCTTCGCTGGGTATAAAGCCGGACGGAACGGTATTGTTTATAAAATAGGTGGCAGCACAAAAACCAATCAGCAGTAAAAAAGTTATCAGCCTTTTGCTCACTATGCCGTTCAGTACCTTTTGATAACTGCCCGTAAGATTATTAAACCAATGGTTGAAACCATCAAGCGCTTTAGTAAGTATATTCTTCTTTTTTGGTTGTCCGTGGGTATTCTTCAGCATGATTGCACATAGGGCAGGTGTAAGCGTAAGGGCCACCACACCCGACAAAATAATCGCCGTTGCCATGGTAATTGAAAATTGCCGATAGAATACACCCACCGGTCCGCTCATAAATGCCACCGGAATAAACACTGCCGCCATAACAAAAGTGATGGCGATAATGGCTCCACTTATTTCATGCATGGCTTCTTCCGTTGCAAGCAATGGACTAAGATGTTTGGTTTCCATTTTAGCATGCACGGCTTCAATTACTACGATGGCATTATCCACCACAATACCGATGGCCAATACCAATGCAAATAAAGTAATGAGGTTGAGCGTAATGCCAAAAAACTGCATAAATAAAAAGGTGCCCACTAATGAAACAGGCACTGCAATAGCAGGAATTAATGTAGAACGCCAATCGCCTAAAAAGATAAACACTACTATACCTACGAGGATAAATGCTTCTACCAGTGTATGAACTACCTTGTCGATAGAAGCGTCCAGAAATTTAGACACATCATAACTTATTTCGTAATCCATTCCTTTTGGAAAGGACGTTTTTTTAATCTCTTCCAGCTTTGCTTTTATATCTTTAATTACCTGCGAGGCATTGCTGCCATAAGATTGTTTTAATACAATTGCTGCAGATGATTTTCCATTAAGGCTCGAATAGATATCGTACATAGAGCTGCCAAATTCAATATCCGCTACGTCTTTGAGGCGCAACAATTCGCCGCTCGGATTTGCTTTAACAATTATGTTTTCGTATTGCTCTTTGGTGGTAAAGCGACCCGTGTATTTAAGTACATATTCAAAAGACTGCGACCGTTTGCCCGAACTTTCGCCCGTTTTACCTGGTGATGCTTCCAGGCTTTGAGAACTAAGGGATGCCATAATTTCGTCGGTAGAAATTTTATAGGCCAGCATACGATCGGGTTTTAGCCAGATACGCATAGCATATTCCCGGTTACCAAGGATATCAGCAAAGCCTACCCCATTTACCCTTTTTAATTCTGACAACATATTGATGTCGGCAAAATTGAACAGGAACTTTTGGTCGGTAGCAGTATCGGTAGAGTACAGGTTTATGTACATGAGCATGTTTGGTACTTCCTGCGAAATTTTCAACCCTTCCCGTACAACCAATGGGGGTAATTTATTTATTACAGATGCTACCCTGTTTTGTACATTTAATGCAGCCTGGTTAGGATCGGTACCCAAATTAAAAATCACTTCCACATTTGCTTCACCATCATTACCTGCGCTTGCAGTTATGTATTTCATGCCCGGCACACCATTCAATGCTCTTTCTAAAGGAATGATTACGGATTTTACCATCAGCTCGTTATTGGCACCCGGATAGTCGGCAACCACTACCACTTTTGGGGGCGAAATAGTGGGGAATTGTGTTACAGGCAAAATGGTCATTGACAGCACTCCCAGGAACACAATTATGATAGATATCACAATAGAAAGTACCGGCCTGTGTATAAATTTATTAAACATTTATGGATATATTTTTGAATGATAGAATGGTAAGCGCAGGCTATACATTGTAGTTAAACAGCAGCCATGCACCCACTCAAATGGTACGGATGTTATTCTGCCTTAAGCCGTAAATGTTTCATTATTTCTTCGGGCTTTTCAAATTCAAAACTGATTTTGTCGCCGTCTTTAACCTTTTGTACACCCTCCAGCAAAATCTTATCAGTTTCTTTTAAATCTGCATCATCTATCACATAAATATCTGGCAATTTGTTTTTTACAGTGATACTTCTAGACCTTACGATATTGTCTTTATCAACCACAAAAAGAAATACTTTATCCTGTAATTCATAGGTTGCTTTTTGTGGAATGATCAGCGCATTTTTTAGAGGTACTACCATTCTTACTTTGCCCGTTTCTCCATGCTTTAGCAGCATTTCCGGGTTAGGAAATTTTGCCCTGAAAGCTATGTTGCCCGTTTCATTATCAAACTCGCCCTCGATGGTTTCAACAATGCCCGGATATTTATGCAGCTCATTATTTGCCAGCAACAACGATACATTGTGTATGTTGTTTGCAGCGGCCTGTGCTTTGTAGGCCAGGTATTCTTTTTCGGGTACATTAAAATAGGCATACACAAACTTATTGTCTGAAAGCTTTGTTAGCAGTGCACCTTCGTCGATCAGGCTACCCAGTTTTAATGGTATCCTGTCTAACACCCCATCAAAAGGGGCTTTAATTTCTGTAAGGGAAAGATGCATTTTCGCCAGTGCCAGGTCGGCCTTTGCTGCATCGAGTTTTGCCTGTGCAATGGCCGATTCTGATTTTGAAACAATGTCTTTATCGCTGAGGGTTTTGGTGTTCAGCAACTCCAGTTCGGCACCCTTAACTTCAGCTTGTGCTTTTAAATATTCTGCCTCGTAAAGGGTTGGTACAATTTTAAACAGCACCTGGCCGGCTCTTACAAGCCCGCCTTCATCTACATTTATTGTTTGCAGATACCCTTTTTCCTGGGCACGTATTTCAATATTGCGAACAGACTGTATTTGGGCTACATAATCCTTTACAAAAGAAGTATCAATTTTTAGTGGGCTGGTAACGGTGTACTTAACAGCCTCTTCAACGGCTTCGTTTTTTTTGGTGGTGCAACTTGTACAATAAATGAGGGTACAGAGGCTCATCATCCATGCTATCCTTGTCATTGGTAAATTAGCGATTTTATTAAGTGAAGAACGAAAATTAGGTTAGTTGATTTTTTAAAATCGCTGCAAACTTACAGTGGATGGTATTACGATATGGCCCGTTAACATCTTATTTACAAGCTGTGTTTGACCTCGTCGGTAACCTCCCAATTTTATTTCCGTTGAGGTTAAGACATTAAAGGAAATAACCAACTCAGTAAACGCCGATGTTGGTCTTTTGACCAACATCCGAAGTGATGAAGGCAAAAAAAGATCAGCCGGGGCGTTTGGAAAGGCGGTAAATTATTTCCATTGAGGTTAAGTCATTAAAGGAAGTAACCAACTCAGTAAACGCCGATGTTGGTCTTTTGACCAACATCCGAAGTGATGAAGGCAAAAATAATCTCAGAACAGCAACAAAAGCAAATAAAATATCAGTTACAGTATTAGATCACAACGCTTCGCCGGTTGGTCAAAAGACACAACCGGGGCTTTTGGAAAGGCGGTAAATTATTTCCGTTGAGGTTAAGTTATTAAAGGAAGTAACCAACTCAGTAAACGCCGATGTTGGTCTTTTGACCAACATCCGAAGTGATGAAGGCAAAAAAAGAAGTAACCAACTCAGTAAACGCCGATGTTGGTCTTTTGACCAACATCCGAAGTGATGAAGCTAAAAACGATCAGCTGGGCGTTTGGAATAGGATATATTTTAATCTTACAACAGCAACAAAAGCAAATAAAAGATCAGTTACAGTATTAGATTACACCGCTTCGCCGGTTGGTCAAAAGACACAACCGGGGCGTTTGGAAAGGCGGTAAATTATTTCCGTTGAGGTTAAGTCATTAAAGGAAGTAACCAACTCAGTAAACGCCGATGTTGGTCTTTTGACCAACATCCGAAGTGATGAAGGCAAAAAAAGATCAGCCGGGGCTTTTGGAATAGGATATTTTTTAATCTTACAACAGCAACAGAAACGTCTGTTATAGCATTAGATCACAACGCTTCGCCGGTTGGTCAAAAGACGCAACCGGGGCGTTTGGAATAGGCGGTAAATTATTTCCGTTGAGGTTAAGTCATTAAAAGAAGTAACCAACTCAGTAAACGCCGATGTTGGTCTTTTGACCAACATCCGAAGTGATGAAGGCAAAAAAAGATCAGCTGGGCGTTTGGGTTAGGATATATTTTAATCTTACAACAGCAACAAAAGCAAATAAAAGATCAGTTACAGTATTAGATCACAACGCTTCGCCGGTTGGTCAAAAGACACAATCGGGGCGTTTGGAAAGGCGGTAAATTATTTCCTTTGAGATTAATTCATTAAAGGAAATAACTAACTAAGTAAACGCCGATGTTGGTCTTTTGACCAACATCCGAAGTGATGAAGCTAAAAAAGATCAGCTGGGGCGTTTGGAAAGGCGGTAAATTATTTCCATTGAGGTTAAGTCATTAAAGGAAGTAACCAACTCAGTAAACGCCGATGTTGGTCTTTTGACAAACTCCGAAGTGATGAAGCTAAAAAAGATCAGCTGGGCGTTTGGAATAGGATATATTTTAATCTTACAACAGCAACAAAAGCAAAAAAAAATATCAGTTACAGTATTAGATTACAACGCTTCGCCGGTTGGTCAAAAGACACAACCGGGGCTTTTGGAAAGGCGGTAAATTATTTCCGTTGAGATTAAGTCATTAAAAGAAGTAACCAACTCAGTAAACGCCGATGTTGGTCTTTTGACCAACATCCGTAGGCATGAAAAGCAGTTACGCTATTAAGTTAAAACGCCTTACCCTTACTTATAAATTAAAGAGTAGTTCGCAAATTGAAAGCGCTGCTATATGTTCAAAAGCACAAGAGGGCGATGCAACGATGCTTATTCAGGGCTCAGTTGCCTGGACAAAAAAATGAAAAGCGTGGATTTAGTTTGCGATAAGTCTGGAGTTCTGAAATTACAACGCCTCGCCGCTTGGTGAAAAAGACATAGCAGGGGCGCTTGTTATAGCAAAAAACTTTTAAAATTTCAATAGAAACAAAGGCGAATCAGTCTTACATTTTTCAGGAAGTATGAACGAAAAAATAAATTAAATAAAAACATGCATTACTATTTTTTTAATGCGATGCTTTGTGTAGATTGAGCAGTAATTAATAATCATCTACTGGACCTTAATGCTGTGGCTGAGGATAGCGAAGCTATAAAACAGAAGGAGCGAAGTTGTTTGTGGAGGGTGGAAGGGTAGGGGTTGATAGTTGAAAATGGTTGACGGAAGTAAAAGTTGAAAAAATTAAAAAATTACAAGATTGATTTTCACTTACACGTTACCCCATTTTTTACGGGGGTGCTTTTCAAATTGTCGCTGTTGCCCCATGCCGTAAAGGGAGCTAATGCTTTAGAATGGGCGTTCTCATTGAAACCCTGCATCTGTTCGTATTGAACACCCTGCGACAATTATATATACACCATTGCTAACCTACTAGTAGTCAATAAAAATGAGTTGCCTAATTTTTAGAGTCAGGCTCCCCTCTCCTTCGGAGAAGGGTTGGGGGTGAGGTCAATCATTCGGTGTATATGAGCTTTTTTGCAGCCATACTGCGTAGCTAATCTGAAATACACCCTTTTACTTGCAAAAAAACTTCCTTTGTTTATACCGTATTTTTGGGGTAGGGCAGGGAGGTTTAAAAATAGTAATAACAAACTTCACCAGGCCTTACAAGCCTTAAAACCACCTATATGCACATTCAGTTAACAGCCTGTATTCACCGCCACCAGGACTGCATACTCATCGATGCACCCCCTGCAACCAACGCCCAGCTTAAAAAAATAGGCTGCGTTAAATATTCAAAAACACTCAAGGGGTGGTATAGCCCGCTTTGCCGTGAAAATTTTGTGGAGATCTGGCAGGCACTGCAGTCGCTTGGTTCTATCGATATTACGGCGATTAGAACCTACCTGCACGACCGTAACCGCCTGCTGCAAAGTCGTACGGCAGGGCAGGACTACACGGTGAACAGCAGCAAACTAATTACACCAATTTCACTGCCGGCTCACCGTCGGCAGCTGCCGTCTCAATACTTGAAAAGCACGGCCAGCGCCCGGTACATTGAGCCCTGCAACGAGGAGGCTACTACACAAATGATACAGCAATTGCGGTTGAAAGGCTACAGCCCGAGCACCATCCGCACCTATGTGAATGAATTAATACAATTTTTGGCAACCCTTAAAAACACGCCGGCCGACAGCTTTGGACCCGAACGAATAAAAAATTACCTGCACTATTGTGTGGTTACACTAAAACTAAAAGAAGCTACACTGCATAGCCGGTTAAATGCGTTAAAATTTTATTACGAACAAGTGTTGTTTAAAGAAAAATTTTTCTTTGAAATACCCCGGCCTAAAAAGCCCCTGCAGTTGCCCAAAGTAATAAGCGAAGAAAAAATTGTAGACGGGCTGATGGCCGTGCAAAACGTAAAGCACCGAAGCCTGCTGCTACTTGCATACAGTGCCGGCCTGCGGGTGAGCGAGGCGGTAAGCCTGCAGATAACCGACATTAACAGCGACCGGATGCAGATACATATTAAATCGGCGAAAGGCAAAAAAGACAGGATGGTAACGCTTAGTACAACCATATTAAGTTTGCTGCGACATTACTATATTTTGTACAAACCCAAGACATGGTTGTTTGATGGCCAATACGCCGGAGAACATTTCAGCAGCCGCAGCGCACAGCAGATTTTTAAAGCGGCGTATAAAAACCTTGGTCTTCCACCCAACTGCAGTTTTCACAGTCTGCGACACAGCTTTGCCACCCATTTGTTGGAAAACGGCACAGACATTACTTATATACAAAAGCTGCTGGGTCATAACGATATTAAAACAACGCTTATTTACACCAAGGTGAGCAACCGTGATAGCAGCAAAGTTGAAAGTCCTTTAGATAAAATTGCCCGTAAGCGGGGGCTTTAAAACATTCGTATATAATGTGACATTATATGTGTCACCAGAAAAGCGCAAGACTGGCCATGGTGAGTAAATTTCCAGATATTATAAACGGGATTGAGAATGAAAGGTTTAGGCAAGAAAAAAATTTTGGAAAAGAAGGTACTTGCGGCTATATTTGAGTTGTTTGCAACTTTTTTAAATTAGACGCCTTAAAAAAAGGAATGAGGGAGCAATGTTGAGCATTGGTTTTTCATTCAGCCATTATCAATCAACATTTGTCTGGGCAGGACGTATGTTGTTGAGCAGGTAGAATTAAATTCGTCTTTAGATTTTCTATTTGGCTTTAGTTTAGGCTAGACTTTCTTTATTCAGCGACATTAATAATATGGCTTTTGTACAAGCATAAACGGTAAAGCTGCATACAACATGGGTATTGCTGCAAGTGCGGCCTGACGTTGTAACAATGGGCATTTTATCGCTATCAACATCAGCTGGGCAAGACAAGCATCGCTGGGCTTTTGTTGGTTAACTTTTACTTTTATATCTTTAATCAGCAGCGGTTCCGGGCAGGACAAGCAATGAATTCCGCCCCTGCAGCAATACCTGTTCGTTATGTGCAAGCTGGGTTCCGTAATTTAATTTTCGCTTTTTGCTTCGAGG
>JANYCA010000097.1 GCA_025360525.1 Chitinophagaceae bacterium | reverse complement strand
CCCACCTGTGCAAAACCCTGTGTGTAAAAATTATAACTAAGGGCTGCGTTTTCATAATTGGCAGCAATGTTGTAGCCAAAACCTGCGCATTTAGAACCCGTAATATCTGGTCCCAGATTAGGCTTAATAAAATTATTAACCGTTACCTGTGCCGTATCCTTACAGCTGTTGCTGTTGGTAGCAACGATATTGTACAATCCAGAACTAACTGATGATGGTTTTGATACTGAGGCAAAAGCTTGCGTAAAATAGGAGTAAGCAAGTGCAACATCTGTGTAAAGGGAAGTAAGATTGTAACCGAACCCGACGCAGGTATTCGTGATGATGTCGGCTCCCAGATTAGGTTTCGTGTAACTGGTTACTGTTACCTGCGCAGTGTCTTTACAACCGCTACTGTTGGTGGCAACAATATTATGCACCCCATCAATAACAAAAGCAGGATTATTTACTACTGAAAAGTTGCCCATGAAATAGCTGTAGGTTAATCCGGCAGTATTGTACACAGTAGTAAGATCGTAGGTAAAACCTATACATTTGCTCCTTATGATATCTGCTCCCAAATTAGGTTTTGCAAAATTGGTGACCGTTACCTGTGCCGTGTCTTTACAGCCGTCGGAATTAGTTGCTATAATATTATACACGCCCGTTTCTACAGTAATTGGGTTTGCAATACTTGCATAAGCCTTTGTAAAATAGTCGTAGGTTAAACCTGCTGTATTGTACACTGTACTCAGGTCATAAGTAAAGCCAAGGCATTTGCTTTTGGTGATATCCGCACCAAGGTTTGGCTTGGCAAAATTGGTTACCGTTATAATTGCAGTATCCTTGCAGCCATCGCTGTTGGTGGCCACCACATTATACACACCAATATCTATTGCTGAAGGATTGCCGACCTGCGCAAAACCTTGTGTGTAAAAATTGTACGTGAGTGCTGCGTTGGAATAATTAGTAGCAAGACTGTACCCCAATCCGGCACATTTAAAGCCAGTTATATCTGCACCAATATTTGGCTTGATAAAATTATTAACCGTTACCTGAGCAGTGTCTTTACAGCCATTGCTGTTGGTAGCTACAATATTATACAAACCAGTACCTGCTGATGACGGAGTTGATACCGATGCAAAAGCCTGTGTAAAATAGGCATAGGTAAGCGCTGGATCTGTATAAATGGTGGTTAGGTTGTAGCCAAAACCAAGGCAAGTACTCCTGGTGATATCTGCTCCCAGATTGGGTTTATGATAATTTGTGACTGTTACTTGCGCCGTGTCTTTACAACCGTTGGCGGTTGTTGCTACAATATTATACACGCCATCATTTAGTGCTGCTGCATTGGGTACTGTTGCATAAGCATTGGTGAAGTAAGCGTACGTTAAATTGACATCTGTGTAAACTCCTGCTAAAGAATAAGTAAAGCCAAGGCATTTGCTTCTGGTAATATCCACTCCAAGATTGGGTTTTAGGTAGTGGGTGATGGTTACCTTAGCCGTATCGGTGCAGCCAAAAGTGTTGGTACCAATTACCTGGTACACACCTGTATCTACACTATCAGGCCTCGTTAGTAACACAAACGAATTGCTGAAATAGGTGTAACTAAGGGCAGCATCGGTGAAATTGCTCCGCAAATCGTAGCCAAACCCAGTACACTTACTATTAGTTAAATCTGCTCCGAGGTTTGGTTTTTGAATGCTGATGGCTATGGAAGTATCACCAATAAAAACCGGATTGGTACTCCTGACCCTAATTCGGTAATTGGTGCCATTGGGCAGATTACCAGGGATAGCTATTTTTATATTTCCGGGCGTTTGGTTATTTCCGGTAATTGCGGGGCTTGTAATCGTAGCCGTTGCAACAGGCGTTGTAAACACTCCACTTGCATTACTCAACTCTGCAATAAACTGGTTGGCTGAAGGCGTGGTGTAAAACAAGCCATCTGTATTAAGAGCAATGGTTACGCTATCTTTAAGACATGGCGTAGTAGTTGACAGGGAATTACCAATGCGGAGTTTATAAATATTAACTGCCAGCAAACTTGTATCACCAACACATCCAAATTGATTAGTTTCTATAACTTTTATTTGCGCAGGTTTTATGGCGCCGGTATTACCAGCAGCCCATTGAATACTGACATTGTTGGTTGCACCGCCGATTGTTTTTGAACCATTGGTTACTAACCAATTCCAGCTACTATTGGTGGCTGGTGGTACTGTATATGGCCATGTTTCATTTCCATTGGCAGACGATAAACCGGTGATTGTTTGAGCAACGGGTCGGTCATGGATTGTTAGCTTATTTCCGCCAGCCTCCCCTGTTAAAGCGGGCGCACTGCTTTTTACCCTTAATTTATAACCGGTTCCCTCGGGCAGATGGAAAGGTAATTTGCCTGCAACAATTCCATCGGTCGTTGTTATATTTGTTCCTATTTCTACCTCATTGGCAAAGCTGCCATTGGCATCGCTTAAATACACCTTAAATGCATTGCCGGCGGTATATGTGCCGGTTGCATCGAAACCAATTTTTATACTATCATTTGCACAAAAAGTATTCTTATTTACGCTGTTAACTACCAACACGGGTGCAGGCTGGCTAGATGCGAGGGTAAAGCTATCTACATTATCGTGGCTCCAGGCACCAACGGAATCCTGGCTCCTGTAAAAGATATAATGTTTACCACTGCTTAAACCGCTGATATTTACATTTACCTGCCTGTTGGGCAAATTAGTAGCCACCGCTGTTGCAATTGCCGTTGCTTTGCCATAGCCAGGATCCGTATCAATATAATATTCCACTTTTTTTATTGGCCTGGAAGGGTTTTCTACCGGCAATTTAGCTATCAGCCAACGGTTATCGTGGCTCCAGGCTCCGTTTGCATCCCTGGTTCTGCAGCCCACCATAGTAAGGCCGATGGGTTGATTGGTTATATCAATGGTAAAGCTGCCACTTCCGTCGCTGACAGCTGGTGAAAGAACGATGGGAGTACCCTTACCATAACCGGGATCGGTATTTACATAATATTCGGCACGGGTAATGTCTGGCTTAATGGTTTGCTGTGGTAATTTGGCTATTAACCAACGGTTGTCGTGGCTCCAGGCTCCGTTTGCATCCTTACTTCTGGCACCTACCAGGGTAAGGCCAATGGGATAGTTGCTGATGTTTAGATTAAAAGATACCAGCGGTAAATTTTTTCCAGCCGTAATGGGCACATTGGTAGCCAGGCCATAGCCAGGATCAATATTTACATAATACTCTACACGGGTAATATTTGGCTGCGCAAATAATAACAGGGTATATCCACAAAACCAACCTAGCAAAAGACAGCATTTTATGTTTGCTTTCATGCTTGTTTTTATTGATGGGTATATATTTAATTGTTGCTACGGGTGCTAAGGTTTATCTGCACCGTGTTTACAGTTGGGGTGACACCCTGCGGACTGGTAAAAGAGTAAATGGTTGGCACGCTTGGAATACCGCTAAGCCTGTAAGGTGTAGTGCCGCCAAAGATGCCACAATTGATGCCGCCAATGCCAGCACCGATGGCGGGGCTGCCTGCTGTTAAAGCGTACTGGCCATCCTGGCTACCGTTTAAAGTAAAAATATTTGCCCAGGTTTGGTTCTGCAGGTTGCCATTGCCCGGAGGATATTGGTCACCGGTACCAATATTGTTTTGGTAGTTTATTCCAGTCCCTAAAATTTCAAAATTGTTGGAAATATTATTATTGAACGCCCATGATCCGCCTCTTAAGTCCAGACGAACTAAAGAGCCTACTATACCGCTAAACACACAGTTTTGAATTAAGCCACTATGGCCAACATCTTGGGTAAAATTTAAGAAATAATAGTAATACACATTTTCACGTGGCGTATTATAAAACAGACAGTTAAGAAACGACAAATTTGTACCAATTGCATAGCCGTCAGCACTTACTGCATTATTCTTAAATACGCATTGTTGAAAAATAATATTACTTATATTGTTACTAAACCTAAAGCCATAGTCAGATAATTCGTCTCCAATAAACCAACAACGAATAAAACTGATATTAGTAACGTTTAAACCGGAAACCACCACGCCATTGCCGGCATTTAATCTGCCGCTGCCAATTGTACAGCTCATAAAAATGCTGCCACTTGCCGCAGCATCGCTGATTGTTAAGTAACTATCCGCACTATCCATACCAAGTGGGTTGGCCTGCAAGCCGGTATTTTGACTCAAAAAATAGCCTGGTCCAATAATTACCAACCGCTTAGAAAGGGTATTGCTTGCAAATCTGGAACCAGGCATCATCATAATGGTATCACCTGCGGTGGATGCATCATGTGCCAATTGAAAATTAGTATAATCTACTCCATTTACAGCCGGGCCAAAAAAACCTACCCTGCGAATAGTGGCAAAAGATAAACTATTAACAAGTAGCGTTGCGGAAATAAGAATGAATAATTTTTTCATACAATCTTTTTAATTTTTAAAAAATGAGATAGTGGTACGAAAAAAGTTAGAAATGACAACGTATTGCCAATAGCAATTTAACAGCAGTATATAGGATTTTATTAACAGGTAGTTCGTAGAGGGCAGAAACTAAAAATAATGGATGAGCTAACGGTAGGGTAGGTTTTTTATTATGATATCACCGAGGTTGAATATAGATGAAAATTTGAACATTGTATTACTTTATGCTATTATTATCGTTATTTAATTGTTAAGCGATGATGAAAAAAATTCTTTATTC
>JANYCA010000030.1 GCA_025360525.1 Chitinophagaceae bacterium | reverse complement strand
GGCCGGATTTTTTATTCTTTTGATGACCGGTTTCTTTTTACTTTCAATGTCAGGAGAGACGCTTCATCACGCTTTGCCCCCAAAAACCGCACAGGTATATTTCCATCTTTCTCCGCTGGATGGAAATTAACCAATGAAAGTTTTATGAAAGATCAAAACCTATTTTCAGATCTTAAACTTAGAGCAAGCTGGGGGGAGTCTGGTAACCAGTTCACGGGGGGTAATTTTGCATATCTTCCCTCTCTCGCCACTACTCCCTTTTATGTTATAGGTGCTGGCCAAACCATTGTTCGTGGGCCTGCTCCAATTGTTTTTTCTAATGAAAAAGTACATTGGGAAAGAAGCTCCCAGACTGATATAGGTCTGGATGCTACTTTGCTGCAGGGGAAAATTGATGTTACATTTGATTATTTTAACAAAGTTACCAACGAAGTATTGCTGAGCTTACCTATCCCCTTTGTTTCCGGATACTTTTTGCCAGCAGATGCCAATCTGGGAAAAATTAAAAACACCGGAATAGAATTAGCCATCAACTACCGGAACAAAATAGGAAATGTAAGGTACAGTGCGGGAGGAAATATTACAACGGTTAAAAACCAGGTGATTTCGTTAGGCGAAATCCCCGAAATTATAACAGGAACCGGCGGTGCACAAACACATCGCACCTCATTAGGACAGCCGCTGGGTTATTTCTTTGGGTATAAGACAAATGGCATCTATCAAAATGCAAAGGAAGTTTCAGAAGCGCTGCCAGACGCTTTCTCTTCGGCACTGCAACCGGGTGATGTACGCTTTGTAGATGTAAATGGAGATGGCAGAGTAGATGCCGGGGACAGAACCAATATTGGCAGTTCCATTCCAAAGTTTTTCTATGGTATTAATTTAACTGCAGCATGGAAAAACTTTGATATTGCTGTTTTTCTGCAGGGTGTAGGGGGTATTAAAATATATAATGGCGCCGGTGTGGGATTACAGAATATGATAAGTGGATCCAATCAACTTAGCACAGTATTAGACCGGTGGAAAGGCGAGGGTACCAGCAATACGATACCAAGGGCATCTTATGACGATCCAAACGGAAATAACCGTTACAGCGACCGATGGATTGAAAACGGAAGTTTTATGAGAATTAAGAATATCCAGATCGGCTTCACGATCCCATCTAAAAGCATTTCTAAATTCACGAAAGAATTTATTACCGGTTCAAGATTTTATATTGGTGTAAACAACCTTGCGACCTTCACTAAATATAAAGGATACGACCCTGAAGTAACAAGAGGGTTCAGTTTCCAGAAGGGTGAATTTGCCTTGGCAAACGGGCAAGATGGTGGAGGTTCTCCTCAACCCACTGTTGTTCAAATGGGATGGAGTATCACATTTTAAAAAATAAATCAGGTATAATTTATAATATTTATTAATTACTATACAGATGAAAAAAGCAACAAAAAATAAACGATTTTACTTATTAATATTTACCCTTATTATAAGTGTGGTCGTTGTAACGATATCCTGTAACAAACTGAATTTACAGCCGCTTGACCGGGTTACTACAGATACGTATTATAAAACGGCAGCAGACTTCGACGGAGCTATTTTTGCTTCCTACTCATCTATCCAGGATTTTTGGGGAACCAGTACAGAAACCTTAGGCGAGTTTGGCGAATTCTGGAAACTTACAATGGTTATTTCCGATGACGCTGCTGCTGATTCGCTTAGGGCAGACGGCAGGGCGCTTGATCTGGACAGGCTTCAACTCCGGGCTTCTGATGTGCCTTATGCAGCTTTATATACTCAGGTATATGAAGGCATCTTGCGGGCTAACCTCGTTATTGAAAATGCGCCCAAAGCAAGTGCATTAACATCCGGAGAAAAAACTAAGTTTATAGCAGAAGCAAAATTTCTGAGGGCATTTTTTCATTTTGTTGCTTTACAGTTTTGGGGAACACCTCCATTGGCACTCGAGGTAAAAAAAGATTTGACAGATCTGGCCTTACCCAACGCTACCAAGGAACAGTTATTCGCTGCCATAATTAGTGATTTTAAAGATGCTTATGCAGGTTTGCCCGATACCTGGGACGACGCTAATCTTGGCCGGGCAACCAAATGGACTGCAAAAGCCTTTGAAGGAAAAGTAGATGTTTTTAAAGAAGATTGGGATGCTGCGATCGCCGCATTTGAAGATGTTAAAACAAATGGTCATTACGCACTTATGCCCACCTATGAAGATGCGTTTGATTTTCAGCAGGAAAATAAGCAGGAATCTATTTTTGAAATACAATTTGGAGGGCCATTTTCTGATGACAATCTTTGGGTGTTTGATGATACCCACTCCGAAGCATTTAAAGCTTCCCAGGGTATAGCCAGGGTATGGTATTTTGATCCTGCTGGTCCCGGCAGATTGGGCGCAGATGCACCAGGTGGCCACATGGGCTTTTTTGTTCCTACAAAAAACCTGGTAAATGAATTTGAGGCTGGAGATGCCCGTTTGCAAACAAGCATTTATAAAACAGGTGATATGTTTTATACCGTTGATGGTAGCTCAATAGCTGCTTTGCCTTATGATTCTTCCTGGTCCTCTACCAATTATTCTATAAAAAAATATGGGGGTGTAACCAATGCAAAAAAAGCAGATTATTCTCCCAATGGGCAGGCCCAGTATAATAATGAACGCTGGTATCGGTATGCTGAAATGCTGCTGTTGTATGCAGAGGCACTCCTTAAAAAAGGAAGGACTGCTGAGGCCCTTGATATTATCAATAACAGTATAAGAAAAAGGGCTGGGTTGGCTGCTACCACCATCGCCGATCCGGTAAAAGCCATGCAGCATGAAAAGCGGATGGAGTTGGCATTTGAGCCGCACAGGTATTTTGATATTGTTCGCTGGGGATTAGGACCCCAGATATTTGGGAGCAGGTGGAATGATAAATATAAAGTGTTTCCATTTCCACAATCGGAAATTGACCGCAGTGCAGGGAAGCTTAAACAAAATACAGGATACTAACTAAGTTTACTGTTCCCTGGATAAAATAGCAAATGGCAATATTACAGGGTTATATTTTATAGATCCTATTTAAAACTTAACAATGCAGGTCAATAAAGCCTGCATTGTTTTTTTAATTAACCGATGACAGCGCTGCCTTCAATTTTTGATTGTAAATTACCGCTGAACAAAATAAATTAGCTACAAAATGAGGTTGCTGTATTGGGTGCGTTTTATATTTTTTTGTATGGTGTTTGTGCAAATGTATGGGTGCAACAATGGCGATAAAAACAAGTTGTTCAAAAAACTGTCTGCCAGCGAAACGGGAATTTATTTTGAAAATAAATTAAATTACAACGACTCCCTCACCATCCTCGATTTTGAATATATGTTTAATGGCGCAGGCGTGGCCCTCTGCGATATTAATAAAGACGGATTAACAGATATTCTTTTCACCGGCAATATGGTTTCGGCAAAATTGTACCTCAACAAAGGCAATATGCAATTTGAGGACATCACAGCAAAAGCAGGATTACAAACCTCCGGCTGGTGTTATGGTGCTTCGGTAGTTGACATTAACCAGGACGGGTTTCCTGATATTTATATCTGTAAAGCAGGTAATCGCAAAACCCCTGCGGATAGTATGCACAATCTTTTTTTTATTAATAACCGCAACGGCACTTTTACAGAGTCTGCAAAAAAAATGGGGCTCGATGATGATGGATATGATGTGCAGGCAACTTTTTTAGACTATGATCACGATGGTGATCTTGACATGTACCTGTTGCGTAATTCTTTTGTAAACTATAACAGGAATACAGTACGGGCAAAAGAGCTGGAGGGGGCTGCAACTTCTACCGATAAACTCTACCGCAACAATGGCTTGTCTCCCTCTCCTTTTGGAGAGGGCGGGGGTGAGGTCACGTTTACCAATGTATCTAAAGAAGCCGGGATTACCATCGAAGGCTTTGGGCTAGGCGTTACTGTTTGTGATATAAATAATGATGGCTGGCCGGATATTTATGTGTCCAATGATTTTTTAACCAATAATCTTTTATGGATCAATAACCGCAACGGCACTTTCACCAATATGGCAGATAAGATGCTGATGCATACTACCTACAATGCCATGGGAAATGACGTGGCGGATTATAATAATGATGGTAAAGAGGATATTGCAGAAGTGGACATGCTGCCACCGGATGATAAGCGCAAAAAGCTAACCACGATGGGTAACACCTACGAGCAGTTTCAACAAAGTTTGCGTTTTGGTTATCAGCCACAGTATGTTAGAAATTCATTGCAGCTAAATAATGGCAATGGTACATTTAGCGAAATAGGACAACTGGCGGGCATATCAGCCACAGAATGGAGCTGGGCGCCTTTGTTTGCAGATTTTGACAATGATGGCTGGAAAGATCTTTTTATAACAAACGGTTACCGGCAGGATGTTACCAATCTTGATTTTATTGTTTATGGAAAACGGGCCCTGTTTATGGGTACCCCTGCGGCCAACCGCAAAGACCGTATCGATGAGTTGCAAAAATTTCCCGGTATAAAAGTGCCCAATTACCTGTTTAAAAATAATGGCGACCTCACCTTTAAAAACATGGCAGGTAGTTGGGGATTGGAGGATGCCACGTACTCCAACGGCGCTGCTTACGGCGACCTTGATAATGATGGCGACCTGGACCTGGTGATCAATAACCTTGATGACCAAGCGGGTGTTTACCAAAATCAATCCAATGTAATTAACCCACAGGCAAAATGGCTGAGCATACATTTTAAAGGCCCTGCTGGAAACATAGAAGGGCTGGGAACAAAAGTGTATGCCTGGCAGGGCGACAAGGTGCAGTATCAATATTTTACACCAGTCCGTGGATACCTTTCGTCGGTGGAGCCATTCCTGCATTTTGGATTTCAAAATAAACCTGTTGATAGTTTAAAAGTTATTTGGCCCGACGGCAAAGAACAACTTATAAAAACCATTACCACCAATAAATTGCTGACACTTATTTATACCGATGCACATTTGCCGGATATTAATAATTTATCGCAACAATCAGCCCTGCATTTTACCGAATGCAGCAGCGAATTGCAGGTAAAGTATAAACATACAGAAGATGATTTTGTGGATTTTAAATTACAACCCATACTACCGCACATGCTTAGCCGTGAAGGGCCGGGCATAAGCGTGGGTGATATAAATGGCGATGGTCTGGATGACTTTTTTGTGGGAGCAGCAACCGGATCCAAAGCCAGTTTTTTTATTCAGCAAAAAAATGCAGCGGCTGGTATTATGCCCGGTCAATTTTTACAGCATCCATTTGCTGATAGTAATGCAGCAGACAATATGGGATCGTTGTTATTTGATGCAGACAATGATGGGGACAACGATTTGTATATTGCAAATGGTGGCGTGTGCAATAAAAAAAATGGCGATTCAGTTTACCGGCACCTGTTGTATTTAAATGATGGAAAGGGCAATTTTAAAATTGAAAAGAATGCAATACCATCAATCAACACAAGCGGATCTTCTGTTATTGGAACAGATTATGATCATGATGGTGATATCGATTTGTTTATAGGCGGCAGGGTAAGCCCGGGTGATTATCCGATGGCTCCGGAAAGTTTTTTATTAAGAAACGATTTAAAAAATGGTAAGGGTGTTTTCACCAATGTAACCAAACAGGCAGGTATTACTCCTGCAACTTTAGGTATGGTGACGGCTGCATTATTTACCGATTTTGATAAGGATGGCTGGCAGGATCTGATAGTGGTGGGAGAATTTATGCCTATCCGTTTTTTTAAAAATATAAAAGGAACTTTTAAAGAAATTACCAACCAAACAGGTTTGGTAAATACAGGCGGCTGGTGGAATAGCCTGGTTGC
>JANYCA010000017.1 GCA_025360525.1 Chitinophagaceae bacterium | reverse complement strand
ACACCCAACAATCCCGATGTTTATTATACCTGCTCTATGGACCCACAGGTGGTTGAAAGTAAACCAGGCAAATGCCCCATCTGTCACATGGATTTAACGCTTGTAAAGAAGAGTAACGGCGAAAATAAAGATGAAATCCTTTTAAGCGAACAGCAAATAAAATTGGGCAATATCCAAACCGATACCATCCGTAGCGGCAGCATTGGTGATCAACTGGTGCTTACAGCTACATTAAATTTTAATCAGATGAAGGCATCTTCTGTTAGCTCAAGAGTAATGGGCAGGATAGAAAAACTGTATTACAAAAACATCGGAGACCATATAAAAAAAGGGACGCCATTATACGACCTGTATAGCGAAGAATTAAATAATGCCAAACAGGAATATTTACTTATACTGGATAAAAAGAAAACATTCAGCAATGAAAACACAATCGACTTTAACCAGTTAATTGAAAGTGCACAAAACAAACTACTGCTTTGGGGAATGAGTGTAACGCAAATATCAGCATTAGCAACGAGCGGAAAGGCAACACCCACCACTACTTTTTACAGCACAGCCGAAGGTTTCATTACTGCATTAGACATTCGTGAGGGCGACTATATTATGGAAGGTGGCACCATTGTAAAACTGACAGATCTTTCGAGCCTTTGGGCGGAGGCGCAGGTATATTCTTTTCAACTGTCGCAAATTGACAGAACAGGAATAGCATCCGTGCAACTTCCCGATTTTGATGGCAAAGATATAAATGGAAAAATAGAATTTGTAAATCCTGAGATCAACCCTGATACAAGGATTAATTTAATTCGTGTTGCTATCCCTAATGCAGATGGCCGGCTTAAGCCTGGCATGCCTGCTTATGTGTTGTTGAAAAGCAAGCAACACAGTTCGCTCACACTTCCAATCGACGCAGTAATAAGAGACGGAAAAGGTGCCACCGTATGGATAAAAACTAATGGCAACTCTTTTAAAAATGTAATGGTGCAAACTGGTTTGGAAAGTGATGATCAAATAGAAATAACATCCGGAATAAAAACCGGGGATGTGGTAGTTATAAAAGGAGCGTACCTGCTCAACAGCGAATATATTTTTAAAAAAGGTGCTAACCCAATGGCAGGGCATGATATGAATAATATGTAAATAAGGAGAAAAGAAACTGCTTCAACCAACTCCTACTCTACCCCTTCGTTGGCAGACTGTAAAACAAATTTCCATTTACCATCCGGTTGCTTTTTCCAAATGGTAACATAAGTGCCAAACAATACACTGTCCGTATTTTTAATTTTGTAAGAATAAATTCCGTAAGTATATCCCAACTCAGTGGATGCTGCAATGCTGGCACTTTTGGGCTCCCATGTCATGATATAAGCAGAATCGTTACTTTGGCTGATAAGATCAACTGCATCGCCACCTGTTATAGGAAAATTATTAGGCCTCAGCAATACACCGTTGCTGTCGATATAAGCCATGTAAGCCGACCGCATACCTTGCATTTCACTCATTTTCGAAAACGACCGGTCTGCATCTAACAGCTCCATTTTTAGTGCAACCATATTAATTACGGGCTTCTTTTCACGACAGGAAAATAATATTCCCGATAAAATAATTGTAAATAAAATTCTACTCATAACGTTGTGTGTACCTTTACCTTTAAACAACTCCTTTTAAAATAAAAAGGCGAAAGTATTTAACAATACCCTCGCCATGATACAGGAAATATCACCTGCCTAAGTAAGCCCTTCCGGGCCATATAAAAAAATTACAGTCTGCAATAATTAAATGTGCAATGCTGCTTTTTTCGCCATTAAAACGTCTACGGTTTCCTGGTACATTTCATCCGGCACACAACAATCTACCGGGCATACTGCGGCACATTGCGGCTCTTCATGAAAACCCTGGCATTCTGTGCATTTGTTAGGCGTAATATAATAAGTATCTGAACTTACAGGAGCATTGCGGGCATCACTGTCTACAAGTGTTCCGTCTAATAAAGTATACATACCTTTTACTGTGGTACCATCAGATATGGCCCATTCTACACCACCTTCATAAATAGCATTGTTAGGACATTCGGGCTCGCATGCACCGCAGTTTATACATTCGTCTGTTATTTTAATAGCCATTACTTTTGATTTAGAAATTAGGAATAACGAAATTTGAATACAAAATAAGTTTATAGTGATGAAATTACAAAATAGGATTGAAATATTAGACAGATTAAAAGAATATTTATTACAAAATACAGCAGAATGGCAGGAAGCAAAAATACAAGCTTATCAAAAAAATGGTTGGTTTACACCGGAGTTTATCGATTTGTCTGTCAACAATATTATTGAGCACTTTTTACAGCCAGACAAATTGTTGGCCTGGATAAAACAATATTCATTAGATGATAACATCATCCCAAAAAATGTAGGCGTTGTGATGGCTGGTAATATCCCATTGGTGGGCTTCCATGATTTTTTAAGCGTATTTATCAGCGGTCATACTCAAACCATCAAATTATCAGGTAAAGACGAAGTATTACTCAAACATCTTGTTCAAAAAATGTATAGTTGGGAACCCATTTTGCAAAACTCAATTTCCTTTGCCCCTATAATTAAAGGCTGCGATGCTTATATTGCCACCGGCAGCAATAACAGCGCAATGTATTTTGATTATTATTTTGGCAAATACCCCAGTATCATTCGCCGCAATAGAACGTCTGCAGCCATTTTAACCGGCAATGAAACGGTAGCCGAACTTGAAAAACTGGCAGATGATATTCATGTTTTTTTTGGATTGGGTTGCAGAAATGTCACAAAAATTTTTGTACCGGAAGGATATGATTTTGTGCCGCTGTTGAAATCATTTCACCAATACCTTTATTTCGCTGACCACCACAAATACAGAAACAACTACGACTATAATTTATCTATTCAGATTATGAATACCCGGTTTTATATGACCAATGAAGCCACCTTGCTGGTAGAAAATGATTTGTTGTTTTCTCCCATCAGCCAATTGAATTATAGTTTTTATATCAACTGGCAAAATACCCTTGATTTGCTAAAACAAAATAACGATCTACAGTGTATTGTTGGTGTGGATATTCCTTTTGGAAAAGCGCAGCAACCCGGCCTGTCAGATTATGCAGACGGCATTGACACAATGAAGTTTTTATTAATTTTGTAAACGATGTACGAAAGCCTTACTAATTAATTGTTAAAGGTGCCGGTTGGTAAATATCATTTTGTCAGGGCATCGTTACTTTGTATAGAAAGGCATAAAAATTGAGTTCTTATCTTTTTTAAACAGCTTAACTAAAAACTATAAAATCAACATCAGATGAAACTAAAACAATTACTAGCCACCATTGCTATCAGTGCTATTACTGCTTTTGCTGTAGTTTGGACTTATGGTAAATATGTAAAAAACGAAAACATGTATGCCGGCCAGCAAAACGGCGTTATCCCTTCTAACTATAAATTGACGGGCCTAAATGATAATAATATTCCTGCGGGCGCCATTGATTTTACCCAACCTGCCGCGGCGGCATTGCCCACAGTCGTGCACATAAAAACAAAAACAAATGCCAAGCAGGTAAGCAATAATCTACCTCGTTCGCAGCGTCCATCTAACCCGTTCAGCGATCTTTTTGATGATGATGTTTTTAACCAGTTTTTTGGCAGAGGCAATGGTGGCGGTTATGTGCCAGAGCAAAAGGCATCTGGCTCCGGCGTTATCATTAGTGCAGATGGCTACATTGTAACCAACAATCATGTGGTGGAAAATGCAGATGAACTTACTGTAACGCTTAGCAACAAAAAATCTTACACCGCCAAAGTTATTGGCAGGGATCCTGCCTACGATTTAGCTGTGATAAAAATTGATGCCGCCAGTTTGCCATTTATATTGTATGGTAATTCTGATGACGTAAAAATTGGCCAATGGGTTTTGGCACTTGGTTATCCATTGAATTTAGAAACGACTGTTACTGCAGGGATTATCAGCGCCAAATCAAGAAGTCTTGGTTTAAATAAAAGCACTAAAACCAACTCTGCTGTTGAATCTTTTATACAAACAGATGCGGCTGTAAACCAGGGCAATAGTGGTGGAGCATTAATTAACACGGATGGTGTTTTAATTGGAATTAATTCTGCTATTGCTTCTCCTACCGGTTACTACTCTGGCTACTCTTACGCAATACCCGTAAACATAGTAAAAAAAGTAGTAAATGATTTAATAAAATATGGCAGTGTGCAAAGAGGTTACCTTGGCGTGTCTACGTACAATACAAACGATCTTCCGGAAGAGCAAAAAGAAAAGATGGGTTTGACTTACAACGGCGATGGACTTGTAATTACCAGTGTTGCCGCCGGTAGTGCTGCTGCTGATGCTGGCCTTAAAAAAGGTGATATCATAAAATCTGTAAATGGCATTGCGGTAACCTTACCATCCGAATTACAGGAACTGGTTACGAAGTACAAACCCAGCGATAAAGTTTCGGTTCTATATTCCAGAAACGGAAAGGACAATACCATTTCTGCCACTTTAAAAAATAATATTGGCACTTTTGATATCGTAAAACAAGAAAATGCACTTCTACAAAAATTAGGTGCAGATTTTGCAAATCTTGATAATAAAAAGGCTAAAGAATTTGGTGTTAGCGGTGGGGTTATTGTTAAAAAACTAAATGATGGCGCAATGAAAGATCAAACCCGAATGAGGGATGGTTTTATCATTGTTAAAGTAAATGATAAGGATGTGAAAAATGTTGACGAATTAGAAAAAGCTATTGGCAGTTCAAAATCAATTACCATCAGCGGTTTTTATCCCGGCTACGATGCCTTGTATGATTATCCTATTTCCTTAGAAGAATAAAGACATACATTGAAATAATAAAAAAGCCGGCTCAAAGTGATCCGGCTTTTTTAATGCAATTGGTTATCTCAACCCAATTCATATTGATCAGAGAAGTCAGGATTTTATTGCTACACCATTCATCAAATCGGCCACCTGCGCTGCTACCACTGGCGCCAATGCAACGCCCATTCCGCTCATGCGCACGCAACAAAATACATGGTCGCTTAATTGCTGAACGATCGGCAATTTCTCGCTACCCATGGCCATAATACCACCCCACCTGTCGGTAATTGAAAAGGTTGTGTGTGGCAACAAATGCCGGCAAACAAATGCTTCCAGTTCCGCCTGTATTATTTCTGTTGTTTGCATGTCGGTGGTTGTTTCAGCATCAAAGGCTTTATTTCTGGCACCACCAATCAACAACCGATCGTTCAGGTTTCTAAAATAATAGTAGCCGTTATCAAAATGAAAAGTTCCTTTCATTGCTAAACCAGGTATGGCATCCGTAACAAATACCTGCCCCCTGCATGGTTTGATATCAATTTGCGGCAACAACTTTTTAGTAAAAGCATTGGTACACAACAGCAGCTGGCTGCAGGTAAAATCTACAGACTGATTTGTGTGAATGAATATATGCAGGCCACTTTCAACGTAGTCGAGCACTTCGATGTTTGTAAGTACCTGCACACCCAGGCTTTGAACTTTTCGTAGCAACGCCTGCACAAATTTTCCCGAATGAACCCCTCCCTCCAGTTTATTGGCCATTAAATGTTCAAATCCCTCGAACCCAAAACTGGCCAATTTTTCATTATCAACAGTAAAAAGATTTTTCTCACCGGTAATATCCTCAAGCCCATTGTTGAGCCAATCGAGATTGGCAATACTTTTTTGCCAGTCTGCAGAGTCTTTTGTAAAACATTCATACCCTCCGGAAGCATCATAATCTATTTCAATGTTATTGAAATACTTTCTTATTTCCAGTATGCCTTTGTAGCGCATTTCAACCAGCTTCCACATGTTGGTTTCCCCCATTGAGGCAACGTCTTCCACTAATTCCGAAGGACTGCCAAAACAACTAAAACCGGCATTTCGGGTGCTTGCACCTGTAGGTATAAAACCCCGTTCCAAAACGGTAATTTTTTTTTGTGGATGTTGAAGAATTAATTGTAAAGCGCTCCATAAACCTACAAAGCCGCTGCCAATAATAATCACGTCCTGCGGGGCAAAGAAGCTCTCTTTTTCCCAAATTGAAATTTGCGGCATACTACCTGTTTTGTTAAAGTGCTTAAAGATAAAAACTTATTGAGCAGTATTAATCCTCACGGCATTAATTTTGTTTTTATTGCACAAAGACACAACTGTTATTTAAACCGGGCCTAAAACACTTTCTCTCAACTACAACTAAAATCATTTTTAAAAGACATGAAAACCTTATACCTTTTCACCCTCGCAATTTTCGCTGGTTTATCAACATTGAAGGCACAGGACATTAAAGGTTTGTTTGATAAAACAAGCAAAAAAGACAGCACCAAAAAAAGTTTATTCGACCAGGTTACAAAAGGTATCAGCAAAGGCAGCACCGGTAAAGGGCTTAGCAATGATGACATCATCAGCGGACTTAAAGAAGCCTTAAGAGTTGGTACCGATAGCTCTACCAAAAAACTAAGCAAAGCAGATGGTTTTTTTGGAGATATAGCCATAAAAATTTTGATGCCGGAAGAAGCAAAACAAGTTGAGCAAACTTTACGCAATGTAGGTATGGGTAAACTGGTAGATAAAACGGTCCTTTCTATGAACAGGGCTGCCGAAGATGCAGCAAATGGCGTGGGAAATATTTTCTGGAACTCCATCAAAAACATGACGGTTACAGATGGCTTGCAAATATTACAGGGCGGAGATTTTGCCGCCACCACCTATCTGCAACAAACAACTACTGCCGAACTTACTGAAAAATTCAGACCGGTTATTGAAGCGTCATTGGTAAAAACAGATGCCACCAAATACTGGAAAGATGTGTTTTCAAAATACAATATGTTTTCAGGCAAGCCTGTAAACACCGACCTTACAGCCTATGTAACCGAAAAAGCATTGTCTGGTTTATTTTATAATATCCGCCTGCAGGAGCAGCTAATCCGCAAAGACCCTGCTGCACAGGTAACCGGTATTTTAAAACAGGTATTTGGTAAATAAATTCCTGAAAAATATTTAACGCATAAACTAAAAAAGGATTACAGGTTGCCCTGTAATCCTTTTTTAATATTGTAAAACCTGTTTATTTAAACATCTATTGCTTCGCCATAAGCCATAGCAGTAGCCTCTTTCAAGCCTTCGCTCATAGTTGGATGCGGATGAATAGCATTCAAAATTTCATGGGCGGTTGTTTCCAGTTTACGGGCAACAACTGCTTCTGCAATCATTTCAGTCACGTTCATACCAATCATATGGCAACCTAAAAACTCACCGTATTTAGCATCGTAAATCACTTTTACAAATCCTTCAGTGGCACCGGCTGCACTTGCTTTTCCACTAGCCATAAAAGGAAACTTACCCACTTTAATTTCGAATCCTGCATCCTTTGCCGCTTTTTCTGTATAACCTACCGAAGCAATTTCGGGAGAGCAATACGTACAGCCGGGTATGTTATTGTAATCGATTGGTTCCGGGTGGTGACCACTTAAATGTTCAGCTGCATTGATGCCTTCTTTAGCAGCCACATGTGCCAATGCTTGTCCGGGTGTGCAATCACCAATAGCATAAATTCCAGCTACACTCGTTTGGCCAAATGCATCAACAATAATTTTTCCTTTTTCGGTTTTAATACCCAATGCTTCCAATCCTATATCTTCAATATTGGCTACTACACCCACTGCACTTAATAAAACATCAGCCTCCAACGTAATTTCTCCGGTGGGTGTTTTTATTGTTGCTTTAACTCCTTGGCCGCTAATATCTACACTCAGCACTTCACTGTTGGTCATTATGTCGATACCTTGTTTTTTGTATTGCTTCTCCAACTCTTTGCTGATATCCTCATCTTCTACCGGAACTATTCTTGGCATAAATTCCACAATGGTAACTTTAGTGCCCATGCTGTTGTAGAAGTAGGCAAACTCACTGCCTATAGCGCCGCTACCGCAAATGATCATACTTTTTGGCTGTGCAGGCAATACCATTGCTGCCCTGTAACCAACAATTTTTACATCATCAATCGGAATACTGGGTAATTGCCTTGCCCTGCCGCCTGTAGCAATGATGATGTTTTTAGCTTCCTCCGTTTTTTTAGTTCCGTCTGCAGCCGTAATTTCTATCTTTCCCGGAGCTATTAATCTGCCATAGCCCATTATCACATCAATCTTATTTTTTTTCATTAAAAACTGAACGCCCTTACTCATTTTATCTGCAACACCCCGACTGCGTTTTACAACTCCCTCAAAATTGTGTGTAGGGTTCTGCACAGTAATGCCATAATCAGCAGCATGCTTGGCATATTCATATACCTGTGCGCTTTTCAACAAAGCCTTGGTAGGAATACAACCCCAGTTGAGGCAAACGCCACCCAGACTTTCCTTTTCTATTATTGCTACTTTTTTACCTAACTGGCTAGCTCTAATTGCCGCTGGATATCCACCGGGGCCACTGCCAAGAACGATTACGTCGTATGCCATGATTTATGATTTATAATTTTTAATTTATTAATGATGCTTTAGTATCGCTGCAGGCATAAAAAAAATTGGGGGCCAAACAGTTGTTTTTCAATTTTACATCCTTGCATCGCCCTCTTGTACGTTTAGTTCTTTATTGATCAAACTAAAACAAGTGAACTAACAGGTACCGGTAATTATAAATCTCCCTGTTGTAGAAACCCTGTCAAATTCTTAATACGCCCACTCCCAGTCTTAATGTTAATGAATCGGGTCCATTTAAATGTTGGGATTAATTTTAATCAAACCTTTTTTCTGTGGGCGAAGTTAATTTAAAGGAGGTAATGCACAAAGTAGAAAACTGCTCATTCAGTTTTATTTTTTTCATTTCTTTGCCTTTGTTCGGCAATACTCTGTAACGACTTGATGCTTACGTTCAGCTCAAACCCGATCAACAATACCAATGAGTTAATGTAAATTAATGCCATCAGCACCATAATGGTTCCGATAGAGCCATACAACGCATTGTAGCGGCCAAAGTTGTTTACAAAGTAACTAAACCCCAATGTTGCCATAATACTTAAGAAGGTAGCCACAATAGCTCCCGGCGAAACAAGCTTCCAGCGCTTGTGTACAGCCGGAGCAAACTTATAAATGAATGCGATACTGTAAAAAATAAGTCCCACAATAAATACCCATCTTACATAAAAAATTATTTCTCTTACTACAGCACTTGTTACGCCCATTAATTTTAAAACTGCCCCCTGCGTAATAAGCGTAATTAAGCAGCCCAATAACAATAAAAACAGCAGGGATGTTAGCCTGATTGCTACAATCCTGTCGTGAAAAAAGCCTTTGCGTTTTTCGAATCCGATATAATTTTTATTAAAAGACTGCATTAGCCCCATCATTGCATTAGAGGCAAAAAACAATGCTAATACCAACCCAAAAGATAACAACCCAATTTTAGAATCATCCAGGAAAGAGTCTACAAATTTTATCAGGTTTACGTTATGAACTTTTGCAGGCACTACATCAATAATTAATCCATGCAGTTGCTCTTTAATGCTTCGCTTTGAAACGAAAGGCAGGTTGGGAATTAATGTAAATAAAAAAAGAAATGAAGGTGGTATTGCCATGATAAAATTGTAGGAAATAGCTGAAGCCCTTTCCGTAAGTCCAATGGTTTTTACCTGCACGTAAAAAAAAACCATCACATCATACAAAGGCACACCTTCAAAACCAGGCAGGTAGATCAACTTGGTTTTACGCAGTATAAATGCTACGGGAGTTCGGGTTAATATAATGCGTTCTAGTTTATTCAATTGATTAAATGAAGTTGAAATATTTCCAGCTAATTAATTATTTATTTTCACAACAGATAGCAATGATACTAATCAAACTTACTGGCTCCTCGTTTTCATTAAAGTATCTAATGCTGCCTGGTAGGCCTTCGCAAAACTTAAATGCTCGGGGTAGGTCTCAGCAAAGTTGGAGTAGCCGCTGAAATCCGATTTAGCAACAAAGTACAGGTAGTTGGTAGTAGGGGCATTCAATACAGCGTCTATGGTTTTTTGAGACGGCGTACAAATGGGCCCCGGCGGCAAACCGCTTACCTGGTAGGTGTTGTAAGGCGATGGAAAGATTAAGTATTTTTGATAGATTCTTTTTAAAGCAAAATTTTTCATGGCAAATTTTACTGTTGGGTCCGCACCAAGCCGCATACCTTTTTGCATACGATTAATATAAACACTGGCTATCTTTCCTTTATCCTTTTCCATATTCGTTTCTTCTTCTACAATACTTGCCAGGGTATATACCTGCGCTTTTGTAAGATGAAGAGCAACAGCTTTTTTTACACGATCTTCATTCCAGAATTTCTGCTGTTCATAGAATAGTTTTTTGAAAATTTTTGGGAAGGAAGTGTTCCAAAGTATGCTGTAGGTATTAGGAATAATTGCCGTCATTACCGTGTTACTATCAAGGTTATAATTGGCCAACGAATCGTTGCTGTTTAAATAGGTAATTACAGCCAGGGAATCACTGTCAAAATTGTTTGATATTTTTTCTGCCAGGTCTTCCTTTGTCCGCAGTTTGGTAATTACCAGGTTTACCGGAGTTTGCCTGCCAGATCGGAGTGTTCTAAAAATAGTATAGATGCTGGCATTTTTCTCAAACACAAATCTTCCAGGCTTAATGCTTTGATTGTACTTAAAAAGCTCTGAAATAATTTTAAAAGTGCGGTTGTGTTTTACAAAACCAAACTTTTCTAAATCCCGTTCTACTTTATTGAAATTGCTGCCGGCCTTAATGTAAAAACTTTTTTTTGATTCTGTAAAAGTAGTACTTGGTCCAAACGTCCACCATGCCATCAACGCAGCGGCAAGCAAAATAACCAGGAAGGAAATAGTGAAAAATTTTTTCAAGAGAACAACTATTTATTTTATAGCAATTATATACAAATTAAAATAAAAAACCCCGCCACAATTTGACGAGGTAATAAATTTATGTACACTTAATTACTTACTTTGATTTAGGCGAATCTGTAGAGGCGCCAGGCAAAGGAACTGTATTTTGATTTGTTGAAGGAACAGATGCCGGGGCCCTGTTAATCAACTCATCATTTTTTGAAGATGCACCTTCGCTTTTTGGGATAAACAACGGAGACAATACGCACAATAAACCTACAATACCGGCAAATATCCAGGTACCTTTTTCCAATACATCGGTTGTTTGCTTTACACCCATTAACTGGTTGCCAACACCGCCAAATGTACCTGATAAACCACCACCTTTAGGGTTTTGCACTAAAACAATCAAACCCAATATTAACGAGGACAGGATTACTAAAATTCCAAATAACACTAACATATTACAGCTCTTTTAATTGATTAATTTTGGCGGCAAAGTAAGCGATTTTACCGGGATTGAGCAAACTTAATTTTTCAAGTACCGCCAGGGCTTTGCCTACCCTTCCCTGCTGTACCAACACATCGGCCATGGCTTCGGTTACTACATCACCTTCTTTATTGGATGCTTCTGCCAATTGCTGGATATGCTGCTCATTTGTTTGTGCCGCAGATTGAGGCGCACTGCCGGTTTCTGCAAATTGATCTGCATGTATCTTTTTCATTGTTTTTAACCATTCGGTAAAACTTTTCATTTGTTGTCCGAGCCTGTCTACCGGCTTGGCTTCTTCGGAAAGTTTAATACCTACGCTGGCAAAATAATCTGACGTATGCAGCGGCTCAAAAGTAATGCTGTCTTCTGTTACCGGCTCCTTGCTAATATTAAAAGGAATATGTAAAGGCGCTTCATTTTCAATATTATTTGTTACGGCTGTTTCATCAGTTAATACAATATTTACATCTGTCGGCTGTTGCGCTTCTGTAACAGAAACAATCTCTTCGGTAGACGCTTTAATTTCAGCCACTTCCGTATCGTTTGTTGATGAACCAAAGTCTTCAGCCAATTCATCTTCTACAACCACCTCTTGCATAACAGATTGATCCAGCATTAAATCTTCAACCAGAATAACATCGGCTGGTGCTGCAGGTGATAATTCATGGGTTTGATCCCTTTCATCAACACTATTAATGGCTTGGGGTATTTCAATAGCTTCCTGCAGTTGCTGATCTGTACCTTCTGAAATAATTATTATTTCTTCATTTATAACAAAAGGCTCACTTAATAAAGCATTTGCCTCCAGTTCATTCTGTGCAGCTGCATCATTAATAATAGAACCGGGTTCATCCGTGTCACATTGGGTAACTATTGTTTCGATATTACCCGAAACTTCGTTCGGTGCAGCTACTTCTTTATTGTCACCAGGCGCTAAAAGCAAATAATTGAGCCAGTAATTGTTATTAATGAGTATTCCGGTTTTTTTTGCCTGCGCTACATAAGCAGGAGATTCTTTATCGGACAGATATAGCAGGAAAAATTGAGCTGGCGTAAAATACGGGTAAGTTGCTGTTGTATCTTCTACTATATCAAGGGTATCGATTGCACCCATTTCTTTTTTAAAGATGGATTGAAAAAGCTGGTTGTAATTATCCATAAATCAAATCTAAATTAAAAAAAGCTTTCCGTTTTAAGCCTTTAAACAAGTGTTAAGTTAAGTGTAAATGGTGGATGATAACTGGTCAAAATTTAAGCCCTGCGCATTTACATTTCCATTATCTATTTTAAACCGAGCACTGATTTACCAGTTGGAAAATATTTTATTAAAAATAGCATCTACAATATTCTTAATGATATCTTCATTCAGTCCACTTTCAGCTTCAGAAAGTGATTTGTTGGCATTAAAATCGAAAGTATTGGACAAATCAGTTTCAAAATTTTTTTTCTCATCAAGATTATTTTTAAAAATAAGGTGAAACGACACTGATAAACGGTTGTTGCTGGGCGTATTGCCGGAAATACCGGTGGTGGTAACGGTGTAGTCAGACACATAACCGCTAATGTCGTAATGGGCATTGTCATCGTTGGTTTGCCGAAGCCTGGTATTACCAATAATCTTCTGTTTTACCCTTTCGGTAATCTGTGGGCTAAGCTGTGGATTTATATAACGGGCTCTATTCTCCAGATAATTAACCCGGAACGTTTTTATTTCCTCCGGAATGGGAGAAGTATCTTTTAAAGAGTATTTGCAGGTAGCAAAAGAAAAAATAAACAGCAGCAGTATACCGCCAATTAACCGTACTGCTTTTTTACTGCCACTAAACTTAATACCAGAAAATATTATCATTTCAACAGTGTCTCTTTTTTTGACTTTTATAATTTGTATTTCATCAGCACAGTAGTGATTATTCCTCAATATCATATTCTTTTAATTTCCTGTACAAAGTTCTTTCGCTAATACCCAAATCTGCAGATGCATCTTTGCGTTTACCTCTGTGTTTTTTTAATGCTTTTATGATAAGTTCTTTCTCTTTATCCATGATGCTCAGCGATTCTTCCACAGCATCCAAATGATGAATGTCTTCGCCATTTTGGTTGATATAAACCGGCTGGTTGGACTGTCCGTAATTTGGGCCGGATACTGAAGGTTTATTATTATATTCGGGTAACATTGTATCTAGGTTATTGTATACAGGTATACGTTGCGCCAGCGAAGGATTTTGTAACAGATCAAAAAACATTTTCTTCAATTCGGTTACATCCTTTTTCATGTCGAAAAATAGCTTGTATAATATCTCTCTTTCGTTGGCAAATTCCTGGTGCGATACGGCACCTTTTCCACTTACCAATACCGGCAATCTGTTGAAATTATTTTCCGGTAAAAACTGTTGCAGTTCGCCTGCCTTAATTAATTTATTGGTAGATAGCACAGACATCTGTTCTGCAATATTTTTCAACTCCCTTACATTGCCTGGCCAGGTGTAATTCATCAATAATTTTTTGGCATCATCATCGAGTTGTACAGGCGTAGTCTTGTATTTATCTGCAAAGTCGGCGGCAAATTTCCTAAACAACAGCGGTATATCTTCCTTTCTATCTCTTAATGCCGGAACCCTGATAGGCACTGTATTTAAACGGTAATATAAATCTTCTCTAAACCTACCTGACTGGGCAAATTCAAGCAGTTCTCTATTAGTTGCTGCTATTACCCTAACATCTGTTTTTTGAACTTTACTGCTACCCACCCGGATGTATTCGCCTGTTTCCAGTACCCTTAATAAACGGGCTTGGGTACCTAAGGGTAATTCACCAATTTCATCCAGGAAAATAGTACCGCCACTTACTGTTTCAAAATAACCCTTGCGGCTATCAAAGGCCCCGGTAAAAGAACCTTTTTCGTGACCAAACAATTCAGAGTCGATGGTGCCTTCTGGAATGGCGCCGCAGTTTACCGCAATAAACGGATTGTGCTTTCGGGCACTAAGTGCATGAATTATTTGTGAGAATACCTCCTTACCAACGCCACTCTCTCCATTTATCAATACACTTAAATCGGTGTTGGCTACCTGTGTGGCCACATTTAGTGCATGATTAAGAGCTGTTGAATTACCAATGATGGCAAATCTGTTTTTGATTGATTGTAAATCCATTATTAATGCGCTAAAAAGTATACAATTTCCTGTTTAAAACAGGGTTAATTTTTATATAATTCATATTCAGTTATTAAAAATCGAAAAAAAATAATTATTTCGATTTTTTAGAAAACTGATTTCCTGTTCAACTCTTTGGTTTACTATTTATTCAACTTCTCCCAATAACGTTCCCGCCGTACATGCACTCACTTTAATAAATACGTATTCGCCTTTTTTTTGCGTGCCTTTAGGAAAAACAACCACTTTGTTTTGATCGTTTCTTCCATATAACTGGTCGGCATTTTTTTTGGAAGCACCTTCTATTAATACGTTGAAAGTTTTTCCTACATCTTTTTGCATGCTGGCCAAGGAATGTCCCCGATATAAGTCAATCATCTCCTGCAATCTTCTCTTTTTTACCTCTTCAGGCACATCATCCTTAAAGCGCCTGGCAGCAAGGGTTCCCGGCCTTTCACTATAAAAGTACATATAGGCGAGATCGTATTTACAATATTCCATCAGACTGAGTGATTGCTGGTGGTCTTCTTCCGTTTCTGTACAAAAACCCGTAATCATATCGGTAGATAAACCACAGTCTGGTATAATTTCCCTTATCCTGTTTACCTTGGCTATATACCATTCCCTGGTATAAGTCCGGTTCATCATTTGCAATACCCTGCTGCTGCCGCTTTGTACCGGCAGGTGAATATAATTACAGATATTATCATATTTGGCAATGGTAAAAAGCACCTCATCGGTAATATCTTTGGGATGAGAAGTAGAAAACCGAACCCTTAACAAAGGATTGATCAACGCAACTCTCTCCAGCAACTTTGCAAAGGTTACAGGCGCTTCATAAATCCCTCCTTTGGAGGGGTTGGGGGAGGCTGTCCAATAATAACTATCCACGTTTTGCCCAAGTAAAGTAACCTCTTTGTAACCGTTGTTGACTAAATCGACACATTCCTCTATAATACTATTGGCATCCCTGCTTCGCTCTCTGCCCCTTGTGAAAGGAACCACACAAAATGAACACATATTATTACAGCCCCTCATGATACTTACAAAAGCATTAACGCCATTGCTGTTGAGCCTTACTGGAGCAATATCTGCATACGTTTCTTCCCGGCTTAGCAACACGTTTACTGCTTTTTGGCCTGTTTCTGCTTCCTGTATCAAACCCGGTAAAGTACGGTATGCATCCGGACCAACCACTAAGTCAACCAATTTTTCTTCCTGCAAAAATTTTTCTTTAAGCCGTTCCGCCATACAACCCAAAACACCCACAAGCATTCCCGGGTTAGCTTTTTTTAATTTACGAAATTCTGTTAATCTTTTACGAACGGTAGCTTCTGCCTTTTCCCTGATAGAACAGGTATTAACCAAAACAAGGTCTGCTTCCTCCAGAATTTTGGTGGCACCAAAACCATTACTTTGCAAAATAGCTGCCACCACTTCACTATCTGCAAAGTTCATTGCACAGCCATAACTTTCAATATAAAAGTGCTTTTTAAAAGGCGTTTCTAATACGGTATTTGGCGAAAACGCCTCTCCCTGCCTCCTTTCATCGTGTTGTTTGGTATTGAGCGTTTGTAACAGTTCCATCATAAAAATTGACTGCAAAAATAGGTATTTAAGCTATACTGCGGACAGATTGACAGTAACCTACGTTTGTTAAATAAGGAAAAGAAATTGCAGGAACGGGCAAGATGGAAGAATTGACTGGCTTATTGTTGGCTTACTAACTACATTGCTTAAAAATCAGTCTCCAATAATTAGTTAGAATGGTTTAGATGTTCGGCTGAGCCTATAAATACCTAAACATTAGGAAGCGTCTAAAATAAAAACTCAGGACACTGTTACGCAATGCCCTGAGCTTTTTTAAGTTGAATTTTTTTAGGTAGTTTTATCTGCTAGTTTTTCAAGCTTAGTAACCGGGTGCTTTTCTGCTACTTTTTTGTCAAAAACCAACATCTTAACTGCCACGATAATCATAAAAACAGCAAATGCTTTTTTTACTGTCTGTTCCGAAAGACTCAATGCCACTTTGCTCCCAAAATAATTACCTGCCAAAAAACCAACGGCAAGTATACAGGCTACTTTTATATCAACATGTCCTTGTTTATAATATTGCAACACACCTAGTATACCAACCGGTAATAAAATTAAACCAAGAGAAGTACCCTGTGCCGAATGTTGGGAAAATCCAAGGAAAAATATAAGTGAAGGAACTATGATAATGCCCCCACCCACACCGACAAGCCCCCCGAGCATTCCGGCTGCAATACCTATCAGTATTACTATCAATATCGTCTGGATATCCATTTTCATATATTTTAAGTACAGTTATTTTTTGGGATAAGTAGCGGTATAAAACTCAATAGCTTTATTAATAACAAGGTAGGCAGCTTCCTTATCCTGGAATTCATCAATTTCCACCAGTTTGTTTTCTAATACTTTGTAGTTTTCAAAATAATTTTTTAATACTGCTACAAAATGCTTGGGTAACTCATTTACATTGGTAAAATGATTTACTGTTGGATCTTCGGTAGCAACAGCAATAATTTTATCATCTTTTTCACCATTATCAATCATTTGCATGTTGCCGATAACCGTTGCCTGAACCAGGCACAAAGGCTGAATACTTTCACTACAGATAACCAGTATATCCAATGGATCACCATCCTCTCCCAATGTTTGCGGAATAAAACCATAATTAACCGGGTAGTGGAAAGAAGAATAAATAACCCTGTCTAAAATTAATAACCCGGTGGCTTTATCTATTTCATACTTAGCCCGGGATCCCTGAGATATTTCAATAAGTGCGTTTACTTTTTCAGGTGATTTATCACCATAATGGGCGCCATGCCAAGGGTGCAATACGTACATGATTGTTGTAGTTTATTTTATGATTAATTTAATAGCATTAATTTATATCCGAAAAAAGTGGCAGTTAAGCCGATTACAATGCTTGTTGTAATATATAACAACGACCACAAATATTTTCCTTGCTGCAACAATTGTATATTTTCCAGCGAAAATGCAGAGAATGTAGTAAACCCTCCGCAAATGCCTGTTGCAAGAAACAGTTTCCAATTGGCAGCAAACCATTCGTTTTTTAATGCATAAGCTGCCACCAAACCAATGATAAAGCTGCCAGTAATATTTATTAATAAGGTGGCTATCGGAAACGATTTATTCAACAAAAGCAGACTGGCCGAATACCTGCACATGCTGCCAATACCGCCTCCCAAACCAATTAATAAGAAGTTCTTTATCATGTAGAAATTTGGTTAGAGATTTCTGGAAAACGTATATTTCAAATCTACCATCCACTGGCCATTAATTTTTACGACTTTTACTTTACTCTTTTCCTGCACCTTGAAACTGTTTGCATAATTTATTATGGAAATGGTATCATTAACATTACTTACTTCGAAGATGATGACATCTGCATTTTTGTATTGTTCCGCTTCTTCTTTCGACCATTTTGACTGCTGGCTATTTTCAAGTTGTTTTAAATAACTGTTATTGGCAGCATCATTTGTAACCAAGGTAGATGCCTCGTTAAAATTATTTTCCAATACATATTTTACAAAAGCTTTGGCTACTTCAATATCCGTATTGGGTAGTTCCTTCTTACTACTGCATCCTGCAAACAACAGTACACAGGAAATTATTAGGCCTATTCTACGATTCATAATTAAAGTTAAACATCTTTATTTAATGCAAAATAAAAAGCATCCTTTTCCGAGAATGCTTTTTATTAAAATATGAAAATCATATTTCTAACAGCTTTGCCAAACTTACTTTGAAGAATCAAGGGCGTTTATTCCTTCTTTCAATACTTTTTGCAAACTGTCCATATTCAAATTGTTCATTTCATTCATCATCATCTTTAAACTGTCGGCACTCACTCCCTTCTCTTTCATTTTGTCGGTAGCCATTTGCATCATACTTGCCATATCAAAAGCTACTTTCCAGGTTCCTTCTTGTTTTTTTAAAGAAAAGGTCACCAATTCGCCAGAAGTTTTTTCTTTTGTAACAACAGTCGCCTCGTCTCCATTAATTACAGCGTCTCCAATTTCCATATTCACCCTATCATAATTTGCAAATGTTGAATTATCGTTTGCCATACTCATGCCCATCTGCATCATATCGATCATTCCTTTGCTTTCGGATGTGGTTAATTTCCTCACGCTTTCCATGTCCTTTTTAGTCATTGCATCAAAAAAGGCAAATAAAGTGGCTTTGGGATTACCCCCTGAGTTACTACTGCTATTACAGCTGCCCGTTAATACCATTACACCGGCCACAGAAAATGCCACTAATAATTTTTTCATAACTTTTTTTGTTCTTCAAAAGTAGATTTATTTTCATGTTTACATGTTTTTCTTTTTAAAAATCAGGTTAAGAAACAGGTAGGCAACTGCACAAAAAAAGAGGCAACTGTTGCCTCTTACTATTTATTTTTAACATCCCCATATCAGCCTCTTCTTTCAAATCCGGGATCATTTTCTTTATCCTTATCGTATGCCTTTATTATTGCCTTTACCAACTTGTGTCTAACCACATCTTCTTCATCCAATTCAATGTGTGCTATACCATCTACATTTTTTAAAATGCGGAGTGCCTTATCAATACCGCTGCGCATGTTTTTGGGTAAATCAATTTGAGTTGGATCACCTGTAATAATGGCTTTGGCATTGGCTCCTATACGGGTAAGAAACATTTTCAACTGTCCATCGTTGGTATTTTGAGCCTCATCTAAAATAATAAAAGCATGATCTAATGTACGGCCTCTCATGTAAGCCAAAGGGGCAATTTCAATGGTACGTGTTGTCATATAATACCCTAATTTATCGGCAGGTATCATATCATCCAATGCATCATAAAGAGGACGCAGATATGGATCAATTTTCTCTTTTAGATCGCCCGGTAAAAACCCTAAATTTTCGCCCGCTTCCACTGCTGGTCTTGTTAAAATAATTTTCTTTACAGATTTGTTTTTTAGCGCTCTTACTGCCAACGCAACTGCAGTATATGTTTTACCTGTACCTGCAGGACCAATTGCAAATACAATATCATTTTTATCAACGGCTGATACCATCCTTTTTTGATTAGCGGTACGTGCCCTTACGGTTTTGCCATTGGGCCCAAATACCAACACATCGTTAGGGTTTCGGTCAATAAAATTATCTACTGCTTGCTGGTCGTCGCCCCCTAAAATTTGTTCAAAGTAATTTTCACTCATGTGCCCGTTACGTTCGATATATTGCACAATGAGGTCAATCTTTTCTTTGGCATCTACTATTTGTTCGGGTGAACCACTCAATTTTACCTGTGTACCCCGGCTTAGGATTTTTAGAAGGGGGAATTTCTTTTTTAGGATATCGAGTTTGCCATTGTTAACACCAAAAAATTCTATCGGGTTAACAGATTCTAAATTGATAATTGTTTCTGTCAATGTACGTTGAGTTTAGATGAACTTAAAAACGGGTTACGTAAAATTCAATGAAATATTGTATTTCAAATATAGGATTTTGATGCCGATGTTTTAGTGATTTAGTTATACACAATGTGTTAGAAAAAAAAATAAACAGAGCGTCTAAAAATCAATATTTGTTGTAAAGTATATCGCCGACGAATCTATGATCTGAACTGTGATAAAGTGAGCATGATAATGTACCAATGTTTTCTGTAAGAAAATTTTCGATTACATTTCAATCCATGTATGATCTGCCAACAATTTTACAGGTGCTACAAACGACTGGTAAGGCCCGGAAGCCCCTCCGTATTCCTTTGGACTAATTAGTGAGAGTGTATGTGTACCATCTTTTTTTTCGTACAGGTAATAAATGTGCCCTATTACTGGTACAAAACTGAGCTTGGCGTTGTAAATAATCATGCTCAATTCCTTGCGCATTTGAATCTCTTGTGCCTGTATTGCGAGCAACTCGATCTGTTTACGTATTTGCTCCAGCTGCATATTCGTTTGCTCTTCCATTGCAGTTAATGCCTTGTGCCGGATAACACCTTCTTCTGTTGCTTTTATTACCGCACCGCTTACGCTGGTTGAATAGGGCACCACACTCAATTGCTTGTGATATATTTCTGAATTGATGAACAATTTTCCTTCGCTGGAAGTACCTTGCTGTATTACTTTTAAATATCCATTTGGCTGAAGTTCGTGTCGAACAGAAAGAACCTTTTCGTTATTTCTATTAAAGGTTACTTCCAGACATAATGCATCTATAAAATCAGCTGTTACTGTTTCTGCAAAATCTTTGTCAGTAAAAGGATATGCTTCACCATCGGGGGTAAACAAATATTCAAATGTAAAAGCATGATTTTCTAAGGTTACCCAGTTTAAGCTTATTGAAAGTTCTTTCTTACTGCTGCTACTTTCAATCTTATAAATACCAGACTTAGGCCTGTTACCATTTTCATAAGTACCTTTTTCAGGAAACAGTTGCCAGGACGCTAAAAAGTTATAAGCTTGTACCATTGTGAATTTTTAGTAAATACAATCCTACTGCATTACAATGATTGAAAGGATTTGTTCTGAGAAAAAAAGAACAGACTCTAATAGACCAAACCTGTCAATGTATATAAGTCACAAAAACGACTGATTATTCTCCCAAAAAAAAGATTAAAAAAAGCATGGCCTTCGCCATGCAAATAATTTTTAAAGCTATTGGTTTTGTAACTGGAAATTAATTTAATCTTCTCCTCATTTGAGCAGTAGTGCTTTGTCTTTATTCCGCTCTGGCACGTTCTCAAGTTTATGTGTTCCCAGCCGAGTCGCCAAGAAAAGCCATGCAGCAAAGCGATGGAACTCAGTGTTATTAGGGAAAGTTATTTAAATTGATTAATACAACCACCCTTCTGAATTGCGGCGGGTTTTGCAAAACACATAGCCCACTGCACGGAAACCCAGCACCCTGCTATATTGCGGCGGGTTCTGCCAACCCCGTTGCCCATTGAACGCAAACCTGCCTGGGAACCTTTAATTTATGAAGTGGCAGTAATTTAATAGGAGACCAAGAGCGGAATTAAACCCTTTCTTACCGTGGTCCGGTGTCCTCACCACTGCTATCAAATTAGTAGCTTTTTAGTTCTTGGGTGTCGTTTTGCTAACCATTAACTTTCAGGAAAGTTATAAAGCTTTAAAGCTTACTGCATAAGAATTCCTGCTCCCTTTTTGGAAGGCAATTTTGTTTGCCGGTGATGTTTGGTATTTATTATTGCTGATTAACTGCTGGCTGTATTTTACTTATAGCATTGAAAAAGCCTTGCCTTTCTGCTGCTTTGCTTTTCTCTGCTAAAGGCCCTGTCTTTAATTACAGCAACAACTGATAGCGCTATCGTCTTTAAAAGATTATTGATTATTCTGTACAGATTTTTATTGTTAACCAGCGCTATAATTTTGTCTCTTACATGCAGGTAGGCGTTTTGCCAGTTGTATTTATATGCATGCTTGCGATCTTTCACTTTTATATCAATGTCTTGCTGGGCTTCGTTTCCCAGCATAGCAACTATGTTAAGCATAAAAATATGTGCGTAAAACTCCTGATAAACTCCTTCCATTTTCCTACAACCAAAATGCTCAAGCTTCATCTTGGGCTTTAATTTTTTAATGCTTTCTTCAACACCCCAACGCATAAAATATAGTTGTTTCATTGCAGGTTCATCAATAGTATTTGCATCAAAAATATTGCTTACCAGTAATTCTGTCTCCCCTGTGTCAAGTATAATTTTGCTAACTCTTACCAGTAATGCTTTTACATCCTGCCCATGCCTTTTACAGTTTGAGCGTTCCATCTCACTGGGGTTCCATTCCGTTACAAAATCGCTTTCAGCTGACAGCATTGCCTGTCTTGCAAAAGAACAAATCTGCGTACTTAGCCGGATACAATACCTGTGTTGCAAATTGTCAAACATTTTACAAATACTAAAATTCCCGAAACCCCTGTCTAAAATAAAAATCGCATTCGTTGCTTCTACAGAAGGCAGCAACAACCTCAACAGGCTTTTTTCGCCCGTTTCCATTTTGTCTATCATGCTGGCCAGTACATAGTTGGAAAGTACATCAAAGCATATTAAAGCCTGTGCCATACAGGTTTTGGTGCCTTTGGCTGTTTGAGCAAAAATGCCAAACGACTTTTTGATTGATGCAGATGGTGGTAACGATACCGTACTTCCATCTACTGCAATAAGCCGATATCCATTCCAGGTTTTTGGTTTTAATGTTTGAATGTGTTCAACAACAAGGGCATTCAGCGCCTGAAAAAAGGCGGGTTTAATTTTATAACGGGCTGCGGAAAATGCAGCGGCTCCTGCTATTTTATCACCAAGCTGCGGAAGTATTTTGGATAAATTGAACTCAACAGATTCTTTGAAAAGATGCAGTATAAATGAAACTACTGTTGGAAAAGAAAGAGATGCTCGCCTTGTAAAGTCGACCTCGTCAACTCTGAAAGCAAAAACAGTGTCGGTACTATGAATGAACTTAAATATTTTTTTTAGCAGACCTGGTAGTTGTCTGCCCTTTTGTTTGCTTATATTTAAAAGCCATAGTGCGGTATGTTGGTGAGGTGCAAAGGTAATCTATGCGCATTATGGTTTTTTACTAATTTGATAGCATTGGTGCGGACACGAACCACGGCAGTAGTGAAATTGAAATATTTACGCCTTATAATCAAAAGCATTTTTTCAATCCAAACATAAGGGCTATCAATAATAAATATGAAATTGTATTTAAAAACGAATCATTTAAAGTAGCTTCAAATACATTGTCACAGCATTTTTATAAATAAATTTATTGCCTGTATCCTACGTCAAAAGTCCAATGAATTATTGTTGAACAGATAACGGTATTTTACTTTGGAGTGATTTAATTTTAGGCTATATTATTTGTTTAAAACCCAAATGGTATAATTCAATATTGTTGCAAAAGAAACCCAGGCTATATAAGGTACAAGTAGCCATGCTGCTGGTTTTGAAAGCTTTGAAAAATTTATAATAGTTAATAGAATCAGGATCAACATTAAAGTAATTTCAACCAAAGCGAATACTGCAGAATGAAATTTAAAAAAGATGATGCTCCACCAAAAATTCAAAAAGAGCTGTAAAGAAAACAGCCTTATTGCACTATTTTTTTCCGGTTTAGGAGCGGCACTTTTCCAAATTAACCACAAAGAAATTCCCATTAGCAAATAAAGTATCGTCCAAACTGGCCCAAATAAAAATGCAGGTGGATTCCATGATGGCTTATTGAGTGTGTTAAACCAGGAATTCATACTTGTATTGGCAATTAATGCACTTACAATACCAGTAGTTTCACAAATAAGAACTGAGATAATTAATTTCCAGATTGGTGATATAATTTTGTCACTATTCATCTAATTCTTTTTATTTAGTAAAAAACGGACGAATCCATCTCCCGTTTTAAAAATTAATTACAGCATAAAATAATTATTTGGAGGCTTTACATTTTTGGCATCAACACTTTGTTAATTAAATGAACTACCCCGTTTGAGGCATCAACATCTGCTGTAGTAACATTTGCTCCGCCAATCATTACCTTATCCCCATTTACCGATACTTTTAGTTTTTCACCCTGTACAGTAGTAAGTTCAGCACCGTCTTCAAGGTCGGCTGCCATGTGTTTGCCACTTACCATATGATAGGTAAGTATGTTGGCAAGTTTGGTCTTATTTTCCGGTTTTAAAAGACTGTCCACATCCTTTTGAATAGCTGCAAATGCGGCATCGGTTGGGGCAAAAACGGTGAAGGGGCCAGTGCCTTCCAAAGTTGTTACCAGTTCAGCGGCTGTTACTGCGGCTGCAAGAGTTTTAGCACTTTCTGTTGCAAGGGCTACAATGTTTTGTGTTTGTGTACTTGTCATGTTAATTATTTTACTGTTACAAACCATTCTGCAACATTGTAAAGTTGGGTTGCTTTAAATTGATAAGTGTTGTACGCTTATTAAAGAGAATTGCATCATTCACACATTAACCTAAGCACAACACGCAATATATAATTATATTTTTCCGCTTTTATGTAATAATAGTAAACAATAATTGCAGCAGCACGTTTTTAAGCAATAGCTTAATATGTTGTAGCTGTTCTGCATCAGTTTTCCTTTTTTGTAAACTGCGTAAATAACAGCGTTAGTGATTGGCGATGGATGAAGTATTTATAAATACAATTGTTGAAAACGCTGTGTTCAAGCAATAAGTGCAACAACTTTTGTTTTTAGTAAATGTACCTCATTAGGCGTTTTATAATTAAACTTTCTAACGGGTCTGTTATTAATCATTGTTTCTACTTCTTTATTTCCGTTGCCGTGGTTCTTGTCCTTAAGAACCACTTGATTATGACCTATTATCATTCGTTACAACTGCCGGTAAAATATAAGAAAAAAAAATTAGTATTGTCCAAAATAAAATGGCTGTCATCCGCTGAAACTATTCACCAATAAAGGTTTTAGCCCCTCTTCTGAAGCAGAGGAGTTGGGGTGAGGTGAAAAGAAATCGAAGTATGTAATAGAATTTTTCTTAGCAAACTAACCATGGCAGTATACAAAAAATCTACTTTAGCAGGGTAAGCACGGCTTGTTCTACTTTGGCAGCTTTACAAGCTTCATTAAACGCTTCCATTGAGGTAAATTGTAGTTGTTCTAAAATTTTATACTCGTAAAATACTTTAAACGAAGGACTCCTAAACGGCCATGGCTCCACACAGATATCTTTATTGGGTTTGTAATGCACCGTATTCATATCTCCATCCGGGCTTTTAGAAATTTCCATTTTCCTTCCCTCATGTTGTATTTTATCTAAACAGATTAATAGCGAAAACGCATCGCTCCATTCTAAGAACCTGTAAAGCCTTGCTGCAAATTTCTTATGAATATATAGATTTTTCAAAATAGTGGTCCGGTATTGCTCCTGATCCTTCAAAAAATCATCCAATCCATTGTCTGTTTTTCTTTTATCGCCATCGTATAAAAATTTTAGATGAAGAGAACTGAGTAACCCGTTCAACTGGCTTTTTGAGTTTCCAATCTCAATCAGGCTCAGCAACGGCGTTAAATCAGTCTTCGTGTTCCCGTCTGCCACTGTAAAGTTTCTAGGAGCTCCTGCGTCTGTAAGGTTACGATGGGAAAGTGTTTCAGTTACTCCTTCATCATGCTCTGCAATAGCAACGATAACAGGAACCATTATTTCTACAGGCAAATCAATATTGTATTGATAAGCAATCATTGTGGCCAACAATCTATGGGAGCCTGTGTAATAATTTTCCAACCTTTCTGATGTGATGATACAATCATAAAAATTTAAATACCTATAATTTCATCCCTGCTTCTTTAGCATGGGTTATGCGCTGCTTGCTATTTTCGTTTGCTATGTCCATACTTTACCAATGCTACCAACACTACGCCACCAATGATATTACCTACTGTAGAAAGAGCTTGAAATTTAAAAAACTCAAGCCCACTTATATTGTTAGCATTTGCAAAATAAGCCATAAATATTTCTATAGATCCAACAATACAATGGTGTAACCCTGCAATGCTAATAATGAAAGTTACAAAAAATATCATTGCTACACGGCTAAGGGTATCTTGTGCCGAGCTTAGCAACCAGGATAGTGTACCCATTAGCCAACCTGCCATTATACTACTAACTAAAATATTGGTGCTGCTGTAAGCAATCATCTTTTGCGATACAAAATGAAAAAAATCAAGCGAAATAAGATGTGTGCCCGCATTAAATTGTAAAACAATTGTGCCAAAAAGGTAACCTCCAATTAAATTACCTGCATAAATAATTACCCAAAGATTTAATAAACTTTTAAACGAAGCTTCGCCGTTAAGTACAGGTATGGTAGCCAAAACAGTATGTTCTGTAAAAAGCTCCGACCGACCGGTAATTACGAAAATATAACCAATAGGATATACCAATGCCATCATTAAATATAGTTTACCAGGGTTTACCTCCGTTTTAAAAAGTGTATAAATTATACCAATAACCAGTATGCTAAAACCCACCTCTAAACCTGCAGAAAGTGAAGATATAAATAGCCCGATGTTAGAACGACGGTGCTCTTTTAAACCAGCCTCTATTTGCTCAACCATTATTTCGTAAGGCTCTTTTGGTTGCTCTGGTGTATGCTCAGCTAGTTTAATTGGCTCTTCTTTTTTTACGGTAAGCATTGCCTTATATTTAAGTACTGTAGGAAATCTGCATCCTGTCAATTTTTTATTTGGTTTAAAATTTTAAACTTCAACTATCATCTTTCCAATGTTATTGCCTTCAAATAAACCCAGTAATGCAGCCGGTAATTTATCAAAACCCTGTACAATCGTTTCTTTATATTTTAATTTCCCTTCTTTAAGCCAAAGAGATAGTTGACCCATTCCTTCGCTAAACTGACTTTGATAATTGCCAATAATAAAGCCCTGCATTAATACACTCCGGGTTAATAACATGTGTTGCAGCCGTGGCCCCATTGGTGTTTCAGTACTGTTGTACAAAGCGATTTGTCCGCACAATACAATTCTTGCATTGAAGTTTATATTGCTGATAACTGCGTCAGAAATTTCCCCACCTACATTATCGTAATAAATATCAACTGCTTTTGGACAAGTATCAGTAATCGCTTTCTTTAAATCGTTACAGGTTTTATAATTGATGACCTCATCAAAGCCAAACTCTTCTTTTAATAATTTTACTTTTTCATCGCTGCCCGCTATACCAACTACGCGGCAACCCTGCAGTTTAGCTATTTGGCCAACTACAATACCAACCGCACCGGCAGCACCAGACACCACAACTGTTTCGCCGGCTTTTGGTTTACCAATATGCATTAAACCAAAATAGGCAGTAAGGCCAGGCATGCCCAAAATGCCCAGGTAATAACTTGCGGGTGCCACGGATGTAGCTATTTTTAATAAACCATTTTCTGTTATAACACAATGTTGCTGCCACGGAAGGTTACCGGTAACAATATCATTTTCTTTAAAATTGACTGAATTACTTTTTAGAACTTTAGCAACTACACCGCCTGTAATGGGCTTTCCTACTTCAAATGGAGGAACATATGATTTTGCATCATTCATTCTGCCCCGCATATAGGGGTCAACAGAAAAAAACATTGCTTCTAACAATATTTCGCTATCCTTAATTTCGGCCAGCTCAAAATTATTTGTCTGAAAATTTTCCAGCACAGGCTTGCCATTCGGTCTGCCGGAAAGAACTATTTGCTTTGTTGTCATAATCTTAAAAAAAATTCCTATCCGATGTTGAAATGGGCTTCAGAACTTATTGGGATGCTCAATACTTTTGAAATCAAACAATTTTTTTCAGCTTCTTTTGTTACCGTAGTAAAATCATCAGCATTCATACCCGGTACCGAAGCCGTAATGGACAAATGAATTTTTGTTATACTCAAACCTTCCATTGTTAAAATTGCCTCTGTGTTTAAGGGTGTTGGAATAATATTCTTTTGACTAAGCATGGCCACTACAGCCATCGTAAAGCAACCGGCATGTGCAGCGGCCAATAATTCTTCCGGGTTTATTCCCGCTGCTCCATCTTCAAACCGGGTTTTATAACTATAGCTTCAGAATACCTTACCCTTGCTTATTAATTAAAGAGTAGTTCGCAAATTGAAAGTGCTGCTATATGTCCAAAAGTACAAGAGGGCGATGCAACGATGCTTATTCAGGGCTCAGTTGCCTGGACAAAAAATGAAAAGCATGGATTTTTATTTGCGATAATTCAGGAGTTCTGAATTTGTTTCATTTAGAATATTACTTGCCGTTGTTAGTTTGCCCTTGCCTTCTTTCAAATTGGCAGACCAATGCGCTTTTGCAGTACGTATCATAGTATTTAGTTTTAATTACTTTTTTATTGAAACCGAAATTAAAAGGGGTCGCTTAATTCACTAATCCTGATAAGTTTTTTATTTACAAATTCATACATCCCCAACTCAGAAAGTTCCCTTCCATAACCTGACCCTTTGGTACCGCCAAAAGGCAAATCGGCTTGCGTCCATGTTGGGTGATTAATAAAAACCATTCCTGTATCAATTTGATCGGCTACCCGTATGCCTCTTTCTATATCTTTTGTAAATACCGAGCCACCTAAACCAAATGGAGAATCATTGGCTAAATCAATAGCTTCCTGTTCATTTTTAACTTTAAAAAGAACTGCAACAGGACCAAAAAACTCTTCGTAGTACACAGGGTTATCCGGCAGCATATTGGTGATAAAAGTAGCCTCCATATAGGCGCCCGGTTGCTCCATTCTTTTGCCTCCCAATATAATTTTAGCGCCTCCAGCCTCTGCTCTCTTTACCTGATCGGCTATTTTAACCGCAGCTTCTTCGCTGCTTAATGGCCCTAATTGTGTGCCTGCTTCCATCGGGTTACCGATTACCAAGCCAGCTAGTTTATTTTTAAATTTTTCAAAGAACTCATCAGCTATACTCTCAACTACAATAAATCTTTTTGACGCAATACAACATTCGCCATTGTTGTTGATTCTGCCTACCACAGCCCATTCCACTGCTTTATCAATATCTGCATCATCCAACACAATAAATGCATCACTGCCTCCCAATTCTAAAACAGATTTCTTTAAATGCTTACCAGCTTCTGTCGCAATACTTGCACCTGCAGCCTCACTACCGGTAAGCGATACGCCTTTTATTCTTTTATCAGCTACAAGGACCGATGCTCTTTTTCCGGATATAAGCAGATTGGTGTAAAGCCCAATTGGGGCACCTGCTTCTGTAAAAATTTCCTCAATGGCAATGGCGCATTGCGGAACAATTGAAGCATGTTTAATTAGAATGGTGTTACCCACCATTATGTTGGGTGCTGCAAAACGGGCAACCTGATAGAAAGGAAAATTCCAAGGTTGTACACCGAGTAATACACCTATCGGACTATGTCTTACCAATGCCTGTCCATGAACCGGATTTAAAATTTTATCCGCTAAAAATGCTTCCGCATGGTTGGCATAATAATCAAAGATTTCTGCACTCAATTTAATCTCTCCTTCAGCCTGTGCAACTAACTTACCCATTTCAAGGGTGATCAATTCAGCAAGTTCTTTCTTTTTCTTCCTCAACAAACCAGCCACATTGTGTAATAGCTCAGCCCTTTTTGAGTAAGCTGTTTTTTTCCACGATGCGAATGTTTCAACTGATTTTGCAATGGATTGATCAACCGCAGTTTCAGACATTTCTTCAAATGTTTTAACTACTTTATTAGTTGCAGGATTGGTACTTTGTATTGACATGATTTTGTTTTTTAGAATATAATAATCATAAGGCTAGCTGATGTTGAGGTGCCTTGTCGGCTTCAATACACCAGAGTAATTCTTTTATAAAAACTGCAGCAAGTTTGTCGGAGTTAGATTTATCCATCGCTTTTCCATTTTCGTCATAAGCTTTATCTACCGTTGGTACAGAAAACATAGCAGGAATAGTCCATGCCATCATTTTCCAAAGTGTGAATTGAAGTGATACCAAAGCCTGGCTACCGCCGAAGGGCCCGTTTGAAACGGTAACTATTGCAATCGGTTTGTGTTTCCATTCTTCGTACAGCAGGTCAATAGCATTTTTTAAACTGGCAGGATAGCCACCGTTGTATTCCGGTGTAACAATGATAATTCCATCGGATGATTTAATCTTTTCGGCAAATTCAAGAACATTTTCCGCTGGATTAATCAATGTTTTTAAAGTGCCTTCAAAGACGGGAAAATGGTAGGCTTTTAAATCCAAAATTTCGGTAGTGGCTAATTTATTTTCTTGTAAATACGATTGAAAGTATAGCGAAACGTTATGGCTTTTTCGCCCTTCTCTAACGCTGGAGGAAATGATAGCAATGTGTCTCATAATTTTTCTTTATTAAAGATTTTGTCTATTTCCTTTGAAAGTTTTATATCTTTTTCGGTAATGCTATCTTTGGCTTCGTGTGTAAATAGTTGTATATCTACTTTGTTGTACACATTACTCCAATTGGGATGGTGACCCATTTTTTCGGCTGCAAAAGCTACCTTAGTCATAAACGTAAAAGCTTCTACAAAGTCCTTAAACTCAAAACTGCGTTGCAGTTGATTGTTTTCTTCTTTCCACATAATGGTTTATTTTTTACGTTTTTCAGCTTCTCTCAGTGCAATGGCAATTGCTTGTTTTGGGTTTGTTACCATCGTATCGGATTTACCAATATGTAGTTCGCCCTCTTTAAATTCATGCATCACCTTTGCTACTTTTTTTTGAGTAACACTTATTTTTTTCATTTTCATTATTCGCTTTGTTTTAAAGAATAGACATAAATAAATTTTTATGTCTATTCTTTGATAATGATTTTTATTAGTCGGCCATTACTAAATCTCTCATTGATTTTACTTTGTCGTGGTCGGCTTTTAGTAAAGTATGCTGTGCCTTTATCATAGTCTGTTGTTCGGCAGTCAGGTTTTCTACATCATTTTCCAGTGCCTTTTCGTACGTGTCTTTTGCCACGTCTTCCCCATATTCACAAGAATTAATAATTGAATTGCGATCTTTGCCTGTTAGAGCAGCTTTTACATCCATCCAAACACGAAAGAACTTACCTGTTGTTTTTGTGCCTTCAGCTGGTTCTCCTCCAAGTTTTTTAACCTCTGCTTCTAATTCCTGTTTACATTTTTGGCTGGTGGCAGAAAGCTGTGCGAATAATGTTTTTAAATCCTGCTCTTCGGTTTCTTTGGTTGCTGTTTCGTAACCTTCAATTCTATCGTTGTTGATGGTGATGAGTGTATTTAACACTTTTACTGTTTTTTCGTTTTCCATTTTTCTCTTTGTTTAAATTGGTTATGATTATTATTATTACTGATAATTTTTTTTGTGTTTATGCTTATCCTAACTAGCTGTATAATATAGTTGGTTACATAAGTTGATTCATATTAACCTGAATTATTTTATTTTGCAAAGCGTTTCTGCATGATGCACTTAAAAAATATGTGGGTTTTTATTTTTCACCCCAATTTTTTTTCATATCAGCAAAGGCTTTTTCGCTAATGGTTGATTTACCTTTGGATCTAGAAGTACCTGCCTTCTTTTTTTTATTGATATTGTTTACCAAGGAATTTTTTTTTATCGTCGCCATTAGTCTAATTTTTTAAACCGTAATAGTTCCTTGGTTGCCAGTAACTAAATTATTTCCTGTAACAACCGATGCTACCATTTTTAAAAAGTTTATCATCCTGTTTCCATCGGTATCCCAGTAATAAGCAGTTGTTGGTGTTACCTTAATGATGGAAATGTTGGTATCTTCTTTTCCATCTTTAAACCAAATTTTTGCAACGGGTGTCCATAGCTCTTCTATTTTTGCTTTATCTAAAATGATCACTGCTTCACCGTTTACTACTAAGTAACTGCTCTTTGCAGGATGCGAAAAAAAAAGCTGCACGTTTTTATCGGCAGCAATGGCGTTGTTTTTTTGACTATCCTTTTCACTAAAAAACCAGATGTTTCCCTGGTCGCAAACTTTTATCGCTGACATTGGCCGACAGGTAGCACCATCATCAGTTTTAAGATCGGTGCAGAACAAACAAACATTTATCTCCTCTACCAATTCTTTCAATTTGCTTATTGCTTCATCGTGGTTTAAATCTAAATTATTGCTCATTTTTTATGATTTTATTTTTTAATTATTTACACAATGCTCGATTTTTTTAACTATAACAAAAGTGTTCATAAGCCTTACCATCAGTTACTTCGTTAACTTATTTGTTCAGTGAAAAATATCGAAAAAGTATGCCATGTATTTTACATACTTAAGATTGAGCAATTGGCGTTAAAAAAATATTTACTGGGAAATACATTCCCCATCATGAGATGTTTATAAAAGATAAGTTACTTAGGTAAAATTGCAGGAGAAATAAAATGTATCAGGAGATTAACACCAAAGGTTTAACCCAGATTTTTCGGTAGAAAAAAATGAAGCCCTTTTGACTTCATTGAATAAAATCTCTACTGCAAAGCAGTTGGATTTTAGTAACTTAAATGATTGATAAACAGGTATTATTTTTTACAAACAATATAAAAAAATGCTATTGCATTTTGACAGTTTGTCTAAAAAAGGCCTACTGCAAAATCTGGTTTCAAGCCAAGCTGCTTTATCGAAAAGGTTTTTTACTCTTCCCTTATCAATACTCTTTTTCCAGCTTTAAATGTTGGGTCACCAATTAGTAAAGTGTCTCCTCTAATAATGAATTGCCGATGTTGATCAGTTTCAATATAACTTATTACGGAACCTCCTTTAACGTGGTGTGTTACCACTGCATTAATACTGTCAACAGAGTAGGTCCCAAAGTAGCCCCACGCATTATCTAAAACTGCTCCTAATGTGATGGGTTTAATATATTCAGAATCAGGCGGAATGTTTAATGGCTTTTCTGCTGAACCATTTAAGTTAATGATGCCGTTGGTTGTATAAGTAAAAAATCCTTTTGGATGAACACCATAAGGATGTGTCCATGTATGGTCGATGGTATCGTAGTCAGTGTACTCAATCAGCCTCCATGTACCTACCAATTTATTTTTTTTTTTTGATTGATTTCTTTCTTGTTCGAATTATAAGGGGGGTAAAATGAAATAGAGCAATAATTAATAGTAAAAAAAGTGCGAAAAATGCACAACTAGTGGGCGTTACAGCCAAAACTTAAATGTAGGCAAAATAAAACGAAACAGGTAAGAGAGGTTAAAAGAGGTTCGCTTTGGGAGTGAGGTTTCATGTAGTTAGGCCGGTATGGGTTAGTATCTTCGATTTTGTTTGTATGTAGGGCATTATTGGCTTGAATAATGGGGTACAGTGTGCTACCCTTAAAGCTAAGCCGACTTAGCCTCTTGTCTGGGCGTGTATTGAGTTTCCTTCTTTTCCTGTGGATCGTGTTTCATGTTTTCTAGCTGGTTTTGTAAAAACTGTACCTGGGCTTGCAGTGTATCTATATGGGCCTGTAAGCCATCTATTAAACGGTCTTTAATTGCTGTATTATCAGTGTTTAAAGGCGCTTTATTCTTTACCTTAAAATCTTCAATATCTTCATTTAGGTGGACATTAGGGTGGACATTTAGGTGGACATTTTTCTTCTCTTTTAAATCTCCGTTATTTTCATTTAGGTGGACATTTTGCAAATCTACATTTAGCAATTCATCTACACTTATGCTAAAAAATGAAGCAAGTTTTAAAATTGTTTCAATATTTGGCTGAGAATGTCCAGTTATATAATTAGATACCGTGTTTCTCTTTAAACCCAAAGCAGTAGCAAGTTTAGCTTGCGTTAAACTATCCCGCTTCCGTAAGTAATCCACATTTGTGGAAAAAGTATTTTCCATTTTATTAAAAGATTTTGTTTCATTTTTTGGTATTGTCAAAAAATGAGACAATATTTGTGTCCTGTTATAGAGGACAATAAAATAAAACAAAAAAAACCGAAAATCCAAATGAAAAGAGACGTAAGAAGGGCTGCAAACATAAAAGACACGGCAGAAGTACTAGGGGTTTCAACAAGCCTTGTCCAAAAA
>JANYCA010000207.1 GCA_025360525.1 Chitinophagaceae bacterium | reverse complement strand
GCAGAATACCCAACCACTCATTATTTTTATCTTCATAAAAATGGAGCAGTAGTTGCTGATCGTCAATATGTTTATATTTTTCCGGGTTCAACATAATGGGCTGTACAGCTAAGATGTAAACTTAGGAGTTTTTCCATAAGGGGGATAAATGCAGGGGGTACTTAATTGTTTTTTAATGTATTATAAGATTGAGAAAAGCGCTATCTGATTAATAAAAAATTACCTTTTTTTGCATCTTCCCTGCATAAGTTTTTTGCTTTAAGCGTATAAACAAAATTACCGGCATTTTGTGCCTTACCCTTAAATGTGCCATCCCAGCAGGCATTGGTGTTTTTTGTGAAGAAAACAAGTTCGCCAAAACGGTTATAAACAGACAATTCAAACTCTGTTAAGTTTCCCATGATGCTTATTTTCCAGCAATCATTTAATCGATCGCCATTGGGGGTAAAAGCCTCTGGTATAAAATACTTTGCTTCTCCGGATTTATTTACAAAAACGGTTACCGTGTCTGTGGATGCACATTTTGTTACAAGGTCGGTTCCGGTTACAGTGTACAAAGTTGTACTGGTTGGATTTGCCAATGGGTTCTCTACAGCGTTGCTGTTTAAAGTGGCAGCGGGTTGCCATAAATACTGTACGGCACCTGTACCTAACAACTGTGCATTGATGGAAGCACAGTCAACATCATTTAATTTGGTTGCTTTAACATTTGGCAGATTTATAACAGTAATAGTGGTACTGAGGGTATCAATTGTATTACACACATTTTCCCTTATAATTACAGTGTAGGTTGATCCTGCAGTGTTGCTGGCAAAAGGGTTGGCAATAGTTGCATTGGAAATCAGTGAAGCAGGACTCCAGCTGTATTGGTTACCACCTGTTGCCTTTAATTGTACAGGAGTATTGAAGCAGGTGGAATCATCCGGAGAAATGGTGAATACCGGATCGGGATTCACGGTGATTTTTACGGAATCTTTGTTTATACAACCATTGATACCTGTTGCAGTAAACCGATAAGAAGTTGTAACTGTTGGTGATGCAACCGGGTTAGCTATGGAGGCATTACTAAGGCTACCTGCCGGAAGCCATTGGTAAGATGCGGCTCCGTTGGCAAATAATTGTACGGTAATATTTTTGCAGATAGCAGTATCGGCAGATTTAGTAATTACTGGTAAAGGTTTTGTAAAAATATTGACGGTGTCAATTGCAATACATCCATTTAAAGTGGTTCCCTTTACAATATATTGTGTGGTATCTAATACAGTTGCTATCGGATTACTGATATTTGCATTGTTTACTGCTGCGGCAGGCAGCCATGCAAAGGAGGCAGCACCTGTTGCCAGTAATTGCACCATACTTGCTGCGCAAATAAGTGTGTCATTAGTTGCTTTTACAACTGGGTTGTCTATCGTGATTTTTACAGTGTCTTTTTGAATAAAATATTTTAGAAAGCTGATGTCATCCAATGCAAAATAATCATTGGCATTGCTGCTGTTTTTATTTAGGATAGATACAACTGCAGTGTTTGTATTTCCTGAGTTCCATATGCAATGATACTTTTTCCATACGCAATTGGCAGCAGGAGATATAATGGTATCGCCAACAGAATTGCCATTAATGCTGAGTTGAAGTTTTGCGTTGCCCGGCGATAAAAAAGAAAGTATCCAGGTGCTAAATTCATAATTAGTGTTAGGCTGAATACTGATGGTTTGGCTCCAGATTGCTGCATCTGCAATATTGTTGGATCTTACCAACAACATATTGCCATTTCCAGAAGTATGGTCATGGCAGCTAGATGCTAAAGCTGCAGCATTCGATGAAGTATTAGCCACCAAATAATTGCCGGCTGCAGCAATAGCAGGGCTGGTGGCACTTGTTATATAATCCGTTGTAAAACTGGTGTTGCCGGCATTAAAATTTCCGTTTGTAATCAAATTGCTCGTATTGGCCGCCGCCAGTAATGTATATGTGATATTGAATTGGGAAGAAGTTGTAGGTTGAGCAAAAGCCGTACCATTCAAAAAGTTTGCCGGGCTCCAGCAAAATTGCAAGGTAGTGTCAAACTGGGTTTTTAGTTGCAAAGTATTGCCAAAGCAGATGGTTGTATCCGGGGTAAGAATGATATTGGCTGACACATAACCAATGATGATATTTTTTTGAATGCTATCGATACAGCCATTTTTTTGTACCGTTAGTTTTACTAAATACAAACCCGTATCAGCATAACTATGGAGTGTGCTGTTGCGATTATTGATGCCTGTACCATCACCAAAAGTCCAGGATGGATTGGTGAAAGTAGAATCTGTTAATTTAAATATTACCTGTAATGGATTACATGCATCCTGCCGCTGCGTAAAATCAAAATTGGCTCTCAATACAAGAATACTTTTCGAAATACTATCAATGCATCCATTTATGTCAGTCACTAACAATTTGACGATATAAGTTCCATTATTTGCGTAGCTGTGAGAAGTGTTCTGGGTACGGGCAGTGGCACCATCACCGAAATTCCAATTCCAGGTTTGTATGGCATTCACATTTGTATACGCCAGACCTTTAAAGTCAAAACTTTTGCAGGAAGTAAGGCTGTCTTTAATTTTTATAGAGTCGATATTGGTTTTGAAAGGGATAGTTGCAACAGGAATTTTAAGATTAAATAAAGTAGAGCCATTTTGGCCAGGGGTAGCTCCCCAAGAGTTATTGTTGTCTTCTATAATGGTTCCATTTGAGCCTCCTGTACTATTGGGTATAATGATTGATGGCAGTGCATTTTCAGCTAACCAGATAACACCGCCACCGCCGCCGCCTCCCGGGCCAATACGACCGGCTCCAATTAGGTTGTAGATGACGAGACTGCCACCTTTTCCGCCGTTTGTTTCAACCGAAAGGTTGTTGATATAGCTGTTGGATTTTATTAGCACTGTGCCGGCAGCGCCACCTCCGCCACTTCCATCATGGCAATTATTTGTGCTATTGTTACATGTTTGCGCATCAGTGCCATTACTGATTATCTTATAACCATTATTGGTTAAACTGTTGGTTATTATGATGGCCATACCACCGCCATTCCCACCATTCATATTTATTCCACCTACATTATCAGTATGGCCGCTGCCTCCACCACCGCCTAAAAATATTTTATTGGTAATATTGTTTAAATCAAGTGGTTTTCCTCCAAATCCCCTGTTATCAAAAGGGGAATTTCCACAAGCCTCTAACTGATAACCGCCTAACCCGCCTGAACCACTATTACTGCCGCCTCCGCCGCCTGAGTTATGTCCATTACCGCCGCCACCACCATTGGCGTTGGCTCCTTTGCCGTAGGTATTTTCAAGACCGGTTTCATGTATACTTTCACCTTTTTCGGCTGAAATTATACTGGTATTAGGATAACTAAAATCGTTGGTAGCGCAAGTAAGCGTATTGGAAAAAGGATTTTTACTCAGGCCTCCTCTAAAACCTTTTCCGCTCACATTGATATCTGCATTCATTGTAATTTTATTAGCTGCGTTCAGCACTAATATTCCCCCTTTTTTACCATCCCATGGCAAACAAGTAAGTGTATCTGACAATATAATATCCTCGAAATAGGGAACTCTTATGAGTTGTACTTTGCCAGTTGGGATATTATATTGCCGGGTTAGCACATTTTTTAGTTCTATTACATTTCCTGCTTTGCTTTTTACATAGTTAAATTCATAATTGCCGGCATTAGAATAATCTGTCACAGTTCCAAAAGTCGATGTATTGGAGGAGTCGATTACTGCTCCTTTCATTTGCATTATTAAAACTGTGTCGCCCGCATTATATTGGGCAGCCTCTTCCACTGTTAGTTTGTTAGTGCATGGATTAAAAGCCAATACAGGTGTGTAATTGTTTATAATTCCACTGATGCCGGCAACATTGGGAGTAGTTGGACAAGAGCCTGCATAAAAATTACAATTAGGTACGGCTGCATTGAAAGAAGCATTACCATGAAGTATTGCATTGTACAAATTGTTTCCTTGCTTATTTAATAAATCATCAAAAGTAAAGTATGCCAAAAGACCATTTTGAGTTGTTGGATTTATCAAGGGACTATTCATATTGGATTTAAGCTCTGCCTGGGTTTTAACTACGTTCCAAATTCTAATTTCATTTAGATAACCTATTAATTGAGTGTTGGTGGTAGGACTGTTGGCTGTAGCGGCAATTGTAGTAGGATAATCATTTTGAATCATTGTTCCTGTACATGTTATTTGCGATTCCAGAAACCCATTTCTATAAAACTTCAGTGCACTCCCATCATACGTCATGGCAACATAATAGATTTTTTTATTGATGGTTTCACAAATATTTGGTGTTACAAAATGTCCATTGGTGGTAGTTATTTGTGCCCTATCCACTCTTAAAAGATAGTTTACATCTGCTGGTGTCAAGTGTTTTGAAACTACATTTAAAGATGTAAACCCCAACTCTGTAAATGCGCTATCTCTTGAAAACATACCTTCCACTGTTATTTGGTTACCTGTAACGTCTAAATCTCCAATTGTTACATAACTCTGCGAATTAGGAATATGCAGCCAATTATTGCAGTTTTGAGCATTGCTGTCAAGCATCAGTGCCAAAATGCCTGTAGCAAAGAATAAACTAAATTGTTTTCTCATAAATTTTAAAAAATGAATGTAACAGTTTATAATTTATTCTTAGTTTAATTTTGCGTCATTTTTCATTTTCTGAGCTTAATATAAGTGCATAGTAAAAAAATCATCTTTGTAAAATAATGGATACTGTTTGTAACTATTTTTACCACAAAAAAATCCTCTAAAACTCCTATGTATTAAATCTGCATTTTGTTTGTTTTTTAAAACTCGTCATTCTAGTTATATTTTTATACAGCTTCAATAAATTAAAATAGTAGTTTCGCAACCAACTTAAAATAATATGGCAGAAACTCTTGGAATGTTGTGTGATAAACTTACGATTGTTAAGTTGAAACAATATCACACAGAAGATGCAGCGAGGCAGAGCAGCCTTGATATACAATGCAAACAACTTCAAGCTGAAATAGATGAATATATCTTAGATGCATTTACAGGTAAAATACCGGTAGGTAGAATGACCTTTGACGCTAACAAGGTTTTTAAGAAAGAAGGAAATGAAGTGGCTGCTTTTTCGGGGAGCCTTGGAGAAGTCTTTTCTAGATTGGCTGATGTAAACTGCAGGCTTTGGCATGAGCAGGAGAAGGTATATGATTTTGAAAATGTCCCTGTGGAGGAGAAAAACGCAGTGGTAAAGCAATTGTCGCTTTTAAATTTAGAGAGAAATCAGTGTATAGATAAAATTAATGTTCAATTTTCAGAATCAATTCAATCAATATCAAAATAACTAAAGATGCACATTCGTAAGCGTACTACTTGCAGGGTTTGTGGTTCCAATTCATTAACACCGGTAATTGATCTTGGTCCACAATATTTGCAGGGCTCATTCGTAAAGCCGGGAAAGGAGATGCCTTCTCAGCGTAAAATAAACTGTTCGTTGGTAAGATGTAATCCACAGCAGGATGAAAATGCCTGTGGTCTTTTACAAATGGAACACAGTGTTCCGCCTGAAATTTTGTATGCTGCCTATTGGTACAGAAGTGGTACAAATGCAACTATGCGGAATCACCTGAAAGGTATTGTGGACAGTACGTTGGAGTTATTAAAAAAGGACATTTGCAATGTATTGGATATTGGGTGTAATGACGGCACTTTGCTAGATTTTTATCCAAACGAGTTTATAAAATTTGGTTGCGACCCAAGTGATGTGGCCCAGGAAGTAAAAAATGCAACCGTTGTGCAGGATATCTTTCCATCTGCGGAATTGTCTTCAGCAATCGATAATAAAAAAATGGATGTTATTACTTCCATTGCTATGTTTTACGATCTGGAAAGCCCGGTTGAATTTGTAAAGAACATCAAACGTTTTTTATCTCCAGAGGGAATTTGGGTATTTGAGATGAGTTATATGCCCCACATGCTGGAACTGGATAGTTATGATACTATTTGTCATGAACACCTGGAGTTTTACAGTTTGGCGGTATTGGAAAAAATTGTTGCAATGGGCGGCATGAAAATATTTAAAATTTCTTTTAATGATATAAACGGAGGCAGTATCAGGTGTTATGCAACGCACAAAGAAAGCGGGCTTTATTCCAACAAGGAAAACCACAAGCTGATGAACGATATCAGGCAAAAGGAATTTGATTTAGAATTGGATACAGATAAACCGTATGTAGCATTTCAATATCGTATAGAAAAAGTAAAAAATGAATTGCATGATTTACTGGTTAAATTTAAACAGGAAGGCAAGAAAGTTCATATTTACGGTGCATCAACCAAAGGAAACACCATACTGCAATGGTGCGACATCAACAGTATGCTGGTGGAATATGCGGCAGAACGTAATCCTGATAAGTATGGTGCCTTTACATTGGGTACCAATATTCCTATAATAAGTGAAGCAGAAAGCCGGGCTTTGAATCCGGATTACTACCTCGTGCTGCCCTGGCATTTTAAACAGGAATTTTTAGAAAGAGAAAAAGAAGCGATAGAAAAAGGAACCGGTTTTATTTTTCCAATACCTACTATTGATATTTATAAGAAATAATATTTTTTTAAAAAAATCATAATGCAGCACTATAAAATCATTAAAAACTGTGTAACAATTCTTCTTTTATCTTTAAATCTAAAAGCGCAAAATATTGGAATAGGTACAAATAATCCTCGAGCGAATGTTCACATTGTTACAGGAACAGAGGGCATCATGGAATTTCCGTATGAATCTTTGGTTGTTGAAAAAAGTGATGATTCAAAACTAGGTGTATATTCCACATCGTCTAACCCAGTTAATTACAAAGCTTCTTCGATAGCTCTTGGCTATACAAATTATAAAGACAACTACGGTAATTTCCCAAGTTTTGAAACGCAATATGGCGTTTGGAATAACCCTGGTTTTATTTTACGGTTTAATGCACTTAATATAAATACTTCTGGGCAATATGTTCCATTAAACTCCTATGGCAACATTTTAATAATGGACACAAAGGGACATGTTGGAATAAATTTAACACAAGGGCAAGCGGTTGCGCCCATAGAACCAACAGCTAACCTTCATGTAAATGGAACTGTTAAATTTCAAAATTTACCTTACGCCAGTTCAGGTGGTAATTACCTGGTTGTTGAGAATGGAAAATTAAAGATTAGTAGTGGTTACATATCGTAAAGCCAGTTAATTCCTCCGGATCAATAGATGAACTGACATTATTAAGGGAGGAAGTAACTTTGTTGAAACAAAAAGTTTTAGAACTTGAAAAACAAGTAAAGCGACGTAGATAAGAGACAAAGTCTCTAAATAAAAAACATGAAAGGTCTTTTTATTAATAATAAAAAAGCGAAGGATAGTATATTTGAATCAGGCCGTATGGTTTATCAGTCTTTACTGTTATCCAATGCTTACACTTTAGATTATCAGGAAGTTGACATCAATGACAGGGTGATTACAACAGGATATGATTTTTATTTCTTTAATTATCATCCTGCAACCATGCGGTGGTTGCAAACCAAAAAATTACAAAAACAACTCGGTTTTGTAATTACCATGATACTTGAGGTTGCTGATAACGATCCCTTTGTTATGTGTCCGTCTAAGCACTTTAACTTTTATTGCGCACTTGACCCTACTGTGACATCAAAACAAAAAAACCTGCACGCTTTCCCAAGACCTTTAGAAAAAATTGATTTTAAACTATCAATAATTGACAATCCAATTCCGGTGATTGGGAGTTTTGGATTTGCTACAAAAGGAAAAGGATTTCAACATGTAGTAGAAGCCGTAAATAAAGAATTCGATAAAGCTATTGTAAAAATCAACATTCCACATGGAGATTTCGTGCCTGAATCTAAACAGTATGCTTGTTTCTTAGGTGAGCTCTGTAAAAAAAAGGCTAAACCCGGTATAGAGGTTCAGATTACATATGATTTCATGTCGAAAGAAGCACTTATAAACTGGTGTGCTGCTAATACTTTAAATTGTTTTTTATACGATAGAAATATGCCTGGTCTTTCAGCAACGACAGACCAGGCTATTGTTTCCGGCAGACCCTTATCGGTTTCTAATAATGATACGTTTCGGCATATTACTGCCTATCTTCCACCTTATCCCATATTTTCGCTTAAAGATTCTATTCAAAAATCTGTGCCTATAGTGAATAAAATGGCATATGATTGGCAACCAAAAAGATTTGCGGGGAAATTTGAGGGATTATTAAATCAATATCAACCTATTATTAAGTTGCAAAAAAAATCAATTACTGAATATATTCTTCCAATAAAAGAATACAACATTTTTGATACCTTAAATCATCGAATAAATAAGTATAAAAGAAAGTTTAGAAAGTTGAACATTCGAACATTGTTAACTGCAAAATCTAAGAATGAAATTATTTAGAAAGCTGGGAAAGATATTTATTCCAAAAGCACAATATGGATATGCTCAATTTGGTGAAGACCTGATTATTGCTCATTTATTTGCCCAAATAGGAATTCAAAAACCAACCTATCTTGATATTGGAGCAAACGAGCCCCGTTACATCAGTAATACCTTTTATTTTTATTCTCGTGGTAGTAGAGGTGTATTGATTGAACCCAACCCTTTTCTGTTTAAAAAACTAAAAAGCCACAGACCAAAAGATATTGTAGTAAATACTGGAATAGGATTTAATGAGTTAACTGAGGCTGATTTTTATTTATTTCCAAATTATGCTAATGGACTTAGCACATTTTCAAAAAAAGAAGCACAACATTGGGAAGAAATTGGGATGAAGGGATTGGGTAAAATACCAGTTGAGAAAATTATCAAAATGCCCTTGACACCTGTAAATACAATTTTAGAAAAATACTTTAGTAACAAATCCCCTAATTTTATTTCGCTTGATGTGGAAGGATTGGATTTGGAAATATTAAAAAGTCTTGATTTTGATAGATTTCAGCCTGAAGTGATATGTGTAGAAACGTTTGCGTATGATGATAATCAACAAGGCTACAAACTTAATAGTATCATTGATTTTATGCATACTAAAAACTACGACACCTATGCAGATACAAGGGTAAATACCATTTTTTGTAAAAAAGGCATTTTTAATTAATGAAAGCAATTATTTTCGGGGCCAATGGCCAGGATGGATATTATTTATCGCAATTACTGAATGAACAGCACATTGAAGTGATTGGTGTTTCCCGAAATGGAAATTTTAATGCTACAGATATAAGCAATTATACACAGGTGGCGGCACTCGTTGCGGAAACACAGGCGAACTATATCTTTCACCTGGCAGCCAATTCCACTACCCGACACGATGCATTGTTTGAGAATCATGCCACCATCAGTACCGGCACTTTGAACATACTGGAAGCAGTAAAAAATGGTTCGCCACATTCCAAGGTATTTATATCGGGTAGCGGATTGCAATTTGAAAACCACGATTTACCGATCAAGGAAACCGATGCCTTTGATGCCCGGGATCCTTATTCGGTGAGCAGGATACAGTCGGTATATGCCGCCAGGTATTTCCGCCGGCTAGGCATTCAAATTTATGTCGGTTATTTTTTCAACCATGATAGTCCGAGACGTACCGAAAGGCATATGGCTAAAAAAATTGCAGCTTTTGCCAGCAGAGTGGGAGAGGGTAGTAAAGAAAAACTGGAGATTGGCGATATCAGTGTAATCAAAGAATGGACTTTTGCAGGAGATGTGGTTCAAGGCATCTATACACTGGTTCAGCAGGACGACGTGCTGGAAGCTAACCTGGGCTCAGGTTTGGGCTATTCTATACAAGAATGGCTGGAGGTTTGTTTTAAACAGATTGGAAAAAACTGGCAGGACTATGTGGTGCTGAAGAATGATTTCACCCCTGAGTATAGGTGTTTGGTATCAGACAGTTCCAGGATATTTTCACTGGGCTGGAAACCTACTACCTCTTTTGAAACATTGGCTAAAATGATGATGAACAGCTGATGACTACCAAAGCAAATATCCTGTTAGTACAATTATATTCCAACGGTGATTGCCTTTATGCAACAGCTGTAGCAAGACAGATAAAAGTTGATTTTCCGGGATGTCATCTTACCTGGGCCATTGCATCTTTTTGCAAAAGCATTATTGCAGGTAATCCTTTTGTAGATGAGATAATGGAAATTAATTCAGTTGCTAAAAATGATGTAGTAGCTTTTCGAAGACTAAAAATTGAAATAACAAGTTGGAAAACCCAAGGAAGGTTTGATGAAGTTTTTATTACCCATAATGCCGATACCAACCAGGCGTATTACGATGGCTGCATCCGAAGCAGTATTTTAAAAGCTTATCCCTTTCCGGTAAAAGTTAACCTGCAACCGGTTTTGCATTTATCTGCATTAGAAAAGCAGCATGCAGCAGCATTTGTCGAAAAGTATCAGTTGAAAAGTTACCAGCAGGTTATATTATTTGAATATGCTCCGCTAAGTGGGCAATCAAATATGTCGAAAGATGATGCAATTCAAATAGCAGAAAAGATTGTAGCGAATGGGAATTTTGCTGTTATATTGTCTTCGGCCAATAAAGTACATCATCCCAACCAAGCTATTATTGATGGCAGTGCATTGTCATTCAGAGAAACTGCACATCTAACAAATTTTTGTACATTTTTACTGGGAAGTTCGTCCGGTATTACCTGGGTTTCCACATCAGATGCAGGCAAGCAATTGCCAATGATTCAATTGCTGAATCCCTACTCCAACTGGCTCAATTCCATATCAAGAGACTTTGAAAGGTTTGGAATTGACACCAAAAATGTAATAGAGTTAATTGATTACAATAATGAAGTAATTGTGGCATCAGTTGTATCGGCGTTAGCGAATTTTTCGCAGGCGAAAAAGCAATACAATCAGGTGATTCCGCTTCATTTTAAAACTACCCGAAGCATTGTATATAATCTGCTCTGCTATCTTGAATTTAAGGCAATACTTACACATATCAAGGTAAACAGGGAGGTTTATGGAAATAACATTTCTTTCTTCAAAGAAGTACTTATGGGCTTTTTAATTTTCCCGTTTAGATTGATATTTAATATTTGGAGAAAGAATTTTGTGGGCACTCGAAAAAAAATGTAATGCTATATTTAAATTTCGTCGAATGCATGAAATTTATTTTCATCACAATCCCCCGATATCAAAAAATTATTGTAAGTTCTTAATTAAATTATCCTATTTTCATCCTTTGAAAGTAACCAAAATAGTCTGCGCTTCTATCCTATGCTAAAACCAACCGTAACACTGCTAACGGTTGCATATTAGCGGTATAAACCACAAACCTACAAACTTGAAAAAATTTCACACCTACTTATTCGTGAGAGTTGCTGTTATTGTACTGTCTTTCCAATTGTTTATGTTAAGCTCCAAAGCACAGGTCAATAATATTAATATTGGTTCCTCTCAGCAGTTAATTAATACGGGGACTACATTTAATGCCTGGAGGGTCACCAATATGTCGCAGGTTATGCAAAACGCCATTTGTCTCGGCAATACAAATGGCTGGGACTGCCTAAACGGAGGAAATCAAATAGCACCCGTTTCGTTGAATAGCGAAGCAGCAATTGTTTCTTACACCGACCTTGCCAATCATTCCTGGCCTACAGGTGGCGGTATATTTACGACTTATTTAAGTTGTTTTCCTGTAAATACGATTTTTACAACAACAGTTCCTGCAAATGTGTTTGATAATTATACGATGACAGTAGCAAGGAGTTTTTTTGTCTGTAGCCAAACAAGCGAAGCGGTAATTCTTAATCTTAAAATTTCAGCAGATAATTCTGTATTAGCTGTGATACTTGATGCAGGGACTGCAAACGAGGTTCAACTACTAAATTCGCCAGTAGCAGATGCAATGACAAACCCGGTATCAATAACTAATACGCCCTTAAATTTAACTGGCGGATTGCATACAATTAGTGTAAAGTGTAGCAATTATCAATCAATAAATTCTAATGCTCGTCTCTGCAGTATTGGTAGTAAAGTTTTACAAATGAATCCATTTGGTGTATCAATAGCCGGTAGTATCACGTCTGTAAATAATGTCTTACTCAATCAAAGCTCAGCTGTTGTAACCAGGGTTACTGATCAAACCAGCAATTGTTCAGGAAATAATGTTACCGTCGATTTTGTTGTGGAAGATAATTCTAAAACCAACACCTGGTATAAATACCAGCAGAGCACAGACGGTGGAATGACCTATACGGATATTTCAACGCCGGCTCAAGCAACCTTTGTAGGAAATAGTTACACTTCATCCTACAATATTGGTGTTGTAATCTCAGGTATGAACGGGTATAAATACAGGTTGACTGTAGCAAAAACAGAAAGTGGCCTTGCAGCCCCGGAATGTTTAAGCGTTAGCGATTTCACACTTAATGTATTTGAATGCGGACCACTGCCAATACAACTTTCATCATTTACCGGTAAATTTGATGGCGGCAGATCCTTGCTTAGCTGGCAAACTAACCAGGAGTTAAATATTGATCGCTTTGAATTGATGAGGAGTACAAATGGGGTAGATTTTATTAAAGTAGCGAGTATCAAGGGTGCCGGTAACAGCAGTACCGTAAAGAATTACAGTTACCAGGATAACATAAACGGAATGTCAGGTAAAGCTGTTTATTATCGGCTGATGCAGGTTGACTTAAATGGCAAGACAAATTTTTCAGCCATCGTTAAACTTTCTCTGGGTTCAAAGAATAAATTTGAACTCTTTCCAAATCCATTCACTAATGGTTTTACAGTTTCTTTCAGTGCTGGTAAATCTTCGATCGCAACTTTACGAATACAAAATAGTGCTGGCAATCTGGTATATTCTAAATCCATTTCTGTAACTAAAGGCAATAATTCTGTAGTCATAAACAGCCTGCCTACGATGGCTTCGGGTGTTTATTATTTTTCAATTGATAATGAAGATTTAAACCTTAAGGGGAAATTGCAAAAGTTATAATTATTTTAATAACTCCAACTAATTGAACGAGGCTGTCTTAAAAAGATAGCCTCGTTTTTTTTCAAGATTTAATTTAAAAATTTTCGTTTACAATATAGAATAACTAGCAGCCACCCCCGCCCCAACCTTTGCATTGTTCAAAATTAATGCTATATTGGTTTCAAGGCTTTCTCCTTTAGTGCGATTGGCAATATATTGCAGAATAAAAGGTGTTATGTCTTTGCCTTTAATGTGTTGGTTTTCTACAGCCGTTAGTGCCTGCTGAATATGTATTTCTATGTCTTCATTGTTTGCCTCAAATTCGGCTGGTACGGGGTTGGCAATTAGTACGGCTCCTTCCAATCCTAATTGCCATTTTGTATGTAAAAGTTTCGCAATTTCTGTTGTTGAATCGAGCCTTAGCGGCGAAGCAAATCCACTTTTAGCTGAATAAAAACTGGGGAATTCATCCTGCCCAAAAGTTATTACAGGAATGCCCTTTGTTTCTAAATATTCCAATGTAAGCCCAATATCCAATATTGATTTTACTCCGGCAGATACAATTGCTACCGATGTTTGCGCCATTTCTGTAAGGTCGGCAGAAATGTCCATGCTGTATTGTGCTCCACGATGTACGCCACCAATGCCACCGGTTACAAAAACTTTAATGCCGGCAATTGCTGCAATACGCATGGTAGCGGCAACGGTGGTGGCTCCGTAAAGATTTTGAGATAGTACATAAGGTATATCTCTCAAACTAACTTTCCATACATTTTTGGCATTGCCAAAATATTCAATTTGCTCCGCCGATAAGCCCACATAGCATTTTCCATCCATGATGGCTATGGTAGCTGGCACAGCGCCATTTTCCCTTACGGTGGCTTCTACTGCAAGCGCCGTTGCTACATTTTTTGGGTAGGGCATCCCATGCGAAATAATGGTAGATTCCAGCGCAACCACTGGTTTGCCTGCTGCTAATGCTTGTGCAACTTCGGGCAGTATCGTTAGTAACGGGTGGCTCATTCTTCGTAATATTTAGATACTAAATTCAATAATTTTTCCTGGTTTAAATGCGTGGCAATAGCACCATTAACCTGTAATATTTCTGCTGATAGGGTATGGGCAGTACGAAGACTATTAAGGTTATCTTTCCCAAAATATTTTGATAAAATAAAACCACTTACCGAGCCATCTCCGGCACCGGTGCAATCCACCACATTGGCATTGGGTGCATTCAACTGCAATGTTTCTGTTTTTTTGTACAACGCAGATCCGTGTATGCCTTTGTGCAACCAGATGTATTGGATTCCTTTATCCAGTAATTCTTTTATTTGCTCATCAATAGTGGTTGCATCCACGCTGCACAATGCCGGTAATTCATCTTCATTTGGGGTTATAAGATAAAGCCCGTTAAAATTAACTGCTGCAATTTTTTTAGCAGGCGGCACCGATACCGGTTCAATAATCATCTTCACTTTGTGGATATTGGTAAATTGTATTAACCAGTTTATAGACGCTACACTGATATTTGCATCAACCAAAATAAATGCTGCAGTACTTAGCAGGTCTTCTTTTTCCTGAAGGTATTCCGGTGTAATTAAATGCAATGCTGCATTGGTAAGTAGGGCGGTAAACATGCTGCCATCGGTATTGATGATAGCAGTGTATTTGCCGGTAGCTACGTCTGCAGTGAGAGATGCATCAAGGCTTATATGAGCCTCTAAACATACTTGTTTCAGCCATTCGCCATCGGCATCGTTTCCAAATACACTTATCAGTTGTATCGGCAAATCAAGTAAAGATAACTGGTGGGCAATATTACGGCTTACTCCACCTGCTGTTCTTGTTTGGGTTACTTCGTTAGTGGTATGCATCATCATTTTATCGGTAGCATGAAACAGGTCGTCTACAAGGGCTGCTCCAATACAAATTACGGGCTTTGACATGCGCCAAAAATAAGGAAACTTATTGGCTGCATTTATAAAGTGCTTTGTTTTTCTGCTACTAATCGGTATCAGTTATCTTTGCTGCCAATGAAACAACTTGCAACACTCAATCACTTTTTCTTTAAATACAGGTACCGGTTTTTATTAGGGATACTGTTTATTATCCTTACTAATTATTTCAGGATACTGGTTCCGCAGCTTACCGGCTACGTGGTAAACAATGTGGTGCATGCAATTGACGGCACCAAAGCAAATCCATTGTTGAATAAGGAAAAGCAATATGATTTTTTGGTAAAAGCCACTATTGAAAAAATAGATAGTCAATCGTTAAAAGCAAAGATTTTCTGGTGCAGTATCATCTTGCTTTTGTTGGCGCTAATCAGTGGTTTTTTTATGTTTCTGATGCGTCAAACCATTATCGTGATGAGCCGGTTGATAGAATACGATCAAAAAAACCAGGTTTTTAATCATTACCAGCAATTGGATACAGGCTTTTTTAAAGTACAAAGTACAGGCGATTTAATGAGCCGTATTTCTGAAGATGTGAGCCGTGTTCGTATGTACACCGGACCGGCTATTATGTATTTTATCAACCTTGCAGCAATACTTTGTTTCAGTGTTTATTTTATGTTGCAAGCTAGTCCAAAACTTACGCTGGTAGCGCTTTCGCCGCTGCCTATATTGGCTGTTACCATATATCTTGTAAATACCATTATTAATAAAAGAAGCGAAAGAATTCAATCGTTGCTCAGCAGTTTAACCACCAATGCACAGGAGTCCTACAGCGGTATACGTGTTATTAAATCATTTGTTCAGGAAAAAGCGATGCTGGGCTTTTTTACAGCCAATAGTGAGGATTATAAAAAGAATGCTTTGGGCTTGGCCAAAACCGAAGCTATCTATTTCCCCAGCATGGCGCTGCTGATAGGAATTAGTACATTGGTTACGATTATGGTGGGTGCTTTGGATGTGGTGAACAACAGGGGAGGCACTACCGTTGGTACCATAGCAGAATTTGTGCTGTATATCCAGATGCTAACATTTCCTGTTAGTGCCATTGGATGGACGGCGAGTATGGCTCAACGTGCTGCCGCTTCTCAAAAACGAATCAATGAATTTTTGGAAACCAAATCTGCCATCGAAGATCCAAAAGAAAAACTTCAGCCGCCGCTTAATAAAAGTATCAACTTTAAAAATGTAGATTTTACCTACAGCAATACGGGCATTCATGCATTACAAAATTTTTCTTTGCACATTAATGCGGGAGAGAAAATAGCCATTGTTGGTAAAACCGGATCCGGCAAATCTACTATTGCTCAGCTGCTGTTACGGGTGTACGATCCGCAAACGGGTGAAATAATGTACGATGGCAAACCCCTCACCAGTATTGATCTTGCCTACCTGCGGGAGGGTATTAGCTATGTGCCACAAGATGGGTTTTTATTCAGTGAAACCATCCATAATAACATTGCATTTGGCCTTGCAGCTGCTACGGAGCAAACTGTAACGGCAGCCGCACAATTAGCCTGCATTCACAATGAAATCAGCAGTTTTAAGGAAGGTTATAAAACGATGATTGGCGAAAGAGGAGTTACCTTAAGTGGCGGTCAAAAGCAACGGATTTCTATTGCAAGAGCTTTAATAAAAAAGCCTTCAATTGTTATATTTGATGATTGTCTGAGTGCAGTAGATGCAAAAACCGAAAAGGAAATTTTGAATAACCTTAATTTATACCTGCAAGATAAAACAGCCATCATTATTACGCACCGCATTTTCTCACTGCTTGAATTTGATAAGATAATTGTGTTAGACGATGGTTTGATGGTAGAGGAAGGAACGCATAGTGAATTATTGGCTAGGAACGGTTTTTACACTGAAATGTATAACCGGCAGCAGCAAAATGAGCATTCTACAGCTTAGGAAAGATGTAAGTAGTTTGGTGTTGTTGAAGCAAAAAAAAAATCCCATTGCCGTTAAAGCAATTGGATTTTTTTGCTATTTCAAAAACACCTTTATCTTTGCCTTCATTAATAAATAAAAGATTTATAATTAAAACATTTAAACTGTGGCGTACGACAACAACAACGACAAAAAAATGGAAAGCGTTTATAGCAAACGCATCAGGGCTGGCAAACGTAGAACTTACTTTTTTGATGTGAGGGAAACCCGGGGCAGCGATTATTATTTAACTATTACAGAAAGCCGCAAGCGTTTTGATTCTGATGGTTATGACAGGCACAAGATTTTTCTGTACAAAGAAGATTTTAACAAGTTTGTAAAAGGGTTGATTGAGGCAGTTGATTACGTAAAAACTGATTTGATGCCAGATTTTGATTTTGATGCTTTTAACCACGATACTCCTTACGAGGGAGAGGAAGGCCAAGGCCAGGTAACAACCGAAGCAACACAACCAGCGGAAGCAGCTGAAGCGGCTACTGCTACTGTTGAAACAGAACCTGAGACAATTTCTGCTAAAGAAGAAACACCAGCTTCTGCACCAATAAATGTTGAGCCGTTAGATAACGGCAGCGATGTTGAAGTTGATAAATGGTAAAATTAAAAAAGCCCTTTCGCTAAAAGAAGGGGCTTTTTTAATACCTAGATTTTATACAAATATAATAGCGGTTGTTATAATTTAATGAGTACTCATTAACTCCACATCTGGTTTCGATTCATCTGTTAATTTTACCTTGCCTCTGTCATTCCTTACAATTCTTGAATAAAGTGAAATTTCCTTATCAAACAAAAACCGGAAAAACAACTTCGTCCATGATTTATGGAAGAACAATGTGTTGTAAAATGAGGGTGCGCCTTCTCTTATTTGTGGCAAACGGTTCCAGGGAATTGAAGGAAAATCATGATGTTCATTATGATACCCTACATTAAAAGCAACATTATTCAGCGGGCCATAGTAACTGTATGTTTCCTGTTCACCATGGGTAAGATAATGCTCTTGAATCCATCTTGCGCCCAACGGGTGCAGACCTACTGAAAAGAAAAAACTTAGTAATAAGAAAATAACTGCTTTCGGTCCAAATAGCAACGTAATGGTTACAGTAAATGCAATTTGGACGCCCCAGTTTAAGGCTACCCAACTATCAAAGGGCTTAATTTCTTTAAGACGTGATATTCTAAACACCTGGAAAAGCGGATAGAAAAGTAACCATAGAATTTTCCCAATAAAATAGTTGTTGATTAGTTTCGCTTCCCAATGATTGGGCAAATCTGCATCCAGTTCGTGCACTCCCTGAAAAGAGTGGTGTTTGATGTGGTATCTTTCAAAAGAAACAGAACTCGGAAATAATTGAGGCATGTTAGCCAATATACCCGCAAGCCTGTTTGCTTCCGGCTTTTTAAATAGTAACCGATGAGCACATTCGTGAATCATTACAAACAGCGCATGATCTGCAAATGCGCCAATTAAATATGCAATCCCTGCTACCAGCCACCACGACTTGTCTGCAACAAACCATGCCAATACAATTTGTAAAGCAACCAGGCCGATTATTGCAAAGATGGTATTAGGGTTTTTGCCAATTAAATTACGTATCTGAGGATGTTGCTTAAGGATTTTTTTTGTTCTGATTCTATGAGGTTCCGAAATATCAGAGTAAATAAAGCTGTCTTTTTTTGTCATAAATGGAAATATATAATGATGTTGGATTTTATTGATTTTGTGTTGAAACTATTTGCAAATATCTGTATAAAATGATCAACTGAAATTTTATTTACTTACGTTTTGTAGTTAAATAATTTTGAGTAATAAGATTCCACAAAAAAAGTTTTAAAAATGACTCTCAATTACAGGATAGTTTTAGCATAATTTTACCATTATTTACAAAAACTAATGATATCATGGAAATTTTAAAAGGAAAAACGTTCGTAATAACCGGCGCATCTAAAGGCATTGGAAGAGCTTTGGCGGAAACGCTGTCGCTGCTAAATACAAATCTTGTTTTAATTGCCAGAAGTGAAAGCGCATTAGTGCTGGTGCAGCAAATAGCAATTGCCAATGGTAGTAAATGTGTGATATTTTGTGGAGATATTACCAATGAGCATTTTGTAAATGAATCTATAAAACAGGCACAGCTTCAATTTGGACAGATTAATGTTTTAATAAACAATGCCGGTTTTGGTATTTTTAAGGAGGCAGAAGAAATTAGTGGTGCTGAATGGGATGACGTTTTTGCTACCAACACAAAAGGAACTTTTTTATTGAGCAAAGCAGTTATTCCTTTCATGAAAGCACAACAAGCTGGTCATATTATTAATGTGGCAAGCGATGTTGCAAAAAGGGTTTTTTCTGGCGGGTCTTTGTACTGCGCAAGTAAATATGCACAGGATGCTTTTAGTATGGCCATTCGCAAAGAACTAAGACCTTTTAAGGTAAAGGTAAGTGTGGTTTACAGCGGCCTCGTTGATTCCTCTTTTCATGCGGAACCGCAGGGCGATAAAACTCATGATCAATGGCTTAAAAATGAAGATATGGCCAATGCCATTGTTTATATTGCTGCCCAGCCGCCTCATGTAGTAATTGATGAGTTAATGATACACCCCACTTTCCAGGACTATTAAGTATTTTAAAGATGAGTGCCTGTGCAGTAAAGTTCAAACTATTTATTGAATCAGCACATATGGGTTGCCGCCAAAAAATTTCCGTAAGGAATCTCTGGCCCTTAGAGTGTCTGTAATTGCCGTAGTAAAAGGCATAACCAACTGGTATCTGCTGCTATCGGCTTTTATTATTTCTAATTTGTGCCCGTACTCAGTAAGTTTTGCAAAAGCCTTGTTAATAGCTGCTTCTGTTGGATATTCTTTAATTACAATTCTAAAATTATTGCTGTCTTTTTTTATCGGCGCAACAGGTGGTGCAACCACAACTGTATCGGGTGATAATTTAACTAGTGTATCTGTTTTTATGGTATCAATAAGTGTTTCCACCTGCTGAATAGATTCAGGCGTTTTTTTATTAGCTAAATAATAATAAATACCCAGGCATGCCAATGCGAAAATGACAGTAATAAAAATAATTATTACATTGCGCTGTCCATTGTCTCGTTTTACTTCACTTTCAAACGAAACCTCTTCTTCCAGCTTTTCTTTTATTTGTTTAGGAGCCTCCTCCATTCTGGGGGTGATAAAATGGCCAGGAATAAATTCGTAATCTCCCGATTGGTTTTTTTGTATGGTACCTACACCATCAATAATTAAGGGTTTGCCAATATTTAAAAACTGCTTTGCCAACATGCAATAACTTTCTAAATCGGATGTGGCCAACGGTTTTATTTTTCTCGTTTGCTGAACGATGTAATTGATCAGCGCCTCATCTTCTGTAGCCTTAAGATTATATTCAAAGGAAAAAGCATTTTCAGGCATCACAAAATCTTTTTCATTTTCACCTGGTAATGCCACCGAAGGGTTTAAAGAAATAGAACCAATACCTTGTAACGTTACTACTTTTTGCTGATACAAATGCTGAACGATGAGTTGCTCAATTTTCACTGTCTTTCTTTTGGTGTTAACAAACCTACCTAATATTGATCAATCTGCAAAAACAGCCAATTTTTTATTGATTAGCTTTACTGGATGTTAACCGAAAAAGAAATTGAATTCCTTCGATATTGGGAGCAAAACCGGGCTAAACAGAGTACGGCAATAAGTAAAATAAGCCGCGGCTTACCGATGGCAATAATATTTACCCTCCCAATATTGCTATTAGTGGTATCCGTGTGGATTTTTTTTCCTGATTGGTATATGAAAATATCTAAAACAACTCCCGGAATGTTTATTACCGCTATTTTTGCATTGTTCGGAGTTATACTATTCTATTCTTTTTTCAGGATGCAGTTTAAATGGGAATCCAATGAACAATTATATCAGGAAATGAAAATAAAAGAAGATGCTTCAAACAAAACTTCAGATAATCAACTTAACAGTCAAACCAGTATTTAGTATGCGTTCAAAAAATTATTTTATTCTTGCCCTTTTCGTTTTTTCATTGTATGCCTGCAGCAAAACCAGCACTGGCAGCACCAACAAATGTGTATCTACCAATGGAGTGCCAACAACCGCAGAAGTTGATAGTGTTCAAAGATTTTTAACCAGTAAAAGCATCACAGCAACTAAGGATAGCCGTGGCTATTTTGTAGAAACGCTTGGCCCCGGCTATGGCATTGATAATCCTTTACCCAATTCGAATGTCACTGTAAAGTATAGAGGAAGCTTAACGAATGGAACTGTATTTGATTCTACTGCCGCCGGTACAACAGCATCATTTCCACTAAGTGGCGTAATATTGGGTTGGCAATATGCCATACCACAAATGAAGAAAGGTGCAATTATTAACCTATACCTGCCGCCATCGTTAGGATATGGGTGTTCTGCTTCCAGTAAAATTCCGGCCGGCTCTATTTTAATTTTTAGAATAGAACTTATAAACTTTTAAAATACCTGTTTTGAGCCACGAAGCCATTTCCGTATTTGATATGTTTAAAATTGGCATCGGCCCTTCAAGTAGCCATACCCTTGGTCCCTGGAGGGCGTCTTTACGTTTTTTACAGTCATTAGAAAAACGCAATTCGCTAACTGAAATACAATCATTAAAAGTATTGCTGTATGGATCACTCGCTAAAACAGGTGTTGGTCATGGAACAGCGATTGCTATACAATTAGGGCTTTGTGGTGAAGATCCCGTAACATTTGATGTTACCGCTATTGATAAAAGTATCTTACAGATAAAACAAACAGCGCAATTATTTATCGCCGGAAAATATCCAATTAATTTTAACCCAGCGGATGATATTGAATTTTTATCTACAGAATCATTACCGTTTCATCCCAATGCACTTACATTTTTAGTTCAGCTACAAAATGGCGAAAACTTTGCCGAAACCTACTATTCAATTGGTGGCGGTTTTGTAGTAAAAGAAGGAGAGATCAGTAATGGAAAAAATTCAACGGTACTTCCCTTTCCCATTAATACTGCTAAAGACCTGTTGCATTGGTGTATGAAAACCGGCATGACGATCAGCGAAATTGTTTTGGAAAATGAATCAAGCTGGCGGTCAGAGATGGATACCAAAAAACAGGTAATGAATATTTGGCTGGTGATGAAAGCATGTATCTACCAGGGTTGCCACACACAAGGTGTTTTACCAGGCGGCCTTAATGTAAAAAGAAGAGGCTTTAATTTAAATAAAAGGTTGCTAGCAGACAGCAGTTACACTGATTATGAAAGTTGGGTATCCTGCATCCAGGCAGGTGGAAATAATTTTACTTATATATTGGACTGGGTTAGTTGTTTTGCGCTTGCGGTTAACGAACAGAATGCTTCATTCGGTAGGGTGGTTACGGCGCCCACAAATGGCGCTGCAGGCGTGATACCTGCTGTACTCCAATACTATATTTGTTTTTGTAATGGAGATACCGAAGATAAGATTATCCATTTTTTATTAACTGCCAGCGAAATTGGAAGTATCTTTAAAAAAGGAGCTACCATTTCTGCAGCGATGGGTGGTTGCCAGGCAGAAATTGGGGTGAGCAGCGCAATGGCGGCAGCTGCATTAACAGAAGCAATGGGCGGTTCTCAACGCCAGGTACTAATGGCTGCTGAAATTGCCATGGAACATCATCTGGGCCTAACTTGCGACCCCATTGGAGGATTGGTACAAATACCGTGTATAGAACGTAACACAATGGGAGCAATTAAAGCAATAACTGCAAGCCAACTGGCACTGCAAAGCCAACCCGATTTCGCCAAAGTGAGTCTTGATGGTGTAATTAAAACGATGTGGGATACAGCACTGGATATGAACAGTAAATACAAAGAAACCTCTGATGGCGGCCTTGCCATTCATATACCGATTAGTTTGAGTGAATGTTAACTTTTGAACATTCTTTTAATACTCATAATATTTTATTTTTTTATTCGTTTTTAAACATTCGAAATAACCAGACTAAATCTTTACTTGTTGTAAACGGATTCTTTTTTTTAACAGATCGAGGCTATCTTGTAGATTTTTTATAATTATTAAACATGCTTTAAAAAATAGTCTTCGAACAGGATAACACTCCATTATTCGGTTTTGTGAAAGGATAATCAATATTAAAAATGAATAAAAAAATTTTAATTATTACTGTATCTATAGCTGTAATAATTGCAGGACTGTACAAGATCCTGCCAATCAAAAAGTCGAGTTTATCGTATTTATTTCAACGATCAGAGCAAAAATCTATCGTTGCAAAATTCGATACTGCAAAAAATCAAATTATCAAAGTACAAGACAACACGGTGTATGAAACCATACGCTGGGAGGATAGTACAACCTCCGGAGTGCTAAACGATTCGGTTAAATACCTGTCAGGTAAACAACCTTTGTTTACCAATTTACAAATTTGGCCAGGCGGCCTTTTGGGCAAGATTGAGGGGAGCGTTGCCAGCATTGTTTTAAGTGGTTTTTATGATGAGAAGCTTATTGCTTTTTTCAAATTACTGAACAAATGTCCCCATCAACAATATGTTAGTTACAATGCTGCGATGGAAGCACCCCCTTATCAGCTTCCCTGGTATCCCTGGCAAGCTCAATCCTTTAAAGAGTACATACTTTCTTTCAGGCATATTTTTACTATCAGCAAAAAGTTTGCACCGGCTGTCCAAATTGTATGGTCACCCGCCGGCGTTCCGGGTGCAGAGGAGTATTGGCCAGGCAGCAATTTTGTTGATCTTATTTCAATCAATTTAGATATCGACAAAGCGGCTAATCAAGGTCCGTATCCACCGTACAAGTCCGTTGCAGAATTGATGAGACGAAGGCTATTAAGAATGCGTTTTATGAATACACCGATACTCTTTTTAGCCGAAAAAAAAGCACAAAAGGAAATGATGCAACAACAATGGCTGGATGAATTAAATAAGGAAATTTTGGCCAACATAGCCATCTTTAGAACCCCCATTATACCAACAGAACATGATACTGCGCTTGAAAATAAGCCAAGAGCTAAAATGCTTGAGCTGGGAGTATACGATCCATTGCTGCTGCTTACCAATCAAAAACTAATTACAACAGAACATATTTTCCCGAGTTTACAAAGTGTAATGAATGGCAGTTTTAAAAAAGAGTTTGATGAAATAATTGGTAGGAAACATGATGTAATTGTAACAATGGAGGCATGGAGAGATGGAAAAATAGAAAAGGACCCCAATTTATTGGCAAATACTTTATCTGGTAAATATGATTTGGTTTGGACTAAACTATTCCAAATTATAAGTGGTGTACCACAAACTGTTTACTTAAGATGGGGGCACGAAATGGAAATACCCATCAACAGATATCCATGGCAAAGTCAGGATCCTGTTCAATACATAAAAGCCTTTCGATATTTTGCTACTTTTCAAAAACCTAGGTCAAGCAATATTAAATTAGTTTGGGGCCCGGCCGGGGACCGGGGAAGCCTGGAATGGTGGCCAGGCGAAGATGTGGTAGATTTTGTAAGCTTTGCCATTTATGGATTACCCGATAAAGACATAAATGATTATAATAGACAAATAAGTTTTGGCACTATTTTTCATTTAAAATATCATCGCATGCGCTTTACACAGAAGCCAATATTTATTACAGAATTTGGAGTAAAGGGGCCTGAGGCATATAAAAAAAAGTGGCTTGAGGAAGCAGCTGTAACTATCAATAAATATCCTGAAATTTTTGGTTGCAGTTATTTCAATTTTAAAGATACTCCCAAAGCATGGGGCAATGCAGAAACGCCCGACTGGAGTATTACGGATAGTACTTTTAAAAGGTTTGCCAGCTTACTTAATTAAAAATAAAACCGACAAATTCAAAAATTTACAACATATGGGTGGTCGTTTATTAACTCCCGGAAAAATATTTCCTAATAATTTAGATTTTATTCGGTTTTGTCTTGCCACCTCGGTAATTTTTTGCCACAGTTTTGTAATATACCTGGGCTTCGATAAATTTAAAGTTACCGAACCTTTCATGATTTGGAGCCAGCAACAAATAAGTATTGGTACTGTGGCTGTTAATTTCTTTTTTATTATTAGTGGTTTTTTAATTCTAAAAAGTTTTGAATCCTCAAGAAGCACTATTGAATACCTAAAAAAAAGAATATTAAGAATCTATCCCGGGTTTATTGTTGCAATTTTTGTCAGCTTTATTTTTGTAGGTTTTTGGGGAAGCGGCAACCCATACAATTGGGAGGGTTATTACAATTATTTTAAAAACTTAAACATCCTTAAAGAGTTCATTCATTTAGCTACTTTGCAATCCCCGTATCAAAGAATATTCTTTCTTGGATTTCCAGAACCTGGTTTAAACGATTCGGTGTGGACAATTCAGTTTGAATTTGTTTGCTACCTATTGCTTCCGCTATTTGCCCTGTTTGCTTTTTCAAAGAAAAAATGGTTTTTTTTAATTGCATTTGCGCTGGCATACTTCATCGTTTTTTTACAATTAAAAGGAATTATATTTCCCTATTCTGGTAAACGACACCTGTTTTATGGCAATCCGTATTTTCTTCCAAAATTTATAATGTATTTTTTAGCAGGTGCTTGTTTTTATCAATACAGAAATTTTATTCCACGAAATATAATGTTGGCAGTATTGTCATTCATTGCAATTGTTATTTCATTTACATTAATAAAGTGTGTTGACCAGGTATTCCCTATTGCTGGTAGTTATTTACTATTTCACTTTGCATTTAATGAAAAAATTTCTTTGCAAAATTTTGCCAAATATGGTGATTTCTCTTACGGAATTTACCTGTATGCATGGCCCATACAGGAGCTTGTTAACTATTTTTTTTATAGCCATATTGGTCCCTATAAATTATTTATCATCAGCACTCCTTTAACCTTTATTGCAGCAGTTATAAGCTGGTACCTGGTAGAAAAGCCGTTTTTAAATTTAAAAGACAAAATTGTAAAACAACCCGTAATGCCTCCTACAGTTTCCATCAATGAACTTAATTAGTTATTCCTTCAATAAGATTTAACTTTCCTGATATTATAAAACATTCGCCTTGATTGCTGGTGGGCATTTAATGGCAGTGTGGCTCTCAATTTATTTGCGTTAAATGCCGTACTTCCGTTTAATGTCACGGTCATTTTCCCTTTCTTTTATTGATTCTCTTTTATCATATATTTTTTTGCCTTTGCCAAGTCCTATTTCCATCTTAAAAAATCCTTTTTCAGTAAGAAATATTTTTAACGGAATAATAGAGTAGCCTTTCTCTTTGGTTTTTGCTTCCCACTTGCGGAGCTCTCTTCTATTGAGCAGTAACTTTCTTTCCTGCATGGGCTGGTGGTTGTTGTAAGTGCCATATGTATATTCCGAAATGTGCAAGCTTTTTACATATAATTCTCCCTTATCAAAATAACAGTAGCTATCATTGAAACTGGCTTTGCCGCTTCGCAGACTTTTAATCTCCGTTCCGGCTAAAACGAGACCTGCAATGTATTTGTCTTCAAAAAAATATTCGTGATAGGCCTTGCGGTTGCTGATTTCCATAATATAAAAAATAAAAAACAGCAGCCATTGATTTGATGACTGCTGTTAATATAAAAGTTTGAAACTAGTTCTTAAATAGCACCAACAAGGAGGTCATCATTTCCTTCAATTCCTTTCTTGGTACTATAAAATCTAAAAATCCATGCTCCAATAAAAATTCACTTCGTTGAAATCCTTCGGGCAAATCTCGTTTGATAGTTTCTTTAATTACTCTTGGACCTGCAAAGCCGATAAGGGCAGCCGGTTCGCCACAAATTATATCACCCAGCATTGCAAACGATGCAGTGGTACCTCCAAAAGTTGGATCGGTACATAGTGAAATATACGGAACCTTTGCATCTGCAAGCAACGATAACTTTGCAGAAGTTTTTGCTAACTGCATCAACGAAAAGGCACTTTCCATCATCCTGGCTCCGCCGCTTTTGTTAATGATCATGAAAGGGATTTTTTTCTCAAGGCAATAATCACATGCCCTGCTAATTTTTTCTCCCATTACGCTCCCAAGGCTACCGCCTATAAATTCAAAATCCATACAAGCTACCACAAGGTCGTGTTGATTGACTTTTCCATGTGCTACTGTAATAGAATCATGAATTTCCGTTTTGGAATATGTTTCCTCCAAACGTTTACCGTAAGGCTTTAGATCAACAAAATTGAGGTAATCTTTTGAAACAATGCCGGCAAAAAGTTCAATGAATTCTTCCTCCTGATCAAACAATATTGCAAAATATTCTTCGCTTCCTATACGATGATGGTAACCGCAGTTTGAACACACATACAGGTTTTCTTTTAAGTCGGAAATAGTACAGGTATGTTTACAAGATGGACATTTAGACCAAAGACCTTCCGGCGCATCTGCCTTATCCTTCGTTTCTGTAAGTATCCCTTTTTTCTTTCTTTTAAACCAACCGGTTGATGTTTTAGATGTGGCCTCAGTACCAGTACTTTCATCACCCAATAGAAAGTCGAAATCATCTTCTTTTGACATGTGCAGTGATATTAAATAGTCTTCGTAAATTCTTTAATGCAATAGCTTTTTTACAACTTATAGTTGCAACAAAAACTAATCGTTACTTTAAATTTTATGCATTGCGATTAATACAATTTAAATCGTCAAAAGCAACTTCTAATCTTTTTATAAAAGTCTCTTGCCCTTTGCGTAACCAAACCCTTGGATCGTATTGCTTTTTGTTGGGCTTGTCAGCGCCATCCGGGTTACCAAGTTGCCCCTGCAGATAACCTTCATTCTTTTTGTAATTGTTTAAAATACCTTCCCAAAATGCCCACTGCAAATCGGTATCAATATTCATTTTAATAGCACCATATCCAATAGCCTCCCTTATTTGATGCTGCGGAGATCCGCTACCACCGTGGAATACAAAATAAACCGGCTTAGCATTTGTTTTCAATTCCCGTTCAATATATACCTGGCTGTTGTTTAAAATTTCCGGTCTTAATTCTACATTACCTGGTTTGTAAACACCGTGTACATTTCCAAAAGCAGCGGCCACTGTAAACATATTACTTACTTTTCCGAGTTCTGTATAAGAGTAGGCAACATGTTGTGGCTGTGTGT
>JANYCA010000199.1 GCA_025360525.1 Chitinophagaceae bacterium | reverse complement strand
GCAGAATACCCAACCACTCATTATTTTTATCTTCATAAAAATGGAGCAGTAGTTGCTGATCGTCAATATGTTTATATTTTTCCGGGTTCAACATAATGGGCTGTACAGCTAAGATGTAAACTTAGGAGTTTTTCCATAAGGAACTACACGGGGTGGGTAATTCTTTCTGCAACACCCGCCAATTCATCCATGATAAAAATATTTTGTTTACTAAGTTGCCCATGAAGTAGCTGACAAGAAATATTTCAGCTATTTTTGAAAAAATTACGGTTATAAATGAAAGTAGTATTGTTTGCAGGCGGCTTAGGTACCCGTATATCTGAAGAAACAGATACAAGACCCAAACCAATGGTGGAAATTGGTGGAAAGCCCATTATCTGGCACATTATGAAGATGTACAGCCATTATGGATTCAACGATTTTATTGTTTGCCTTGGGTATAAGGGATATGTGGTAAAGGAATATTTTATGAATTACTTTTTACACAATGCTGATATTACGGTAGATCTTAGCAACAACAAAACTCAAATACATGGCAGCAATGCCGAGGCGTTTAAAGTAACCCTGGTTGAAACTGGTTTAAATACAAAAACGGCGGGCCGGCTGCAGCAGGTTCAAAAATATATTGGCGACGAAGATTTTTTGTTAACCTATGGTGATGGTGTTTGTGATGTGAATATTCACGACCTGATTGCATTTCACAAATCGCACAATAAAGTAGCAACGGTTACCTCCATTCAACTGGATGCCCGGTTTGGAGGAATGGATTTAGGTGATAATGGGAAAGTTGTTTCTTTTCGTGAAAAAGTTAAGGACGATAGTAAATGGATTAATGGTGGTTTTTTTGTGTTAAAGCCAGCCGTATTTAATTATCTGCAAGGCGATATAAGTGAGATGATGTGGGAAGATGAACCACTTGAAAGACTTACTGCCGATAGTGAGTTGATGGCATACCAGCACAAAGGTTTTTGGAAATGTATGGATGCATTAAGGGATAAAATAGAATTGGAAGAACTATGGAAAACCAATAACGCAAAATGGAAAGTGTGGTAAACAAAAACTCGGTTTCTTATTATAAAAATAAAAAAGTTTTTATCACCGGTCATACTGGTTTTAAAGGTAGCTGGCTTATGGCTTGGCTTAATTTATTGGGTGCCGATTTAAAAGGTTATTCGTTGGCCCCGGAAAATGAGCATGGATTGTTCAACGCTTTAGCAGGTCAAATAAAGTTTCAACATATAATTGGTGACATACGTGATAAGGATAAGCTGAAAAAGGAAATCCTTGATTTTCAGCCGGATTTTATATTCCATTTGGCAGCACAGGCATTAGTCCGACGCTCTTATGAAATTCCTTCAGAAACCTTTGAAGTAAATGCTATTGGCACAGCCAATGTGTTGGAAGCAGTAAAAGGCCTCGAAAATAAATGCACAGTGATTGTTATCACAACCGACAAAGTTTACCACAACCGGGAAACTGATTATCATTACAAGGAAACCGATGAATTGGGCGGCTATGACCCTTACAGCGCCAGTAAAGCTGCCACTGAAATTGTGGTGAGTTCTTTTCGTAATTCCTTTTTTAACCCATCCCAATATTCACAACACCAAAAGGCTATCGCAAGTGTAAGAGCAGGTAATGTAATTGGTGGTGGCGATTGGAATAAAGACAGGATTATTCCTGATATCATTCGTAGTCTTAATGCAGACTTACCTGTTGCTGTACGAAATCCTTTAGCTGTCAGACCCTGGCAACATGTATTGGAGCCGCTGTCAGGGTATCTTGCCCTGGGTATTTTATTAAATGAAGATTGTGAAAAATATTCAGGCCCTTATAATTTTGGCCCATTGCCAGATGATCATCTTTCTGTAAAGGAACTTGTAGTGATTGCTTTGAAATGCTGGGGAAGTGATACATGGATAGATAATACAGATGCAACACAACCACACGAAGCCTGCTTATTAAAACTTGATGTTGCAAAAGCAAAAACTGTACTCAACTGGTGCCCAAAGCTAAACAGCAGCCAAGCTATTGAATGGACGATTGATTGGTATAAGCAACCGTATGATAAAATTGTTGAGTTTACAATGCAACAAATAAACAGCTACCAAATAAAATGATATTTACAGAAACATTGTTAAAAGGTAGTTTTACTGTAGATCTACAACCCATCGAAGACGAAAGAGGCTGGTTTGCAAGAACTTACTGTAAAAATGAATTTGCTGCAATTGGGCACACAAAAGATTGGGTTCAATTAAACCATTCTTTCACCAGCAAACAAGGAACGATAAGGGGAATGCATTATCAACTACAACCATTCAGCGAAATAAAACTGGTTCGTTGCATTGGAGGTGCTGTGTATGATGTAATCATCGATTTAAGAAAAGATTCTGCTACATTTTTACAATATTTTGGGGTTGAACTTTCATCCTCTAATAAAAAAATGATTTATATCCCGGAAGGCTTCGCACATGGATTTCAGGCCTTGACAAAAGATTGTGAATTATTGTACCATCATTCTCAATTTTATTTACCAGGTGTTGAGGCAGGTATAAAATATGACGATGCTGCCATAAATATTAAATGGCCTTTTGCCAACGGCATGGTTTCAGCCAGGGACAACCAACACAAATTGATTGATTTTAATTTTAAAGGACTTTGATTATGCAATGCAGATTTTGTAAAACAGAACTTTCCAATGTATTTATTGACCTCGGCAATTCTCCGGCCTCTAACTCTTTTTTAACATCGGCGCAGCTGAATGAGCCGGAAGTATTCTATCCCTTAAAAGTATATACCTGCCACCAATGTTTTTTGGTTCAGGTAGATGAATACAAAAAATCAGAGGCCATTTTCGACAGCAACTATGTTTACTTTTCATCGTACAGCAGCAGTTGGTTGGCGCATGCAAAGCAATATACCGAAATGATGACGAAGCGCTTTGGATACCACCCCAATTCACTTGTAATTGAAGTGGCATCCAATGATGGTTACCTGTTACAATATTTTCATCAAAATGGCATACCAGTATTGGGAATAGAACCAACAGCCAATACTGCAGAAGCGGCCAAAGCAAAAGGCGTTAACTCTGTTGTCGATTTTTTTGGGGTCAGGCTGGCAAAAGAACTGGTGGAAAAAAATATAAAGGCAGATTTGTTATTGGGCAATAATGTATTAGCTCATGTTCCGGACATACTTGATTTTGTTGGAGGAATGAAAATTTTACTAAAAGAAACCGGAGTAGTTACAATGGAATTTCCTCATTTAATGCAGTTGGTAAATAACAATCAGTTCGATACCATTTATCATGAACATTTTTCTTACCTGTCTTTTACAACTGTAAAGCAGATATTTGAATCGCAAGAGTTGCAGTTATTTGATGTAGAAGAAATACCAACGCATGGTGGATCATTGCGCATTTTTGCAAAGCATCATAAGGATGCTACAAAAACTATTTCGGAAAATGTTGCCGCGTTATTAAAAAAAGAAGCTGAAAAAGGATTAGCACATTTAAGTTATTATGATAATTTTCAGGAAAATGCCTTAAAAGTTAAAATAGATTTATTGGGATTTTTGATCAATCAAAAGAGAGCAGGAAAAAATGTTGCGGCGTATGGTGCTGCTGCAAAAGGGAATACAATGCTGAATTATTGTGGTATTAAAAATGACCTTATCGAATTTGTGGTGGATGCAAATCCCCACAAGCAAAATAAATA
>JANYCA010000190.1 GCA_025360525.1 Chitinophagaceae bacterium | reverse complement strand
GTTTTGGCTAATGTCGTGGGCTTCAATCCAAGTTTTTAAGTACCCAGGTATTTCCACCGATATTTTTGCTTTTTTCTCCATGTTACAGGCGTTTTACAGGTGAAAAGGTGCGGCTATTAGTGAGTTAGCCGATACACTCGGTCACCCTGCTAACGGAAAGGTTGAAAAACGTCTCATCTTTTTCGATACCTATAAAATGACGGTTGTTTTTCTTGCTGCTTACGCCAGTTGTACCGCTGCCCATGCAGCAATCGAAAACAGTATCACCTTCGTTTGTATAGGTTTTTATAATCCAGTCCAGCAATTCTACCGGCTTTTGTGTTGGGTGCTTTGTTGCCTTATCTGTGTTACCAAACAAAGCCCCATTCCAATTGCTAATTTTAATTACAGAATGCGGAAAACGATAACCGGTATAAGTATATGTATTGCCTTTGTTTGCTCCATATCCATCATACCTGTTATTCTGTGGAGTAGCTTTTGTTCTTTTCTTTTCATCTCCAATAAAATACTTCTGTGGATTATAAGTTGGCAATTTTCTGTAGAAAACAATAATGTTTTCATGTGCCCTTAGTGGTTTTCGATTAGCATCTAAAAAGCCAAGCTTTTGTGTTTTTTCCCAAATGATTTCATATCTGAAATACTTACGATTGCTGCTGATAATATCCGTTGTAAAAGGCTGTTGGCCCGTTAAAATAATTGCTGCATTTTCTTTTGCAATTCTATTCCATTGTTCCCAAAGCGGTTCAAATGGTATTTTAATATCCCAACTGCAATTAGTTGTTCCATAAGGCAAATCCGCAAAAATTAAATCAGCACTATTATCGGCAATTCCTTTCATTAATTCGATGCAATCACCCTGCAGAAATGTGCATCGGCTAACAAATGCATTGGCAATACTTTGGCTGGACGGAAGTCCACCAGCTTTTAGTTCGTTACCAAGCATCATATCCGGCTGAAAAATATCTATTTGGCTTTTGTTCTGCATTTAAACTTTTTATCTTTTATGAGCATTTGTTCCAGGCTATTGTTTTTCAAATTCCAAAGCATCGCCAATGCTTCACGTACTACGCTATTTCCGCTACCAACGCCACACTTCCGTTTTTCAATTTGGCTTAACGTACAATCATTTAGTGATTGAACGTTACCGAATTAATAAAATTTTTATGTTCAGGATATTTCAATAAGCATTCATCCTTATCATGATGGTTTGCGTATTTAAGTATCTCCCAATTAATAGCAGGGATTTCATCAAATATCTTTTGCATCCGTTCTTTTTTATCTGCTTTCATTTTAGAAAAATTTGCCCTGACTTTTTCCATGTGCTCGTTAGATACTTCATTTTCTGAAATGATAATCTTTTTACCTTTAGATACTCTTGAAACTGTAATTTTCGGCATTGTTTTATTTTTAGTTAGTTAATAATAATTTTGGGCTTCGATGCTCCGCAGCACAAGGGAAAACAGACGTAGTACATTAGGTTTGCCGCAAGTAGGGCAAGAAGTTCTTAATTTGTACAGCCTTTTTCTATTTAGCATTGGTTGTTATTTCGCCTTGACAAGCATTTATTCCCTACCTGCAAGGCAAGCCCTGTCCGTACCCTCACAACTCAAACAACACCAACATGCCCAACTGCAATGCAAGGCTATACTCTAGCGTGGCCCCCTTGCTCTCATGCCAGCCTTGCAGCATGTAGATGGCGTTGCAATCCATCAGGTGTTTAATATCTAGCCGCATATAATTTTCCCAGGCTCCATCGTGCTGGTGGTGCGGCAGCTGCATGGGGTTTATAGGTTGGTAGCCTAATTCCAAAAAGCCCTGTGTTGCTTTTTCAAATTTTAGTAACGTTTCTGGCAGGCTGGTACCGGTAATTTTTCCGCTTATATACACTTTCATTAATCTTCAATTGTGGTGGATAATTTTAATAACTCGTTCATACGCCTGTCTCTTGCGGCCTTGCTTGCAAAGTTCTTTTCAAAAGTTTGCCATTCAAAGTTTAAAGCACTGCGTATTTTTATACGGGGGGCGGGGGTATCATCCCTGCGTAGCAGCGTATAGCCTGCTATAATTAATTTTTGTTGATCGGTGCTATTCATGGCTTTGTTTATCTTTTAAAATGAGTATAAATGCAAGTAATTTTTTAGTAAAATCAACAGTCGGGTACATTTTGCGGATAATGTTTGCAGTTTCTACTGCATCGTAACCGGTATCCAGGTAAGCCATATAATCGTTAAGGTCTTTCAGCAAAAAGCATTTTACTTTAACTATTTTGCCGGTTCCCTTACTCACGCCTTTCAGTACGGCATTCACCTCCTTGCCAATTACATGATTATCGGGGCTGTACAGCCGGATGGTTGTAAAAGCCTTGCAGTCCAGTTTATTATTCCAGTTGTAGCTAAATGGTATTGGTAGCTTGTCCATGGTCAACGTTTGTTTATTTGGTTTACAATAATCTTTGCTATCAGTATGACTGCCACCACCCAACCTGTAACCCAAAGCAGTAGTAATAATAAAAGCATAGTTTACTTTTTAGTGATCATCTTTTTAAATGCCTTGCCCCAATAGCTTTTTGCCCCGGCTTCGTAACTGATAAAATTCTTTTTGGTACCGTACCTGCTGCGGACAAATCCAATAAACCCCTCTACTCTTACTTTTATATTAGCATGATACCGTATAGACCTTGCTGCTGCTCCCTGGGGAAGTTTGCCTTCTGCCCAACTGATATACACAAATATTTTTTTGCCCTTACCCATTACATATTTCGATTTTAACAGGGCTAATTGCTCAAAGCTTAGTCCACTTGCCTGCAGGCTGTCAAACACCCATATTTTAGCACTCTTGCGCTGGTGCAGGTAGTAATCTAGCTGCTGGTACGTGTAGTTTTCGTAAAGGGTTAGGCAGTTGCCATATTTCTCATTTAGCTGGTGCTGGTTAATAAGTACATTTTGCATGGTTTTGCCATGCCCCTCTTCGTAGCTTATGTAGTTACATTTACACTTAAATGTGCAAATCATTTTTTCTACAAATTGCGCTACTGCATTGGTTTTGCCATTGCTGCTATCACCAAAAAAGATAATGTCGAAGGCTTGGTCTATTTCGCCAAAGCATTCTATAAAGTCGGCATCCAGCCCCTGTATATCGGCGTACTTCTTTTTTGCAAGCTGATTAATAGCCAGCCCCTTTGGTTTTTGGGCTGGCTTTTCTGGCTTTTCGGCTATTTTTCTTCGATTTTTAAAAACTAATTCTTCGCTCATACGCCCTAAAATGCTTGTTGGTATTGGTTTTTAGCCGATTTTATAAATTTAAAAAGTGGCAAAAGCCCCCCTTAAACAGGCTGTTTTTGTGCAAAACCCCCTGTTTAAAATGCTAAATGCTGCTAAAGTTTAAATTGATATTGCGGTATTCTCCATCATCCTGCTTCTCCCAAATGCGCATGTAAAGTTTGGTACGGTCAATGGAGCTGGCTTGCTTTATTAGCTCACAAGCCTTTTGAAAACGCTTGTCTTTTATCTGCTCTTCATGCTTTAAAATTTGGTAAACCTTGGCCGTGTCAATCATTCCCTTAGTATTGCTAAAGGCGCTTTTTACAAGCCCGGCAATCAATAAATTGGCATCGCTCATGCTGCTGCTGATGTAGTTGTTTAGCAGCGTGAGGCTTTCGGTCATTAAGGCGCTATCCCATTTTACAATGTCGTTAACGTTGGCTTCAATTTTAAGTGATCGGTCAAAATTGAACCAGGTAATGTTGCCTTTTTCGCCAGACAGTCTTTTTTTGCCATTTTTAATTTCATACTCAGCTTTTACAAGTTGTTCTACCTCTTTAAATGCTGCCTTCATGTTTACATGCAGGGCAGCTAAACTGGCTTCTGTTTTAAGAGCCATTATGTGCAACTTACCTGCCAGCTCTTCTTTGCGTTTATCGGTTTTGGGTACAAATTTTAATGGTACTGCATCGCCTGCGGCATTTAGCCAGGTGGCGTTTTTTGCGGTGTGAATTTTTACTTGCATAGTTGTGTTTGTTATTAATGATAAAATATACTTTACTTTTTTGTTTTTTGTTTGCGGCCAGTGCGTTCGTAAAAACTTTTACGGTTTTGTAAATAATCTTGCTGGCCTTTGTACTCTGCATATACATCGCACAGGCAGCAGAAAGTGACAATGCTTAAAATAAATGGGATAACTATGTCCATGGTAGTTGGTTTTTTGTTCACCCCGCTGTCTAGCGGGGATGGGGGTTATTGATAAATATGGGCTACATCGTTGCTGATTTTGTGTAGCTGGTTTCCTAAAAAGCTGGTGTTATCTTGCAAGTAATCGGTGTACAATATGCGTAAGGCAATGGCCTGGTTAGGTTTAAAAGTGATGCTGGTGTTTTTTTTAACCAGCCACTCTTTCTTTTTGTACAGTACGCTCATTACCTGGGCAAGGGTGGCAAACAATAGTTTATCGTCGTCATATTGCACTGGCTGCATAATGATATTTTCAATGGCATCGTACAAGCCATGTATGGCATCCTGGCTAAGCTTTGTGTTGTAATTTTTCATTGTTGTAATGGTTTTGTTTGCTTGGGAGTGCGTTTAGTTGCTGTATTATGTTACCGAGGTATTGTGTTACGTACTCATCGCCTGTTTCTAAATATTCAGCAATGTTTTGCCGGCTGCTTATAACCGTTGTGCGGTCGATGTTTACACTTTGTGCAACATCATTATCACTTACTGTTAGATATATAGTACACAGGTAGCAGTAGCATTGCCGGGCAGTTGTTATAATTCTTTTTCGGCATTTACTTTTAACAGCACTCCACGGTAAATCAAAGCTGGCGCAAACCATCTCTCTTATCATGGCTTCGGTTACCTGCTGGCCCTTCATACTGATCACCAGCTCTACTTCTCTTTCCATCATAATGCTGAGTAAGCCTTCGCAGTGCCTTACCATGCTATACACTTTATCGCTTATTTGCATAAATCGGCTTCTTTTATGGTTTCAATAACTACGCTGTTGGGTTTTACTACCTCCAGCATCATGTAAGGACAATGGGCTTGCTTGTAGCCTTTTTTACGATCACTGATGCTAAGCTCAAAGAAATCCAGATTGCTCATGAGGCTGTAATCAATTTGCTCCCATTTTACTTTAAACCAGTTCCAAAAAACCTTACTTCTTTCAAAAGCGGCCTGCCGTGGGCTGTTGCAGGGCAGGTATGCCTTTATATAACTAAGGCCGTTCCGGTATTGCATCCAGTAAATAGATGTGGGTGTACAGTTAAGCAAGAGGCACATTTCTTTAGTGGTAAAAACGGCCTCCTGCTGCTGGGTAGTTGCTGTTTGATTTTTCATGTTAGTATTTTGGTATGTTGTGAAATAAACGGAATAGGTTTTCGGTAAGGTGCTGGTTACTTTCGTCTGCTTCACGTAATACAGGCTCCAGATAGTCGTGCAGCTCGCCGTAATTATCGCAAAGGGTAAGCAATAGTTTGCGGAGGTTTTTATCTTCAACGTACTTATCAAAAAACACGGTAAAATTGTTGTGGTGATTATTTACCAGCCTAATGCCAGCCTTTAACCGGCGGTGCAGCTGCGGTATGCCAATGATATCTTTGCGCTTCATTTTATCCATCGTTATTATCAGCTGCGGCGTACCAATCAGGGCAATGCCTGTATAACCGGCAACACCATCGTACAACCCTTTAAGCATTTTTAACACCGGAAGCTGCATGTTTTCGGCCTCGTCAATAATTATAATCATTTTTTCTCCCTGGCGTTTTAAGTCACGAAGTTTGTCGATGATATTTTTAAGCAGTACGCTGCTGCTCCATGCGTGTGGTATGCCAAGCTTATCGCAGATGTCGGTAAGCAAATCCTTTAGTTTATACGTGCTATTGACGGTTAGTTTAATACAGGCCCGTGGGTATCGGTTTTGAAACCGGTTTACAATGTAGGTTTTACCCAGGCCGGTATCGCAAATAAGGGTTATTACCTTGCTGGCATTCTTTGCCATATCCAGGCAGGCTAGCACCTCGGTAAATTGCTTGGTTTCCAGCGGCTCCCAATATTGCTTATGTATGGGTAACTGTGCCCAATCAGCCAGTTGATAAAACCAACGTTCGGCAATTTCAACAGGCTTGTTATTTACTGTGGTAGCAAGCTGGCCACGTAGCATAGTGCTCAGGTAACCGGCATTGATGCCGCTTAGCCTTGCCACATCTGCCTGGCTAAGTGCTTTTTGTTTAATAAACTCATTGGCGGCGGCAATAATTTGTAGTTTTAATTCTTCATGCATGGTTAGTGGTTTTTGTGCCTCACTCCCCTTTAGGGGATGGGGGGTTATAAAAATTCGTTGATGTTTGTTTTGCTCTGCAGATATTGCTGCTGTTGATGCTGCCATAGTTCGTCCTGTGCTTCGGTAGCTGCCTTGCTGGTGGTAGCGGCTGGCAATTGTTTTAATCCTTTGGCATCTTGTATCCCCTCTTTTTGCTGTCCATATTTATCTGTAAGCATTAGTTTAAGTGCTGCCTCCTGATCGTTGTTAAGGTTAAGCGGTGTGCTATCAAGCAACTCGGCAACAATGCTATCATCGGTGAGGTAGGTTTGTATTATCTCTTCTTTTCGTTCTTTATTAAAGGCATTGATTTTAGCATGATATTCCAACTGCTCTGGCGTAGTGTTTTTAAAGCCCATGCCTACTTTCATTTTGTTATGGACCATAAAGCGTTGCTTGCCGTCTTCGGTAATGGCTAATGCCTGGCTAAAGTCTTCGGGATCGTATATTACCTGAAACCTGGTTACAAATTGTAACGCTCTAAAAGCAGGATCAAAGCTGTCGAATATCTTTTTAGTGCCGTTGATGGTAGTAATTAGGCCAAGGCCCGTAATGCTGTTAAGTTCGGTGTGGGCTTTGCCAAATACCACCAGGCAATCTTCGGGGCTAAGCGTTACCTGATCTTCGAGTGGCATTAAATCCCATTGCTTTTTGTAATCTTCCACTTTGCTCATGCGCTCCCTCGTCATAAAGCTGTTGATCTGGTCAATTAACCCGGCTTTATCCGGCAGGGCTTTTTTTATCTCATTAATCTTCTCAATATTGGGCTGGTGATCTTTACGGCTCGTGATGTTAAATCCGCTCCAGTTAAAATGCTTTTGGCAATAGGTTTTGTTTATGTAATTAAAATAAGGCTCTATCACTTTACTCTTTGCGTTGCCCACCGCAGCCGGTGTGTATAGGTGGCTCACGCTTTCATAAAATGGGGTAAGGTTTTTTAATCCGTATCGGTCACTTTGCAGTTGCCATGGGCGGTAAGTGGCTCCAAACATATCTTGCATGTGAATAATAGCGTTCCGCAGGGCCATGCGGATAAGGTCGGTGTTTTCCCTGTCGCCAATTGCGTAGCCAACGGGGTAGTTATTCATTACATCCAATACAACAACTATAGTAAGGCGGTTATCGTACTTGCTGCCATCTTTGTACAGCAGCTCCACCGTCCATCCATCCATTGTCCAGTAATAAGAAGGAAACTGAGGCCGCTGCCTGCTCACCTGCATACTTACCGTGTTGTTGTACACCTTTTGGCCACGTTTACCGGCAATAACATTGGGCATGTGCTTAGCCACCAGGTTGGCAACGGTTGCAGGGCTAATGGTTTCCCAATTGTTCTTTTCAAAAAAGGCGTTGGCGGTATCTGCTATCTGTACATTATCCAGGTTCATGTGCAACCTTGCTATTTTGCGGATGATGGCCACTTGTTGGTTTTCTCTTTCAATACTGTAGCCGTCTTCGGTTTTACCAATCTTAGCGGCAGATTTATTGCCGTAGTTTTTGTGGATAAGGCTGGCGTAGCTAAATTCTTTGTACTGTTTAATGGCGCTATCCGGTTTGCTTACCAGGTTGCCGTAGCTAGATGGCAGGCAGATGTTTTTAGCTTTGATGATGTCCAGGACATGGTTCCAAAAACTATCAACATGCTTTAACCCAAGCTCATCTTTTATAAAACGCTTTGTTTCGATGGCTTTTATACAGCCGTTTAGTACCTCAGCAGCACGTCTGTAACGTTGCTGTACATCTGGTGGCAGGGTAAGGTTGTTGGCGTAGCGATATTCCATATACCACTGCTCCGCTTTAGGGTCTGGTACAAAAAGGCGCTCAATTGGTTGCCTGGCAAAATAATCGTACACATTGCCGCCATAAAATGCATTGATCTTGTCTTTAAACGAAGTACGCATGTCTTCAAACTTCACCATGGGGAAACGCTGGTCCCTGGGGTTGTACATCATCTGCCAGTACTCACCGTTGCGTTCATTTGCTTTTCTAAACGCATCGTAACTCATGATCTTTTGGCCGTACTCATCATGGCATAGGTCGGTGCGTTCCAGGTATAGGTCGTTGTTTGTCTTTTCGTTTTTTTGCATGGCAATTAGTTAAAGGGGATAAGTTTTTTTACCTCTTCGAGCAGTAAATTTTTCCTTTCGGATATCTCCATAAAGACTTCAATAACAGCTTCGTTCCTCCTGGTTGCGCTTAGCGATTTTTGGACAAGGCTTGTTGAAACCCCTAGTACTTCTGCCGTGTCTTTTATGTTTGCAGCCCTTCTTACGTCTCTTTTCATTTGGATTTTCGGTTTTTTTTGTTTTATTTTATTGTCCTCTATAACAGGACACAAATATTG
>JANYCA010000188.1 GCA_025360525.1 Chitinophagaceae bacterium | reverse complement strand
GAAGGTTATGGCCCACAATATACTGTGGCAGATAATGCAACAGTAGCTGGCAAAGCACAAAACAGAAGGATAGATGTGAGAGTTACAAAAAAATAAAAAAAGTTTATAATTCAAAAAAATGCCTGGTGTACGCCGGGCATTTTTTTGTGCCCGACCCAGCCTTTTATGTGTTAGATTGTGTTACAAATTTTTAGAATGGAACACCTGCCCATACCGATAACCGGCTTATCCGAAGCCGAAGTACAAATATCCCGACAGCAATATGGAACCAACGATTTAGACAGCACCGAACGGAGCGGCTGGTTAAAAGCCATTCTTGATACAGTGAAGGAGCCGATGTTTATACTGTTACTGGCCGCCAGTATCATTTATTTTATTTCCGGGCAAGTAGAAGAAGGACTTTTTATGGTATCGGCTATTTTATTGGTATCTGCCATTTCACTCTACCAGGAATCAAAAAGCAATAACGCCCTTGCGGCTTTAAAAAAGTTATCTCAGCCTAAAAGCAAGGTGGTAAGAGCAGGGGAAATAATAGAGATCAACAGTGCTGATATTGTTTTAAACGATGTAGTGGTTTTTGAAGAAGGTTCGCTAATAACAGTAGATGCCAAAATTATTTATTCTAATGATTTTTCTGTAAACGAATCCATTCTTACCGGCGAATCTTACAGCGTTGTAAAAAATAAAAACGAGGAGGAAAATGCTGTTTATATGGGCACTTCCATTACTACCGGCATGGCCATCTGCGAAGCAACTGCAATTGGTAATAATACCAAACTCGGCAAAATCGGGCAGTCATTACAAAGCATTATAGAGGAAGAAACACCTTTACAAATTCAGATAGGCAATTTTGTAAAAAAAATGGCCATAGCCGGTGTAATTGTTTTTTTAATTGTGTGGGCCATCAATTATTTTCAATCTGCGCCGCATGATTTTGCCGGCAGTTTATTAAAAGCATTAACGCTTGCCATGTCTATACTACCCGAAGAAATCCCTGTGGCATTCACCACATTTATGGCCCTGGGTGCATGGCGACTGATGAAGATGGGTGTAATAGTAAAGCAAACAAAAACGGTAGAAACTTTGGGGAGTGCTACTGTAATTTGTACCGACAAAACCGGTACCATTACCGAGAACCGCATGGAGCTGAATTCTTTTTATGTTGCAAAATCGGACACGCTGTTTAAAGATTTTAAAGAATCAAAAGCGGAAACTTTTGAGTTAATTGAAACAGCCATGTTTGCCAGCGAACCACTCCCCTTTGACCCTATGGAGCTTGCCTTGCATGAAGCCTATAAATCAATTGCCGATATTGATGAAAGAAAAAATTTCACCATGGTTCACGAGTATCCATTGAGCGGAACGCCACCCATGATGACTCATGTTTTTGAAAATAGCGCAGGTAAAAGAATCATTGCCTGCAAAGGTGCCCCGGAAAAAATATTGAGTTGTTGCAAATTGTTAGCAACCGAAATAACAAAAATAAATTTACAGCTGCAACAGCTAGCAGAAGAGGGTTTTCGAGTATTGGGTGTTGCTAAATCATCTTTTTCCGGTACCGATTTTTTAAAAGAACAGGATCAGTATGAATTTGAATTTATTGGCCTGGTATCTTTTTACGATCCCCCTAAAAAAAATATCAGGGAAGTTTTTGAGGAATTTTACACAGCAGGATTACAGGTAAAAATAATAACAGGCGATAACAAAACAACCACCCAAAGTATTGCCAAACAGGTTGGCTTTAAAGGTGGTGAAAACGCAATTGATGGGGCTGAATTAATGGCATTATCACCGGCAGCATTAAAAAAAGCGGTGATGGATTCCAACATTTTTACCAGGATGTTTCCGGAAGCTAAACTTAAAATTATTGAGGCTTTAAAAGAGCAACAGCAAATAGTTGCTATGACGGGTGATGGAGTAAATGATGGTCCGGCATTAAAAGCATCGCATATAGGTATTGCCATGGGCAAAAAAGGATCTGAGATTGCAAAAGATGCTTCCTCCCTCATTTTAGAAGAAGACGATTTGGGTAAAATGGTGGATGCTATTGCCATGGGAAGAAGAATTTACAGTAATCTTAAAAAGGCCATTCAGTATATCATTTCAATTCATATTCCCATTATTCTTACGGTGTTTTTACCGCTGGTGTTAGGATGGGTATATCCTGCCATCTTCACCCCTGTCCATGTAATTTTTCTGGAGTTGATAATGGGGCCTACCTGTTCTATCATTTTTGAAAATGAGCCGATAGAAAAAAATCTGATGCAACAAAAACCAAGACCATTCAGCTCCAGTTTTTTATCCTGGAAAGAATTAAACATCAGCCTCTTTCAGGGCCTTGCCATAACAGCAGCCAACCTGTGTATTTACCAATATGCGGTGCAACAAGGCATGAATGAAGACACTACCAGAACAATGGTTTTTATTACCCTGATTGTAGCCAATATTTTTTTAACACTGGTAAACCGTTCTTTTTATTATTCCTTGCTTACAACAATGAAATATAAAAATAATTTATTAACGGGCATTATACTTACTACCATTGTTTTGTTGGGTGTTATTTTATACGTTCCTTTTATCAATCGCTTTTTTAAATTTGAAATACCTGAAATTCATGAAATACTAATCTGTTCTGCAGCCGGTTTTGTATCGGTAATCTGGCTCGAACTGTATAAATTTATCAAGAGAAGAACACATCCGGTTTCGTAACTGGATAATCAAATAATTGTATTTTCGCATAAATATTTATCGCTTGCCACCAGTAATTTTATATTATGCAATCCCCTTCTTTGTATTGCTGCTTTCATTAGAAGCATGGTTTTCTTACAAAGAACAAAAAAAACTGTACGAAACCAAAGACACGTTTACCAGTTTAGGATTGGGCATTGGTAACGTGATTACTGGATTTTTTACCAAGGCGTTGATATTTGGCCTGTTTACCTATTTATACAATCACCGCCTATTTACGCTGGATGCAGGAATTTGGTGGTACTGGGTTTTGTTATTTTTTGCTGATGATTTTTCTTACTACTGGTTTCACCGCATTAGTCATCATGTAAATTATTTTTGGGCCAGCCATGTTGTACATCACTCCTCTCAACATTATAATTTAGCGGCAGCACTGCGCCAAACCTGGACGGGCAATGCCACGGGTGCTTTTCTTTTTTGGGCCTGGATGCCGCTGGTGGGCTTTCACCCCATCTGGATTTTATTTATGCAGCAGATCAGTTTAATTTACCAGTTTTGGATACACACCGAAACGGTGCATAAATTACCGGTACCGGTTGAGTTTATTTTTAATACACCTGCTCATCACCGGGTACACCATGGCAGCGATTTAAAATACTTAGACAAAAACCACGCTGGTATTTTAATCATCTGGGACAGGTTGTTCGGAAGTTTTCAGCCGGAAGAAGAACGGCCTGTTTACGGGCTTACAAAAAATATAGAATCCTATAACCCGGCTTTAATAGCTTTTAAAACCTGGGGCGAATTGTTCAAGAAAGCACTTAATTCCGGCTCCATTAAAAATGGGTTACATTATTTTTTAAAACCACCCGGCTGGAGCCACGATGGAAGCAGCAAGACAACAGCACAGCTGAGGAAAGAAGCCAAGGCTCTGTTAGTTGAAAAATGATCGATCGTTTTTTATTACTCTGGAAACTGTTTACTGTTTAGGCCGGGTATTACAATCAGCGCATTTTTATAGTACACTTTTTTAAGCACTTCATCCGATAATCCCATGCCATACATCTTCCAGAAAGCATGGTATTTTTTGTGGTAAGGAAAATATTCGTCCTCCGTTTCCAGCACCCTGAAATACGTGGCATATTCCTCGGGTTTCCAGCTGTCTTTTCCAAACAAAATCCTATCCTGGTATTTTTCAAAAAATGCTTTTGCAGCTCTCGGCTGCCTGCCAAGATCAGAAATAATAGCGCCAAATTCTACATACACATTTTTAGCTGAGTCCAAAAAATTACCCAGGTTTTGCAGGTCGTTGGCCATCCACCCAAAATGAGCTGCAATAAACTTTGTTGCAGGATGCTTGAGAAAAACCTTGTGTTGCTGTGCTATTAAATCATCCCAGGAAGGGCTGCTATTGTCCCGCTTTCTATCCGGATGGGTCGTGAGTTCCAGCCAGCGTTCGTTTTGTTTATCAACCGGCAACCAAAAACTTTTGGGGTCGGCAGTGTGTATCAGCACCGGGATATTTAATTCGGAACATTTATCCCAGATGGCATCCAACCGTGGATCGTTAATGCGAATAATCCTATTCTTCTCATCTTTAAATTCGAGCCCGAGATCTTTATAAATTTTTAAACCTTTTGCACCTGCTTTTACATCGGCATCCAATTGCTGCAGTTTATCGGCAACCCATTCTTTTTCTCCAAATCCAACAAATGAAATATTGGTAAACAGTATAAGCCTGCTGGGATTTACCGTGTTTATATTATCAATACTGGCCTTTAAATAATCGCCATCCTGTACATCAAAAAAACCATTTCGCTGGTTGCCGGATTCTTTATAACTGCGGCCGCTTAAATTAACCATCACCTGCATGTTAAGTGAATCCATCTGGCGCAATAATTCAGGTAAATTTTGTTGAGGCATTCCCCATTGATGGTTGTGAACATCGATGAAAGGAAATTTTGCCCGAACCAATGTATGCTCTTTTACTTTTAGGGTAGATGCAGGCTCATACTCCTCAAACCCCATGGTAGCCTGGCTATAACCATTTGATACAACAAACAACACCAGAACCGGAATAAAAAAATTACATGAAAATTTTATACGCATTTTGTAAAATTAAGTAACTAAGCCTTTTGCAATTTACCGTTCTTAAAAATGATTGTTTACAAAAAATGTACGTCAATCAATACTCCCGTAGCCTACCTCTTTTTCTCTTTTCCACTTAAGTCCATATAGTCAACCACCAAATTAGCAAGGGCTTTTACACCTGTTGAAAAGCCACTTTCATCAATATAAAAATCGGGGGTATGATGACCAGCTGTGGTTAAAGGATTACCTCCCTTTACCATGCCACCCACATTTATAAACAGGCCCGGAACTTTTTGCTGAAAAAAAGAAAAATCTTCACCGCCGGTATGGGCCACAGACAGTATTACATTTTCTGCACCGGCTGTTTTTTGCAGAGACGGCAACATTTTTTCGGTAAGCGCTACGTTGTTAAAGGTGATGGGATAATGAGAACTGAAAGGGATCAACACTTCTGCTGTTGCACCGGCAGCTTCTGCAGTTTTGGTTGCAATCTGCTTAACTCTTTCCACCAATAATATTTCATCAGCAGGACTCAATGCCCTGATGGTACCCAACATTTCCACCTGCTCCGGAATAATATTACCCCGGTTACCGCCATTAATTGCGCCAATGGTTACGATGCCGGCATTTTCCGTAATATTTAAATTGCGACTAACAATTGTTTGGAGGTTATTAATTATTTGGGCTGATACTACAATAGGATCAACAGAAAACCAGGGATAAGCACCATGAGATGACTTACCCTTTACAGTTATTTTTAAATCGTTAACGCTGGCATAAAAACCGCCGGGACGATAGGTTATTTTTCCTACTTCCGTTTGTGCGCTGATGTGCAAACCAAATATGGCATCCACCGATGGATTATCCAGTACGCCTTCTTTTACCATCATTTCCGCTCCACCCTCTTCCCCTCTCATCACGCCTTCTTCTGCAGGCTGAAAAATAAATTTCACTGTACCAGCCAGTTCATTTTTTATACCACTCAGTACTGTTGCTACACCCAGTAACATGGCCACATGCGTATCGTGACCGCAGGCATGCATTACCCCCACTTCGTTTCCACTGTAGGTTGTTTTTACTTTAGATGCAAACGAAACTTTTGTTCTTTCAATTACCGGCAGCGCATCCATATCTGCCCGTAAAGCTACCACTGGTCCGGGTTTGGCTCCTTTTAATAATCCAACCACACCTGTATGAGCTACTCCGGTGGTTACTTCCATTCCCAATGCCTTTAATTCTTTAGCAATTAAAGCTTCGGTTCTGGTTTCATGATTGCCCAGCTCGGGATGTTCATGAATATCCCTGCGCCAGCTGATAACCTGTTGGGCAGATTCATCAGTTGCAGTTGCAATTTTATTTCTTAAGACTGACTGTTGAGCGATAACATTAATTGACAAAAAAAGGAGAGAAAAACATAGCAGGTATTTCATAGTGAATATTTTTTTGCAAAGGTTAACTCAATATGGAGTACAAAAAAAATAAAACAAACTATCTCGGAAAACGAATGCAAGTTGCCTTTGAATATAACATACTATAGATTTTGAGCATCTATCAACCATAAAGATGCATCCAGTTTACAAAAACAAAAATCCGGGATATTTAAACAGCAAATAATCAAGCAGCAGCCATAGGTTCTGGTTTAGAAAGAAAACCTGCTACAACAAAAGATGATTTTTTTTCATCCGAAAGGCATAGTTAGCCAAAATAAGTTTCGTACTTTTACAAAAAATTAGTGAAATGAAAATTTTTGTAGCAGGATTACCTTATGATTTAGATGATGCTGAACTTGAAGAAATATTCGAAAAGTTTGGTACCGTAACTTCAGCCAAAGTAGCTATGGATAAGGAAACCGGTAAAAGTAAGGGGTTTGGTTTTGTTGATATGTTGGTAAGTTCCGAAGCCAGAGAAGCCATTGAAGGCTTAAATGATATTTCGCTAGGCAAAAAACCCCTGGTGGTAAAAGAAGCTGAAGAACGCAGTGGTCCACCATCCGCTGGCACCAGACCTGGTGGCTTTAGCAAACCTGGCTTTAATAGTAACAAACCCCGGTATTAAATAATGGTAGGGAGCAGGAATTAAAACTGATAAAAAATATTTTTTTCTATAACCCAACATAATTTTTGTATAAGCGGCCCTTTTTAATAAAGGGCTTTTTTTATGGCGGCATACACAACCGGTATTGCTTCTTTAAAACGGGTGTAGGTAGCCGATGAAATATTTTTATCATCAAACGGTACCACCTTCACATATTCTTTGTTAGCACCCGCTACCCTTCCATATTTATATTGATAGGTGAACCAACCGTCAGGTTGCAATTCAACTTCTTTTAAACCTGCATTGGGTACACTTATATAAAACTGAGGAGCCTTTATTGCTGCGGTATTTTTAAGACGGGTAGTGTGAAGACTGATATAGGCTTCCTTGGCTGTTTCTACTGATGGGTCAATTAATTTAACATCGCCCGCCAGTACATTTCTGTAGCGGTAAACATTGTTTTGGTTGCTTTTGTATAATTCTTTTAAAACATTTGCAATCGTATCTTTTAAAAAGGGATAATGTGTACAGCCAAGAATCAGTGTATTCATTTGCTGATTGAGGTTGGTTTTCAACATGCCTTCCAGCAGGCTTACCAGGTGGTAGCGTACATAATTGGATGGGTCATTCAACTGCATATCGAGACAACTACCTTTATCATCAAACTCACATAAAATTTTATTATTGGTAGTATTAAAATTGTACAATTTTAATAAGGCTGTATCAATGGGATACTGTTTATTCTTCAGGGAAGGCCCCTTATAATCCTTTCGGGTTTGTTGCAGGGTATCTACAAAATAATCCCAATCTCTGTCGATGCTTTCTGCTAGCCCCATACCGCCCTGGCTTACAACTAACGGCTCCTGCATCCCCATTCCCTTTGCAAACGCCTTAAGCGTTCGTTGGTAACCATTAGAAGCCACGGTGCCGGCTGTAGCAAACACACCTATAACACCTGTGCCATTTTTTTGCTGCCATTCCAAAGCGGCTTTGGCGCCTGCATCTATTACACCTATTACGCTAATGTTGGCGCCTTGTTGATTCAGGTAAAATTTAATATCGGGTAAGGCATA
>JANYCA010000173.1 GCA_025360525.1 Chitinophagaceae bacterium | reverse complement strand
TACTCGTTGCCACCTCGTAAAGATACCTGAACGTAAATGCCACCCTGGTCTAAAAAGAAAGCATTGGAGATATTGAATGCAGGTGTAAGTGGAATATTAAAACCACCATAGCCATAAATAAGTGTTGGGTTATTACCATTTAATTGCAACCCTTTTTTATAAGTTATAAACATGGGGACACTAGCCCCGTCTTTACTTTTAAAAAACGATTGAACGGTTACATAATCATCAGAATTTAATTTTAGTTCAGGCTTTCTAAATACCTCACTATTACCCGAACTGATATCGTACCTGAAGATCGTGTTGGGTGTGTTGAAGGAGGTATAGGAATAGAAGATTTCTTTATCCGCTACCTTTCCATTAAAGCCGCTGGCAGTGCCCAATCCCGGCAATTTAATTTCTTTTTCAAGATTGCCTTTGTAGTTAAACTGATAAACCCTGCTGCTGGCATTTTCCAGGTAGGTAGCCAATAGTTTTTTGCCGGCAGTGCCAATGCTTTCCAATAATTTATTTTGTGCAGGGATTATTTCTAGCCAATTTTCTTTAGCAGGATTTTTTGGATCGATGCTCACGAGTTTGTAATTGGGCGCATCAATAGTTGTTTTAACCAACAGCCTGTCACCATCATTATCAACTACATCTGCTTCACTGTCGAAGCCTTTTATCAACAAGGAAAAAGGGGAATCGGCTACCATGTCTTTCACCCACAACTCCACTCCACTCGTACCTTCCGACATGTTTACAATTAAGAACCTGTTATCTTCAGTTAATCCACCACCAATGGTCCGTAGCGGATGATTGGTATCTTCAAAAATAATTTTATCTGCAGCCTGGGGCGTGCCTAACTGGTGATAACAGAGCTTGTGAAATTCATTTTTTTTGCTTAATAAATGCTGCTCATCTTCCTGCGGATAGCGGCTGTAAAAAAAGCCTTCATCGCCCTTCCAGCTAATGCCGCTGAATTTTATCCATTTCAATTTATCGGGAAGTAATTGCTTTGTTTTTACATCCATTATATAAGCCTCCTGCCAGTCGCTGCCACTTGCCGAAAGCAGGTAGGCACAATACTTTGCAGATTTGGTAAAAGACGGAACACCGGGCACAATAGTACCGTCTTTGCTCATGCCGTTGGGGTCAATAAAAACCTCCGGTGTTCCCTGTAAACCGATCTGCCTATATAAAACACTTTGATTTTGCAGACCATCATTCTTATAAAAATAATAGTAGTCGCCTTCTTTAAACGGGGAACTGTATTTGGTGTAATTCCACATTTCTTCGAGCCTGTTTTTTACAGCCGCTCTGTAAGGAATAGTTGATAAATAGTCGTCAGTAACTTTATTCTGATCCTTGGTCCAGGCCTTAGTTTCATCACTGTTGTCGTCTTCCAGCCATCGGTACGGGTCGGCTATTATAGTGCCAAAATAATTATCTGCCTGATTTACTTTTTTTGTAGCCGGATACTTTATTTGTGCTTCAGAACTGTTCATCATACATGCAATACTTACTGCAATAAAAGCAGTAATTTTTTTAACGTATATCATTGATTGTTTTGTTAGAATGGAAAGGTAGGAAATTTGAAGAATTAAACTAAGCCTACATAGGTTGCAATTTGACTTATTGCTTTTCGGCTTTGGATTCTAAATAGCAATTTCAGCTTTTTTGAATTCGTTAGCATAAATATTTACAAGCCTGATCATTTAGCATGTAAAAAATGAAACTCACTTTTAGCTGAGCAAGGTCGAAAAAAATAAAGGATTCCGGAAAGTTAACGGTGTCAATTTATTTCTGATTATCTCTCCATTCGTACACCCAGGTACTTTGTATCATTTCCAGGTGACCTTCGTTGCTGTCTTCGGGCTTTCCTTCAAAATTAGGAATTTCCAAAACCCATTTTAACAGGTCGGTAAAGCGGATACGGTAAATTTTTCCTTCATTAAAATCATCACCAAAACGTTCGTGTAATTTCATGGCAATGTCTTCGTAATCTCTCCAGTTAATGGGTGGTTCAAACATAAAAAAATAATTTGCTGGTATGCGTATTAGCTGATTTGCTAATTCAATAAAAAGTTTTTTATTATAATCACAGGTATTTGTAAATAAAGAAACCGGCACATTTGTGCTGCATTACTTTGATTTTTACTCTCCCAAAAATTGCGATTGATCGGGTAGCGAAACAACAATAGATCCGCTGCCCGGTTTCAAAACACATTGGCATCCCAAACGGCTGTTTAACCTAGGATTAACGGCTCTATCAATAAAATCTTCTTCCCTGTCTGATAATTCTTCTAAAAAAGTATCCCCCTGTTCTACATACAAATGACAGGTACTGCAGGCGCATACACCGCCGCAATTATGGTGCAAATTGATATCGTTTATTAAAGCCACTTCCAGCAATGATTGTCCATCTTCCACATTGTTAAAGGTGATGGGTTCCAATCCTTTCTGTTCAAATTTATAGGTAACATTATACATGATATTCAAGTTCGGCTGCAAACCTACTGTAGAAATATCAATTTTTTAAACATTGAAAGGTTTATCCTGTGAATTATCGGTATTCGTAACAGAGGTCAATAATAAAAACCAGTTCATTTTTTTGTTTAGCTAATAAAATTTGTATTTGATTTATTAATCGGTTACTTTCCCATTTCTTTTATTAAAAATATGTTTGCTGTATGAAAAAGAACAACTTCCGGATATTAATCTTGGTTCAGGTACTTGCCACTTTTTTGCTGTATGCCTGTAATAATCATACCCAAACAGACAAGGAGCCTGTCATAATTAAATCAACCGATTCGCCGGTTGTTAAAAAAACAAAACAAACCGAAGCAGCCTTGCCAACCAATCGGCCACCCATTATTAATATCACGGATACACTTTCTGTAAAGCAACTGGTACTTTGTATGAAGGACAGTGCTTCTAATTATGATCGAATTAGTTTAAAATTGGGTCAGCTTTATGGCGTAAAATTAGCAGCTGTCATCAAAAAAAATAACCTTAAAGTCACTGGTCAGCCAATGGCTTGGTATAAATCGAGGAAAGCTCCCTACTTTTTTGAAGCCGGTATCCCTGTTGATAAACGACCAAGAAAGCTGCCTGCCAATGCATTTATAAAAGAGATAGGTGTTGATAGTGTGATAGTCGCTCATTTTTATGGCGGGTACGATTTATTACCGCAGGCCTATGAGGCATTATCAGATGTTATAAAAGACCGCAAACGTACACTAAAGTCTAAGCCCTACGAGATATATATAGATGATCCCATGGATAAAGAGGGCAAGTTAAAAGATCCCTATAAAGTGCAAACAGATGTGGTGTTTCCCTGGCGGTAGGTAAAAGGAAGCTTCAATCTGCAAAGCAACTTTCGACTTAAGGAAAGTATTAGATGGTTCCTTCTTAACTGTTCATAATACTATCCGTCATTTTTAAATAGATACTTTTAAGTTTTGGGTGTGCTGTCAGCAGGCGGAGGTGTTTGTCAAGCGTAGAGATGTCCTTTCGGATAGCAGGTCCAGTCTGCATTTCACTTGGGTAAAAATGTTTCAATCGGGTGGCGGCCGTATCTATTAAGGGATACAATAACTCAAAAGAAACTTTTTCATTTTTGCAATATTCAGCCGCCAGCGTATACAAATGATTGGTGAAATTATTAACGACTACAGCGGCCACGTGTAATTTAAAACGGTCGCTTTCGGTGATGATGGAAACGTTGGATGAAATACTCTCGGCAAATGCTACCAACGTTTGGGTAGTAACGTCATTATTTCCCTCTACCAGCAAGGGTATCATTGTTGGTTGTTCTGTAAGCTCTTTTCTTAAGCTCTGCAATGGATACAATACACCGTATTGCAATGATATGTTCTTTAGTATATCTTTAGAAATTGCACCGGCAGTGTGTACAATTATTTTTTTTCCCAGTTGTATTTTTTCGGGCAAGGCATTTAATGCTGCATCAGACATGGCAACCAAGTACAAATCAGCTGATAGGTCAATATGCGTAAAGTCGTTGCTGTAGCCACAACCCAATTCATCCGCTAATTCTTTAGCAGTTGTTTTATTTCGGCTAATTACCTGTACAATTTCATGATTGGCCTCTTTAATTAGCCTTCCTAAAACAGTAGCAACATTTCCTGCACCAATGATTAATACCCTCATCTTACTATATTTGTTTTGATGAAAATAAAACAAAAATTTGCAATTCAATATATCCGGGCAAAATTTAAAGTTCTTGCACTGGTTTCAACTCGAAAAGCGGCTGAAAAAGCCTTTGAATTATTCTGTACCCCGCTGGAAAAAAGTAAAAAACAAGCCCCTGCAGTATTTTCTTTAGCAGAAAAATTAAAATATTCTTTAAACGGGCAATCAATTGCAGGCTACTGCTGGAACAAGGGTCAGGCAAAAAAAGTTCTCATCCTGCATGGCTTTAGCTCATCATCCTATAATTTTCACCCCTATATTTTACCACTGGTAGAAAAGGGATACGAAGTGCTGGCCTTTGATGCACCTGCACATGGCAATAGCGGCGGTAAAACCATCAACGTTGTGCAATACAGGGAAATGATAGAACTGCTAATAAAAAAACATGGGCCCATCAACAGTTTTATAGCCCATTCATTTGGCGGCATCGCCATTTGCCTCGCAATGGAAAAGGCGGTGCATGATGAGTACACAAAAGTTGTTTTGATAGCACCGGCCACAGAAACTGTTTCGGCAATAGATGCAGCTTTTACGATGCTGCGTATAAAAAAGCAGGGTGTACGGCAGGAGTTTGATAGCGTAATTATGCAGCTAAGCGGCCATGCACCTAAATGGTTTTCTATCAGGAGGGCCATCAAACATATACAGGCAAAAGTACTTTGGATACATGATGAAGACGATACCGTAACTCCGTTAAAAGATGCATTAAAGGTAAGAGATGACAAACACCCCAACGTAGAATTTGTAATAACCAGTGGGTTGGGGCACCGCAATATTTACCGGAGCTTTTCTGTAAAAAAGAAGATTTTTGAGTTTTTATAAACATAAAGTAAGCTGTCTTACTTTCTCTTTTAATTGTTTTACACACGCTTTGTAAAAAGCAAATTGAATAAAATCTGTTAGATAAATATTTTGCTACGTAAATAACTGATCCGTAGTTGTTACACGACTTCTCCAGCAAAAAAAATGTTCCTTTTTTAATTTTAAACTAATATTGTGCCGCTGTAGCTGCATTAATAGTTATTATGAACAGCTTGATAGCAGGCAGAAAAGTCAGTAGATTGTTATGATTATCAGCCATTCACTCAAGGGCTTCAAAATAACGCTGCTATTGGTTTCCAAAGAAAACAACAAAAAATTATGGCCAAAAATTTATTGATAGTAGAAAGCCCTGCAAAAGCGAAAACCATTGAAGGTATTTTAGGCAAAGATTTTGAAGTAAAGAGTTGTTTTGGACATATCCGGGACTTGGAAAAGAATGATATGGGCATTGATATAAAAAATAATTTTATGCCCAAATACATCATTTCTCCGGACAAAACCAAGGTGGTGAATGAATTAATAGCATTGGCCAAAAAAAGTGGCGAAGT
>JANYCA010000152.1 GCA_025360525.1 Chitinophagaceae bacterium | reverse complement strand
CGTTTATCGATAAAGTAAATAAAGTTGCGGTGGAATGGCATGGTATAATTTGGTGGTTTGCAATCCTGACATCAAATTTACATTTTAAATTAAATACTATTGACAAGGATAGGATTAATATCGGACACCCACGGCTATTTAGATGAAACTGTTTTTGAACATTTTAAAAACTGTGATGAAGTGTGGCATGGCGGGGATTTTGGGGAAGGAATAGTTGAAAAGGTGAAAGGGTTTAAAAGTTTAAAAGGTGTTTATGGTAATATCGATGGCACAGCTATCAGGAGTGAATACCCGGAACAATTGGTTTTTATGTGTGAAGAAGTAAAAGTAATGATGCGGCATATTGGTGGTTATCCACCAAGGTACAACCCGGAAACAAAAAAGGAATTACTGTTTCACCAGCCACAATTATTCATCAGCGGGCATAGCCATATTTTAAAAGTGATGTTCGATGAAAAATTGCAATGCCTGCACATGAACCCCGGCGCAGCAGGCAAAGACGGCTGGCACAAAACCAGAACCATCATCCGATTTGTAATTGACGGAAAAGATATGAAGGATTGTGAGGTGATTGAATTGGGAAGCAGGTAAACTGTTTTCAACTAAATATTTTTAACCTTGGATTACAATAGGATTTCCGTTAAATACTACCTCATGTTAACGGGTAAAAAATACCTAATCCCGTTTTTTATTTTACAGGGTTTAAAAATAATTGTAGCTTAACCTTTAAAAATTAACATATGCTACAACCAAATTCCCGCCGCAACTGGCTTAAAAATTCCGCTGCTGTTTTAGCAGGTATTGGTATAGCCCCAAACCTATGGGCAATTGATTATCCATCAAAAAATTCAGCAGGTATTATTTTACTAAACAGTAACGAAAATGCCTATGGACCATCGGCTGCAACCCAAAGAGCCATGGCAGATGCACTGAGCAATTCCAATCGCTACCCTGATGACCAGATACCAGCACTGAAAAAACAGCTGGCCGATTTTTGGGATGTTGGCACGGAGCATATTTTAATGGGTGCCGGCTCGTCGGAAATACTTGGTCTAACTTTTTTGATGGTATCCGGCACAAAAGGCAATATCATTTCTGCTGAACCATCTTACCGTGTGTGGAACGGACAGGCTGAATCATTTGGATTAAAAGTAAACCGTGTACCGCTAAGCAATAAAAAAATGCTTGATCTTGGCGCTATGTTATCTGCAATTGATGAGCATACAACACTGGTATATGTATGCAATCCCAATAACCCAACCGGTACTTTTGTGGATGATGCACCACTCAGGAATTTTGTAGAGCAGTGCAGTAAAAAATGCATGGTTTTGGTAGATGAAGCCTATACAGAATTTGCAGAGCTTCCCTCTTTAAAAGATATCGCCATTAAAAATCCGAATGTGGTAGTGGCCAAAACATTTTCAAAAATATATGGGTTGGCTGGTGCAAGAATTGGCTATGCGATTGCTCATCCGGATACCATTAAAAGATTAAGCAGCCTGCAGCCATGCCCGGATGTAAGTATCAGCATGGTAACTGCAGCGGCTGCATCCGCAGCATTAAAAGACCAGGACTTTGTAAAAGATTGCAGAAATAAAACGATGCAGACAAAAGAAATGTGTTATAAAACATTCAGTGAGCTACAGCTGGAATCTATCCCATCGGTAACAAGTTTTGTTATGTTTAATATTGATAAAATTGGTGCAGGTTTTTCGAAGCAACTGCAGGAAAAAAATATTATGGTTCAATACAGGGAACATTTTGGCGGTAAGTGGTGCAGGGTAAGTATGGGCACCATCGAAGAGATGCAGCAGTTTTGTAGTGCGCTAAAATCAATTGGATGATAAACAGCTTTTAATTTCAACAATTGCCAATCAAGTATACCCATCTTCAAAAACATTCAACCACATTAGACAAGTTCAAACCACTTTAAACAACATTCAACCATTTTAAACAACATTCAACTACATTAAACAACATTCAACCATATTAAACATTCCCCATCCTACTCCACCCAATCTGCAATAAAAATATTAGTATCTCTTGTGCCGCCATTATTGCGATTACTGCAAAAAACAAATTTCTTACCATCGGGGCTAAACATAGGGAAGGCATCAAAACCTTTGTCCCGGCTAATTTTTTCTAACCCTTTTCCATCAATATCGGTAATGTACATATTAAATGGGAAGCCACGCTTGTACTCATGATTGCTGCAAAAAATTACGTGTTTGCCGTCTGGAGTAAAGTTGGGTGCCCAATTGGCTTGCTCCAAAAAAGTTATCTGGTGTGCATTGCTGCCATCAGCATTGGCTATCCATACTTCCATGTGTGTAGGTGCAACCAGGTTTTCTTTTAATAAATCTTTGTATTCTTTAATCTCAGCTTCGGTGGTTGGCCTGCTGGCACGCCAAATTATTTTTGTACCATCTGGGCTAAACCAGGCACCGCCATCGTACCCCAATTGATGAGTAATACGTTTTACATTTCTCCCATTTAGGTTCATGGTATATAAATCAAGGTCACCGTCTCTCATCGAAGTAAAAAGTATAATATTCCCTTTGGGAGATAGGGTGGCTTCTGCATCGTAGCCCTTTGTTTTGGTGAGTTGCTTTACAATTTTTCCATTGATGTCAGCCTTAAAAATATCAAAGCCTTCATACACCGCCCAGATATATTTATTGCCATACTTTTTCCTGTCTGGCACGAGAGGGCAATTGATATCGGCCAAATGCGTAGAGGCATACAATACATGTTTACCATCAGGATAAAAATAAGCGCAGGTAGTACGACCCGAGCCGGTACTTACTAATTTTGGTTCAAATTTTTCGCCGGGATCTGTAGGGATTTTTCCCATCCAAATTTGGTCGCAAAGGATGCCTTCCTTTGGATTTGTTTTTTGGAAAATCAGGTATTTGCCGTCAAAACTAAAGTATGCTTCTGCATTATCGCCTCCAAAAGTTAGCTGCTGTACATTGGCAAAATGCTTTTCTCCATCAAATTGAATTGTATCAGCAGGTACAAATTTATTGATATGCTGTGGTATACTATTTTCCGTTTGCTTGAAGGCTGTGAACCCAATTATTACTGACAATCCAACTGCAAAAAATAAAACTCTTTTCATCCTCTTTTTTTAGTGACGCAAAGTTAACAGCTAAGGCAAGTAACATTGTCAAAATTTTGTCAGCACTTTATACTACAACAACTTAATTTTGCGGCCTATAAACATCGCATGAAAAAATTGTTATTGTGTTCTTTATTGTTAGCAGGATTATTTACAGGCTGTAAAAATAAAGACTCCACTCAGGAGGAAGTGGCCGTGCCCGAAGCGGAGAAAAGCCTGCAGGCTTCCATTGACCAATATCCGGATTCATTTCTGCTGAAAGAAAAACTTATTCAATATTATCGGGACAATGGCAGCTACGACAGAGCTATTGCAGCAACAGACCGGCTGTTACAAAAAGACACGATCAACAGCCGTCTTTGGTTTATTAAGGCAACCTTACATTCAGAAAATGAAGACACTTTAAAAGCCATCAAAGCATGGGAAAATCTTGTTCTGTTGGAACCATTACCCGAACATATTATGGCACTTGGATCCCTGTATGCTTTTACAAAAGATGCACATGCATTGTCAATGGCAGATGCATTGTTGCAATCGAAAGCAAATGCTGCCACACAGGCGCTTTTTATTAAAGGACTTTACTACTCCAGCACCGGCGATAAAATTAAGGCAATTGCTTTTTTTGAAGATGCGATATCGGCTGATTATACCAATAGTATGGCTTACCGGGAAAAGGCAATTTGTTTATACGATTTAGGTAAATATGTTGATGCATTAAAAGTGCTTGAACTTGCCCTGGTAATTAAAAAAACAAACGAAGAAGCCTATTTTTGGATGGGTAAATGTTTTGAAAAACTGGATAAAAAAGAACAGGCTATTCAAAATTATCAAATGGCGTTGCAGTTTGATCCAAACTATATTGAGGCACGGGATGCTTTAGGTAAATTGGGCGTGAAGTAGGCGAATGGTCAATGGTGAATGGGTAATTAAAAGAAATTTTTTAGATCAATACGATATTGTAAGTAAACAAACGAACAAAACAACCAATATACATTATGCCCATTATAGCGCCATCATTGTTAGCAGCCAATTTTTTACAACTGCAACAGGAATGTGATATGCTGAATGCCAGCGAAGCAGACTGGTTTCACCTGGATGTGATGGATGGGAGGTTTGTACCCAACATTAGTTTTGGTCCAATGCTGATTGAGTTTTTCAGAAAAGCTACTTCCAAGTTTTGCGACGTGCATTTAATGATTGAAGAGCCGGGTAATTATGCAGAGCTATTTAAAAAATCAGGAGCAGATATGTTGACGGTACACCTGGAAGCATGTCCTCATTTACACAGAAATATTCAACAGATAAAAAGCCTTGGAATGCAGTGTGGCGTTGCTTTAAATCCACATACGCCGGTAGACTTACTGAAAGATATCCTGGCTGATATAGACATGGTTTGTTTAATGAGTGTAAACCCGGGTTTTGGCGGGCAATCTTTTATTCCCTATACACTAAATAAAATAAAACAACTGCGGGCAATGATTGATGAACATGCGCTGAAGGTAAAGATTGAAATAGATGGCGGTGTTACATTAGCAAACGCAGCAACTATATTAGCTGCAGGGGCAGATGTATTGGTGGCGGGCAACACTGTTTTTAAATCGCCTGATCCAATTAAAACCATTGCTGCATTAAAGGCGCTTTAAATACTTACAACTGCTGATACATTTGTTCCAGCACATTCAAATTTTTTATTACCCAACTGATATTTCCCTTAGGCCATTTGTATTTTTTTCCTACTACTTCTTCCATCATAGCCCGTGCTTTTAGTGCCTGGCTTTTGTTGTAAAAACACTGTATCCAATTATTGGGCAGGTCGTTTTCTTTAATAATAAAAATACCACCGGCATACCATTTTAGCACAGTAGGAAAACCATAGAAAGAAATTGTTTTTTCATCCTTTGCAAGGTTATCCTTGTAAAACAAAATATGGAAATGAATAAAATCTTTTAACCGTTGTTTTACTGCAGCATCGCTCTCTGCATTTTTAGGTGCAATCCGCCAAAGATTATTGCTAATATGGAAAGGATCGTCCGATACATTGCGGTAGCGTTTACCTGAAGAAACAAATTGCAGTTTGGAATCATTGCTTTCGCCTTTTTTAACTACTACTAATTCTTTAACAGCCAAAGCACCTAATTTATACTCGGTTTTTGAACCGCCACGTTCCTGCAAAACAATCATTTTAGTAGCATCATCAAATCGCCAGCGGCCATATTCCATTAAATTTCTTGGGTTTCTTATGTAGGTAGAATCCGTGGAAAGATAAAAACTCCTTACGGGTAGCATCCCTTCTGCTTCGCTGCTGTTTGGGAGATTTTCTAAATCTTCGCCTAATTCCCATCCCTGGCATAGCAAATCATTAATGCTTTTATTGCCGGATAAATCAATTAAGTTTTCGGCGTATCTGGCTTTAATTTCATTGGCAGAATCAGTGGCGCTTTTTACTGTTGCCTTACTGTCGCCGGCACTGTCACTACAACTTAGCAGGTACAAACAACTGCCAATTAACAGGGTGGATCGGGGAATTGAAAATTTCATATCAGGATAAAATTATTTTTTAAAAATGCTAATAGATACGGTACAATAAAATTGCATGAAAAACCTCATACTATTGCCGTGGCATTCAACTAAACAAAGTAAAAATCAGCCATTTTTATTACAAGAGTTTTTTATTTTTCAGCAACTTAGTTTTATCAAATGTAAAAAACAATAAAACATTTATCTTCATTAAATGAGAGTATTCGCAAGTCTTATGATGACCCTGCTTTTTGTATCGGTACAGGCCCAGAATAAAACTGCCTTTGTAAGTGGAAATGTGGTTGATGAAAATGGAACAGTCATCGCTAAAGCATCTGTAACGATATTAGGTAAAACATCCGGCATTGTCACCAATGACAGTGGATACTTTCGTCTTAAAGTGCCGGCAGAAAAATCTTTTGCATTGGTATTCTCCCATACCGGTTATGGAGAAACACAAAAAATATTTTTCCTAAGCAGCGAAGAAGAAGAAAAAATTTTGGTGCAGCTGGATCGCTCCGGCAAAACACTCGCCACCGTTACGGTAGGTGATGATAGGGAAAGAAGGGAACTGGGGCTCACCAAAATAAACCCCAAAAGTTCGCTGGCTTTACCCAGCACAGTTGGTGGTGTGGAAGGTTTGATAAAAATACTGGTGGGCAGTAACAATGAACTAACCTCTCAATACAGCGTACGTGGCGGCAACTACGATGAAAACCTTATTTACATCAATGACTTTGAAATTTTCAGGCCCTATTTAGTCCGCAGCGGACAGCAGGAAGGCTTGAGTTTTATAAACCCGGAAATGGCCCGAAATGTGAGCTTTTACAACGGTGGTTTCCAGGCAAAGTACGGCGACAAAATGAGTAGTGTACTCGATATCCAATACAAAAAACCAAAGAGTTTTGGTGGATCGGCCTATATCAGTTTGTTAGAGCAGGGCTTTCACCTGGAAGGGTCCGCAAAAAATGAAAGGATCACTTATTTAATCGGTGTCCGCAATCGCAGCAACAGCAACCTGCTCAGCAGCCAGGAAATAAAAGGTGCCTACATTCCTTCCTCGGCTGATGTGCAGGGCTACCTGTCGTACAAATTAAATGAGAAATGGCAACTTGAATTACTGGGCAACTTTTCTTCCACCAAATTTAAGCTGATACCGGAAAGCGCTTCAAAAACAACGTCTGTTTTTTCGCCGCTTTTTACCGCTAACCTCGGGCTGGATATTTACTTTGAAGGACAGGAAAAAGATGGCTACAAAACCAATTTTATTGGTCTTAGTGCCATTAATCAGCCCAATAAAAAACTTAGACTTAAGTGGATGCTAAGCCGCTTTCAAAATCAGGAAAATGAAAATTTTGATATAGCAGGAGCCTACCTTTTTGGCGACAGGGATTTTGATAATAACAGCAGTTCCTTTGGTCAAATTGTAAATCCACTGGGTGCAGGTTTTTACCAAAACTACGGCCGAAATAAACTGAATATTGCTGTATGGAATGCTGCTTTAAAGGGAAGTATTGAAAGGAGAAAACACTTTATTCAATTTGGCAACAGTATTGAACAAACGGATATTAAAGATAAATTGTTCGAATGGGAATACCAGGACAGCGCCGGCTACTCGTTACCGGTTAATACCGGCCGGCTCAATTCTTTTTTTAGCAGCAATACTAATTTGTCCATACAAAAATTAAGTGGTTATGTGCAGGATAATATCAACATCAGCAGGCACAATGGTAACATTACTTTGCAGGGCGGTGTACGGTATAATTACAATTCTCTCAACAAAGAATTACTGATTAGCCCCCGTGCACAAATTAGTTTTAAGCCCAACTGGAAAAAAGATATGGTTTTTAAACTGTCAACCGGTTTGTATAGCCAACCACCTTTTTACCGGGAACTTAGGAAATATGATGGTACTGTAAACACCCTGGTGAAGGCTCAAAAAAGCTACCAGGTTGTTGGTGGATTTGATTATAATTTTTTTAGAGGCAGCACCCCATTTCGTATTACCACCGAAGCCTATTACAAAAATATGTGGGACGTAATTCCATATGATGTGGTGAATGTGAATATCCGCTATTATGGCCTGAACAATGCAAAAGCTTATGCCTACGGAATAGAAACCAGGCTGTACGGCGAACTGGTAAAAGATGCGGAAAGTTGGCTGAGCATAGGTTTAATGCGTACCAAAGAAGATATTGACGGCGATCACTATTACCAATATAAAAATGCTGCAGGAGAAATCATCAATTCCGGCACAGTGGATAAAGTACCTACAGACAGTACCCGGCAAGATGTTGGATATGTAAGGCGCCCAACCGACAGGCTGATTACCATCGGGCTTTTTTTACAGGATTACCTGGCTACCAACAAAAATTTCAAGGTTCATCTTAACATGATTTATGGAAGCAACATGCCTTTTAATATTCCCAATAGTGTTAAGTACCGCAATGCATTAATAATAGATCCTTATATAAGGGTAGATATTGGTTTTAGTGCCTTGTTGCTGGGCGAAAAAAACAAACGTCGCAGCCATAGTCCCTTCCGGAATTTTGAAAATATATGGGCCAGTTTTGAAGTATTTAACCTTATTGACAGGCCAAATACCATCTCTTACCAATTAATAAAAGATTTTTCAAACACTGTGTACAGTATCCCCAACCGTTTAACTCCACGACTGCTTAATTTTAAAATTGTGGGTAGATTTTAGCAAGCTGGTTCTTTGTGCATCCAGCGTTTCACGCCAATACATTCCGATTTGTAACAGAAGTCCAAAATGCAAATTATATGAAAATTACTGCTGGTAACTTTTCTAAACCAGCAGTAATCCTTCTATTGTAATTTAGCCTTAACTAAAATAACTAAGATTGGTTTTTGGAGTTAATGTAAGCAAGGTTTCATACATCAGTTTAATGGTATTTTCTACATCGCTTTTATGTAGCATTTCCACAGTAGTATGCATGTAACGAAGCGGTATGGAAATTAAAACAGATGGGCAGCCATCATTGGCATAAGCAAATGAATCTGTATCAGTACCGGTGCTGCGGCTGACCGTATGTAATTGCACCTGGATTTTGTTTTTTTCTGCTACATCCTGCACCAAATCCAGTAATTTATTGTGTACGGCAGGGCCAAAAGTAAGTGATGGTCCTTTGCCACAGGCTGTATCGCCCTGCACCATTTTACTAATCATTGGTGTAGTGGTATCATGGGTAACATCGGTAATGATGGCAACATCAGGCTTAATTCTACGGGCAATCATTTCGGAACCACGGAGACCAATTTCTTCCTGCACTGCGTTTACAATGTATAAAGCAAAAGGAAGTTTCTTTTTATTAAGTTGTAATAATCTTGCCACTTCTGCAATCATAAAACCACCGATACGGTTATCAAAAGCCCTGCCAATTAAATAATCATAGGCCAGCTCATCATATCCATTTTCGTAGGTTACCACAGCACCAATATGAATGCCGAGATCAGTTACTTCTTTTTTGTTGCTGGCGCCACAATCTAAAAATAAATTCTCTACTTTAGGCTGTATTTCTTTATCGCCATTTCCCATCCTTGTATGAATGGCCGGCCATCCGAATACTGCTTTAACCAGGCCATTTTTGCCATGAATAAATACTCTCATGGAAGGTGCAATCTGGTGATCTACGCCGCCATTGCGTTTAAGGTAAATCAAACCCTCGGGGGTAATATAATTTACAAACCAGCTTATTTCATCGGCATGTGCCTCAATAACAACTTTAAACTGTGCTGTTGGGTTAATAACCGCAACTGCAGTGCCATAAGGATCGGTAAAAAAAGAATCGGTAAATGGTTTTATATAATCCAGCCACATTTTTTGTCCGCCACTCTCAAAGCCAGTAGGAGATGGATTATTAATGTAATCCTTTAAAAACGAATACGACGTTTCTGTTAAAATACTTTTAGCCGCTTTCGGCTTTTGGTTATCTTTTTTTGCTTTTTCTTTTGCCATACAATGTTGATTTTTACAAAATAACTAAATACTTACCACAGTTGTAAGCAAGGCTGATAATATCATCAGGCCATCTACCCCAAAATAGTAAAAATAATATCCTTGTTTTTTATTTGAAAAAATATAAAATACCATTGTTACAAGCCCGGTAACCTGCAAGGCGGCTATTTGCCAAATTGAAATTCCATGCTGATAAAATAAAAAGTTTGTGATAAATAACAAGGTAAACAATACATAAATCAACAGCTTCATCAGCTTTGGGGGCAAATCGGTGGAGAGGCTGTGTAGCCCATATTTTCTATCTATTAATTTATCCCTGTTATCAAACAAAATACATAGCATCAGCATAAATAAAAAACGACTAATCAACATTAGCCAACCTGCAGCAGTAAACTGAATATCAAAGCGGGACAAAGGCATGTATGCTGTGACAAACATCCACGTAAAAGATAATAACAACGTTTTTACAAAACCTGCTCTTCGGGTAAAATCCAGTTGCTTAAGCGGAATGAGTGGTATTGAATAAGTAAACGTAAGCAGGAATGCAATTAACGCATTGATTGGTTTTACATGTACTGCCGAAAAAAAAAGCCAAGCCCCTACACCGCCAGCAGCCATAAACAGTAACCGCTGGTATTGTCGATATAATAAAGGCATCGAAAATTTTTGCTCAGCATAAACACTGCCCATGATGTAATGAAAATTGTAACTACAAATGGTTGCAAAAAAAACAAATCCCATCATATTCCGGTTAACCGTTAAATGAAACAATTGGTGGGTTTGAAACACAAGCGCCGCTGCACATACAGCAGCCCAAACAGCATGGGATACAAACAGGTGAAATATTTTTTGCAGGGGTTGCTATTTAATTATAATTATCCGCCCGGAGTTTACGGTATCGCTTTTATGTTGCGCTTTATCTTTTAGCATAAACCGAAAATAACAGGTATCATTTCTGCCACATTGCGGTGCCTTTATCAGTGGGAAATTATCAACATTATAACCAAAGGAAACCGTGATTTCTCCTTCCGAATTGGCTGTAGCAGGAAAAGCAGGCAGTGGGTACCTGGAAGTAAACCCGCTGGCAGCGCAGGTAGGCTCAACTTTTTGAACAAATATAGTATCCTGTAAATCGCCTTCCGCATCGGTGTAGGACAATTTGAAACTGATTATTTGACCTCTGTCCAGTACTTCGGTATTCGCAGATTTATATTTCAACAATGGAGTGGAAGAAAATTTATTTTTATTACAACTGATAATTCCCAAACAAATAACAGCTATTATAATGTAGTTCCGCATCTTTGTATTTTATCCATCAAATGTAGCAATAGAAATTGAAAACAGCTGTTAAAAATACCTTTCCGGAAGATAAAATTTTCAATGTAACAGCAGAGGATTTTACTGAAACAGCATTGGAGGTATTTCGCTTTCAATACAATAACAACGCTGTGTACCAGCAATTTTGCACAGCCCTCCATATAAAAGAAACCTCCGTTTCTTCTATCGAAAACATACCTTACCTACCCATCGCTTTTTTTAAAACACATACGGTTACCAGCACTGCGTTTAATCCTGCAATGGTTTTTGAAAGCAGCGGTACTACACAAACCATCAATAGCAAACACTTTGTAAAGGACATTGGCTTATACCAAAAAAGTTTCAATGAAGCTTTCCGTGTATTTTATGGAGATGTTAAAGACTATTGTATTCTTGGGCTCCTGCCCTCTTACCTGGAAAGAAACAATTCATCGTTGGTGATGATGATTGATGAGTGGATTCAACAAAGTGGTCATCCACAAAGCGGCTTTTATCTTAATAATTATCAGCAATTAAAAAATACGATTGAACAACTGGAGCAACAGCAGCAGCCAACGTTGCTGATTGGCGTTACGTTTGCATTACTGGATTTTGCGGAGCAATTTCCATTACCGCTTTTTTATACAAGCATTATGGAGACAGGCGGCATGAAGGGCCGAAAAAAAGAAATGACGAGGCAGCAGGTACATTCGGTTTTGCAACAGGCATTTCAACTGCAACATATACAATCCGAATATGGCATGACGGAACTGCTTAGCCAGGCATACTCCAAAGGCAACGGAATTTTTAACACCCCGCCATGGATGAAAATTTTAATTCGGGAAGAAGATGACCCATTTGCCATTTACAGCAACAAGAAGGGCATCATTTCAACGGGGGCTGTAAATATTATTGACTTGGCAAACCTTTATTCCTGCTCATTTTTAGCCACAGATGATGCAGGTAAATTATTTGCTGATGGCAGCTTTGAAATTTTAGGCCGCCTAGACCATTCAGATATCAGGGGCTGCAGTTTATTGGCTTTGTAATAAAAAAGCCCTCTTTTTATTAAAGAAGGCTTTTAAAAAAATGATTTAAATAATTAATCTACTTCGGTTACTTTAATAACGTTGGTGGGTAAATGTTGATCGATGGGCGTGCTACCGGTGTTTACCACAATATTTCCTTTCTGCAGAAATCCTCTTTCTTTCAAAATATTTATCTGGTCCAGAAAAATATCATCCAGGCTTACTTCTTCACCATAATACACAGCTCGTACACCCCAGCTTAAACTTAACTGGTTAATAAGCGTTCTTTCTTTACTGAAGATAAACAAGGGTGCTTTAGGCCGGTAGCTACTCAGCATAAAGGCAGTATAACCGCTCTGCGTCATTCCTACCAATGCAGACGCATTTACATCTTTTGCCAGTTTGCAGGCACTGGAACAAAGCGCATCACTTAACAAGGAAGGAGAGTGCGGCTGTGGGGTAAGTATATCATCCCTGTCGAAATTATAGGCCTTATTCTCAACTTCCATTATAATTTTACTCATCGTTTCTACCACCAGTGTTGGATAGTCTCCCATGGCTGTTTCGCCGCTTAACATCACCGCATCAGCACCTTCCAGCACAGCGTTGGCAACGTCGGTTACTTCGCTACGGTTGGGCTTGGTTCGCTCCATCATACTCTCCATCATTTGGGTAGCAACAATCACCGGCTTGGCACGGTGCATACATTTTAAAATGATTTCTTTTTGTATTAAAGGAACTTGCTCAATTGGAACTTCAACACCCAAATCGCCACGGGCAATCATAATGCCGTCGCTTTCAATAATAATATCCCGAATATTGGTTAATGCTTCCGGCATTTCAATTTTTGAAATGATTTTTATTTTACTATCAGTTTTCCTAATAAGTCTTTTTAACTCTCGTATATCTTTTGTTGAACGTACGAAAGAAAGCGCAACCCAATCAAGGTCTTTCTCTAAAATAAATTCAAGATCAGCGATATCCTTTTCAGTAAGTGAAGGCATCGTAAGTGCGGAGTCAGGAAGGTTTACACCTTTCTTTGGCAGCAATATACCGCCCAATGTAACAGAAATTTTAACTTCGTTCGGATTTAGAATCTCGATTACTTTAACTTCCATTTTTCCATCATCCAAAAAAATACGCTCACCAATTTTTACATCACTGGCCAGGCTTGGATACGATACATAAATTCTTTCAGCCGTACCAACAATTTTTTCGGTAGTAAAAATAATTTCCTGCCCCTCTTTTAAATCTATCCTTCCGTTTTCAAGATCACCCACCCTTAGCTTAGGGCCCTGCAAATCGCCGAGGATAGCTATATTATATGGTTCGTTCTTATTTATTTCCCTCAAAAAATCGATGATTATCGCTTTATCTGCGTGAGCACCGTGAGAAAAGTTGAGCCTGAAACAATTAACACCGGCTTTAACCAAGTCAAGTAATTTATCGTAAGTAGAGCAAGCAGGACCAACAGTAGCAACTATTTTGGTTCTTTTCATCGTGTGCTTTATGCCAGCCGCTTTATCCATTTCGGTGTGCAGGTATTTGCTAATATTTTTACTCATGCCCTGAATCCATTGCAGAACTTTTCCACGATTAGTTCTTTATTTAAAAATCCGGTGAAATAATTATAACCAGTTATTAAAGAGAGAGGACGTGGGTTGTCTCCCTCTAAAGTAAATTTATTTAGGATGCTAATATCTTTACAATTTTCATCCATTCTTCACTTATGCGTTGTTTCTTTTTTACAGCGTCGTTAAGTGGTGTGTAATGCATGCGGTTGTTTACGATTCCAACAAATACATTGTACTTGCCTTCAATTAAACATTCTACTGCAGAATAACCCATCCGGCTGGCAATTAACCGATCAAAACAACTAGGCGATCCGCCTCGTTGTATGTGACCGAGAATACAAACCCTTACTTCCTGCTGTGGAAGACGTTCCTGGATAATTTTCCCTACTTCATTGGCACCTCCAAATTCATCCCCTTCAGCAACAACTATCAGGTTTACCAGCTTGTGGCGTCTTTCCTTTTCGGCCAATTGTCTTATTACTTCTTCGATATCAGTTTTTCTTTCCGGGATCAAAATATTTTCTGCCCCGGTTGCAATGCCACTGTGCAAGGCAATGTAACCTGCATCCCTTCCCATTACCTCTATAATAAATAACCGGTCATGTGCATCCATTGTATCTCTTACTTTATCAATGGCTTCAACTGCTGTATTAACGGCGGTATCAAAACCTATTGTAAAATCAGTACCGGCAATGTCTTTATCGATGGTGCCAGGCAAGCCTATACAAGGTATATCATATTCATTGCTGAAAATTTGTGCGCCTCTAAAGCTGCCATCCCCTCCTATTATAACCAACCCATCAATACCATGTTTTTTTAAATTATCGTATGCCTTTTTTCTGCCCTCGGGTGTAAAAAATTCTTTACAACGTGATGTTTTTAAAATAGTACCGCCTCTTTGAATAATATTTGCCACACTACGGCCTTCCATTTTAAAAATATCATTTTCAACCATACCTGTATATCCACGCATAATACCGAAAACTTCCAGTCCATGGTAAATACCGGTTCGTACCACTGCCCTTACACAGGCATTCATACCAGGCGAATCTCCACCGGAAGTAAGAACGCCAATCTTAGTAACTTTTTTCTTCATGTCAAAAAAATTCTATTATTCTTTAAATATTCTTTAACCAATTGGATTAATACCGGATAATTATTTATCTTATCTGGTTGCGGCCAAAAATACACATTTATAATCATTCGGTTAATGTGGATACTAAAAAACTCATTATGCAAACGTTAACAGATGGAAAATATAGTACATTGATAGTTAAAAACATGCTGCTGAGATAAAATATCATCACGCCTGCTTAATGGTTTCAGCAACGAATTTATTTTTCATCAACTCAAACACAGCTTCTTTGAGTGATTGGGCTGATTGATTCTCAAAGGAAACAGGAGGCAAAAAGTACATAGATAAGCGGGTGGGTAGCAAATAAAAAAATTTAGGTATCGGCATTGCTTTATGGGTTCCGACAATTACACAGGGTATAATGTCATTTTTTGCTTCCACAGCTAATTTAAAAGCGCCGTCATGAAAAGCTTTTAAAGGTTCCGATGTCCGGTTGCGGGTGCCTTCGGGATAAATGCACATGTGCATTCCTTTTTGAAGAACGGTTTTCATTTCTTCAAAACTTTTTACCCGGCTTGCATTATTTTTCCGGTCTACCAATACCGAGCCTCGTTTGTAAAAGAAAGAGAAGATGGGCACTTTGGTAAACGAGGCTTTTGCAATGGTTTTGTTTCCTCCCGGCACAAAAGGAGCCGATAATGGAACATCCAAAAATGCATTGTGATTGTATACGATTACATAGGTTTGGCGGGGTTTAAAATTTTCAATTCCTTTTACAGTAACGGGGCAACCAATCATCCGAAGCCAGATACTAATCCAGCAACGGGATACCCAAATAAAATAATCCTGGCCTCTTTTTTCAGAAAAAAAATAAGAAAACATAGAGGGTATAAAAATAATTAAGAAGGTGACTACAAAAGAAACCATTCCCCAAAAGGCCCAAATGCGGGCAAAAATATCTAACAGAATATTGTCAGCACGAGCGGTATTTTTTTTTATTATTACCTGCTGAATATTTTTTTGCATTGCGGTTTTTAATTTAATTTTTACCCGGCATCTTTTGATGGAATAAAAATTGATTTAAGGTGTTAACAATTTCCAATCAATTGGTTGCAGCCCTTGACTAGTAAGCAACTCGTTGGTTTTTACAAAATGATTGCAACCAAAAAAACCTTGAAAGGCACTAAAAGGCGACGGATGAGCAGCTTTTAATACATGGTGTTTGGTTTCATCAATCAATGCCCGTTTTTCCTGCGCAAACTTACCCCATAATAAAAATATAATTCCGCTTTTTTCATCAGATATTTTTTTTATCACCGCATCTGTAAAATTCATCCATCCAATTTTCGAATGGCTTCCTGGTTCGTTGGCACGCACCGTGAGGATAGCATTTAAAAGCATTACACCTTGTTCTGCCCATTTAGTCAGATTGCCAAATTCAGCCGGCATTGCTATACCAAGACTTGAGTTGATCTCTTTATATATATTCATTAAAGATGGCGGTGGTTTTACCCCACTAGGCACAGAGAAGCTAAGGCCGTGCGCCTGACCAGGATTGTGGTAAGGATCTTGCCCGATAATTACAACTTTAACTTTATTAAAAGGTGTTTGGGTAAAAGCATTAAATATTAATTGCCCGGGTGGGTATATAATTTTAACGGCATTTTTTTCCATTTTTAAAAATGTAACTATCTCCAGAAAATAAGTTTTGGTAAACTCATTTTTTAATGCCTCTTTCCACGAAGATTCAATATGTACATCCATTGCGTTGCAATTTGCATAAAAATACTAACCACACCATTAAAGGCAATTAAAATAAAAAAGGCAGATTCTTCATTGGTAGACCTGGTGACAAAACTTTTTATGTGTATCCATCTTTCGTCATCAATGTTTTTTTTAGAATCTTTTTAAAACAATAGTTTAATAAATTTCCCAAATCGAATAAATTATCGCTGGTAAAACAGTTGCAAAGTTAGCAGCATACGGCCCTATTCACCTGACATTAAATACGCCCCAACTTCGCTCAGTAAAGCAGGCGAAGTAATGCCCGGAAAATGAATGCTTACCTGATTAATTTTCCTGGCAGCAAAAGTGATTATTCTTTTTTTGCCGATGGTGGTTCCTCTAATTTCCTCCAAACCATTATCGGTGGAAAGCATGATTGTAAAATCGGCAATTGTTTGTCCGAGTTGAATGGCTTCCTGCAAAACGATGCAATTGGCAGTTATAGGTTGTGCAAATTTTACGAGCACACTTGAAGTGGATGTTTTAATCGTTTCAAAACTTGTAGCATCGCCATCATTCAAGCTAGGAGCTAACATTGATTGATTGTCCGTAACAACATTTAGTTGTGTGCTTTTAATCAAATTATTTTTAAAATTATTATCCAGCAACTTTTTAAAGCCCATTAATGCAACAGAGTCGCTAGCGCTGATAAGTCCCCGGCCATTGGGTGGAATATTCAACAATAAATTAGCACCACGGCCAACCGATTTTAGATACAAATCAAATAATTGGGCTGGCGATTTAACCATTGTATCTTCCGCTGAATGATAAAACCAACCTGGTCGAATGCTAACATCACACTCAGCAGGAATCCAGTTTTTACCAAACCTGTTTCCGCTATTCAGCGTATCCAAGGGAGGAGCGCCTTCTCCTCTTTTAAATCCTGCTGTATCAAGATAATTCCAATTGGTAGTTCCTGCAAAACCACTTTCGTTTCCAACCCAGCGGCAGTCTGGACCAATATCACTGAAGATGACCGTTTGTGGTGAAATTTTACGAATTACATCTTCATAACGTTTCCAATCGTACACTTGTCTTTTTCCATTGGGGCCTTCGCCATTGGCGCCATCCCACCACAATTCCCAGATAGGCCCATAATTGGTAAACAACTCTTTCATCATTTTTACAAAAACATCATTGTAAGCAGCTGTTCCGTACTGAGGATGATTTCGATCCCAAGGCGAAATGTAGACGCCAAATTTTAACCCATATTCTTTGCAGGCTGCTGATAATTCCTTTAGCACATCGCCTTTACTATTTCTCCAACTACTTTCTCTTACAGTATGAGTAGAATATTTACTAGGCCACAAACAAAATCCATCGTGATGTTTAGCTGTAATGATAATGCCTTTTGCTCCGGCAGCTTTGGCGAGGCGGCACCACTGTCGGCAATCCAATTCGGCAGGATTAAAAATCTCTTCTTTCTCATCACCATGGCCCCATTCATTACCGGTAAATGTATTGGGACCAAAATGTGCAAACCAGTAATACTCCATGTTGTGCCAGGCCAATTGCTGCATGCTTGGAAGTGGAACTTTATTTTTTGTTTGCTGAGCAAATATTATAGTACCGGCAGCAATCATTGCGATAACAAAAAGGATCGGTTTTCTCATTTGGATTTTTTACTTTTTACTTTCTACTTTTACTTTTTACGTTTTACAACCGCTTATACAAAATCATCCGCCTCACGATATGCTTTTATTAAGTCGAGTTCGCCCTCTTTACCAGGTTTTGCATTGCCATGCTCCATTCCCAATACGCCCTTGTACCCTTTGGATGCAATGTGTTTAAAAATATTTTTATAATTCATCTCGCCTGTACCAGGCTCATTTCTTCCGGGGTTATCACCAATTTGCAGGTAGGCAATTTCGTCCCAATTGCTGTCTAAATTATTAATGATATTTCCTTCATTGCGCTGCATGTGATACATGTCAAATAAAAATTTGCAAGCCGGGCTGCTTACTGCTTTACATATCATAGATGTTTGATCGGAATGTCGGAGGAATAAGTCGGGGTTATCACTTAAAGCTTCCAACACCATTACCAGTCCATGCGGCGCTAAAATATCAGCAGCCTTGCGAAGTGCGTTGATGACATTGATTGTTTGAAAATCAGCAGAAAGGGACCGTTCATAATTACCAGGTACAACAGTCATCCATTTGGCATTACAACGTTTGGCCACTTCCACCGCCTCGTTACAATCTTTAATCATCAAATCAATCCATTCCTGCTTTCCGGAAGCCAGGGAGGTTTTCCAATGCCAGTTGTTGGAAGTAATTACAAAAACACCCATCGTCATGCCCAGCTTTGCAAGCGTATCGCCAATTTTCTTCTGTTGCTCCACAGGTCTTCCCATCATTCCGTTATCTTCAATAGCCATAAAACCTGCACTGTGTGCAAATTTTATCTGTTCAATAAAATCATTTCCTGCATGATTTTTAAACATCCCATCATGAATTGCGTAATTCAACTTAAAATTCTTTTCTTCCGGCATGTTACCTTTAAGTGTGTTACCTGCAGATGCAGTAACGGCAGAAGTAACCAACGCACCCCCCGTTAATAATGCCTGTTGCATAAATTTTCTTCTTTGCATGATTTAGATTTTTGTGCGTTAAATTTACCAACAATAAATTATAAATACCCCCCATTGTTTACACGGATATTTTTTATCATCTTTTTTACAGCAATGGTTGTTTCTGTAAAGGCACAATTAAAGCGATATACATTTACAGAATCAAAAATGGGCTCGCCTTTTATGCTTGTTATGTATTGTAATGATAGCGTGCAGGCGGCTGAACTTGCAGGCAAAAGTTATCAGTTGGTAGATTCTTTCAACAATATTTTCAGTGATTATAATAACAGCAGCGAACTGATGCAATTGAATGCAACGGCTGGCTCAAACATCGACCCGGTAAAGGTTTCTCCAGCCTTGCTGGAAATATTGCTTCAATCAAAAAATGCATTCGCTGAAAGTAACGGCAGTTTTGATATCACCATCGGACCGTTGGTGAAACTATGGCGCAGTGCAAGAAAAACAAAACAGTTACCCGACAAAGAAAAAATAGCAGTTGCCAAAAACTTAACGGGCTTTAATAATTTAATAATTAATCCGGTTGAAAAGACAGCCATCTTAACAAAGCAAGGCATGAGCCTCGACCTTGGAGGAATTGCAAAAGGATGGATAGCCCAAAAAATTATCGATTTTTTACATACGCACCATATTGCGAATGCACTGGTAGATGCCGGCGGCGATATTGCCATGAGCACCGCCCCCGCAGGCACCAACGGCTGGACCATCGGCATCAACATTCCGGAAAGACAAGAGGAGCTGTTAGACCAATCATTGTTGTTGCAAAACATAGCTGTTGCAACATCGGGTGATGCCTACCAATATCTAGAAAAAAATGGGATAAGATACTCTCATATAGTCGATCCTAAAACCGGCTATGGTGTTACCTTTCAGCGAAACGTAACTGTAATTGCAAATGACGGTGCAACAGCAGACTGGCTTGCAACTGCCTGCAGTATTTTGCCAATAAAAAAGGCAAAAAAACTGGCAATAAAATTGTGCGCTGAATTGCTGATTGCGGAAAACAAAAAAGATACAATTGTATTTTATTCAACAAAAAACTTCCGGCGTTTTTGGAAACAATCGGTTCTATAATATTTGTTTGTTTTATTGCTTACCTTTCATTTGAAAAAATTGCTCCTAAAGTGAAAAAAACAATTGTCCTATTTATAACCATCTCTTGTTTGCAACAGCTAAACGCTCAGAATTCCTCCAAAATTTTTTCAGCCTATAAGTTGGTTATCCCCGGTTCGGCCTTACAGCATAACATGCTGCCCATTGCTGCCGGAAGCTTTTTAATGGGTAGCAGCAGTACAGAAAAACACAGGAACGCTGATGAAGGACCACAACGTACAATTGCCATCCCGGCATTCTGGATGGGGGCATTTGAAGTTAGCAGGGATGAGTTTGATGTTTTTTTCAACGACAATAATATCAGCGAAAACTCAAAAGTGGATGCTATTACAAGGCCTAGCCCGCAGTACATCGATTATAGTTTAGGCATGGGAAAGGAAGGTGGTTATCCGGTAAATAGTTTATCGCAATTTGCTGCTTTAATGTATTGCAGGTGGTTGTACGATAAAACCGGAATTTTTTATCGCTTACCATCGGAAGCTGAATGGGAATATGCGTGCCGGGCAGGAAGCACCACCGCCTACTTTTTTGGTGATGACACCCCAGACCTGGGAAAATATGCATGGTACAAAAATAACAGTGATAATAAATTTCACCAGGCAGGATTAAAAATGCCCAATACCTGGGGATTGTATGATATACTGGGCAATGTGAGTGAATGGACGCTTGATCATTATGATGAAAAAAGATTGGTAAACTGGGATGAAAATAAAAACCCTGTTTTTGTCGAATACAACAAAGCCCGTTACCCCAAAGTATTGCGGGGCGGCGGTTTTAAAGATGAAGCCAGCGAATTAAGAAGTGCCAGTCGTTTAAAATCGGACCCAATACTAAACAGAAGAGATCCACAGATACCCAAAAGCAAATGGTGGTTAACCGATGGACCTGGTATTGGGTTCCGCATAGTACGTCCACTGAAGCAACCAGGTGCCGATGACGTAAACGAATTTTTTAAACAATACCTGGGCAAATAGTTCAACCCATGTTTGATTTGTGGCTTGCGATAATATAATTTTCGATTCTATAAAATTCATTTCTTCCTGAATAATTTAATTTGAATGCTTCACATATAAAAACAATAAACCAATTAATTATGAACAACGATGCTACTAAAATTACAGGCCATTCCAGGAGAGGATTTTTATTGCAGGGATCAATTCTTGCCGGCGGATTAATTGCTGCGCCGCTTTTATCAAAAGCCAATTATTTTTCAGGTGCTGATGATGTTATTAAAATAGTATTAGTAGGTTGCGGCGGCCGTGGCACCGGAGCTGCAATGCAGGCGCTGCTTAGTAAACAAAATGTAAAACTGGTAGCCATGGCAGATGCTTTCAGGGATAACCTGGATACCTGCTACAAAGAATTAATGAGCGATGATATTGCAGAATCATCGGGAGGCAGAGGTGCTGTTAAAACAAAAATTGATGTTCCCGAAGAAAGGAAATTTACCGGCTTTGATGGTTATGAAAAAGCGATTGCGTTGGCCGATGTTGTTATTTTGGCAACGCCTCCCGGTTTTAGGCCCATTCATTTTGAAGAAGCCATCAAGCAGGGGAAACATGTATTTATGGAAAAACCGGTAGCCACCGATCCTGCAGGAATACAACGGGTTTTAGCAGCTGCCGCACTGGCAAAAGAAAAAAAATTAAACGTTGTAGTAGGCCTGCAACGGCACTACCAAAACTCGTACAGGGAATTATATAAGCGTAAGGATATGATTGGTGATATTACATCGGCACAGGCCTGGTGGAACAATGACGGCGTATGGGTACGACCCCGTAAACCAGGCCAGACAGAAATGGAATACCAGATGCGTAACTGGTATTATTTTAACTGGCTATGTGGTGATCATATTAATGAACAGCACGTTCATAATATTGATGCCGTTAACTGGTTTAAAGGAAGCTATCCTGTAAAAGCACAAGGGCTGGGCGGCAGGCAGGTAAGGAAAGGAAAAGAACATGGTGAAATATTTGATCATCATTTTGTAGAATATACTTATGCAGACGGAAGCATACTTAACAGCCAATGCCGCCACATACAAGGCACCATGAGTAAAGTAGATGAATTATTGGTAGGCACAAAGGGTAAAATACAATGTGGCGATGCCAACATTATAGATGCTAAAGGAAAAATATTATACCAGTTTGACAAGAGCAAAGAAAACAATCCCTATCAAACTGAACATGATGAACTATTTGCTGCAATTGCAAAAGGCGAATACAAGTTTGCAGATGCTGAAAATGGCGCCAGAAGTACCATGACTTCTATTTTAGGACGCATGGCAACTTACAGCGGGCAAATGATAGAAATGGATAAAGCCATAAGTTCAGGCATCGATATTCATCCAAAAATTTATGACTGGAATGCAACTCCACCCGTAGTTCCCAACGAGGATGGCTTTTACCCTGTTGCCATACCAGGTGTTACAAAATATTTTTAGCAGATGAACCATTTTTAAAAGGAGCGATTGTTTTTATCAACAAAACAATCGCTCCTTTTTCTTTTGTAGAAAGCTGCTTCTATATAATTTGATCAGAAAAAATAGATGATTAATTCGGGGATTTTTCTGAATCACTTCATTGCTAGCAACTACAATCTCTTTAATCCCAAACCTGGTTCGTTGCTGCAATACATGAAACCATCTTTCAAAATAAAACCACCTGTAACCCAGTCTTTACTCAAGTCAAAACTACCATCAAGGTCGAGGTACTTGGTATTGCTGCAACTATATGCAACCTGTAGCGCTGCCGAAATGCTAACCATACTTTCATCATTACACCCCCAGAATAAATCAATACCGGCATTGGCAGCTATCAATGCAATTTCTCTGGCTCCCCGTATTCCCCCGCATTTCATCAACTTAATATTAAAAATACCATAAGGCTGTGGCGAAAAAGCAAGGCGTAATGCGGAGGTTGCATCAATTAATGATTCATCTGCAGTCAATAATTTGCGATGAGGTTCATCAAGTTTTGCCAGTTCTTTTTCCTTACCAACAGGCAGCGGTTGTTCAATCAACTCCAAAGATAGATGACTGGTTTTTTTGATAAAATGCTGTAGTTGCAAAAGATCATATCCCTGGTTGGCATCTACTCTTACCTTTAACCTGTTGCCAAAATATTCGTTCAATTTTACTACCCTTTCAATATCTTCTTCTACGTTTAAACCTGTTTTAATTTTCACTACTTTAAAGCCTGCAGCATAATTTGCTTTGGCCTCTTCCATCATGGCTGCAATATCTTTTATGCCGATGGTAACAGATGTTGGCAACGGGTAGGTTTTATGGCCATAAAATTCAACTACAGAAATGCCAAGGGTTTTACAGAATGTATCATGCAAAGCAATATCAATGGCGGCAATGGTGCCGGGTGCATGTGGAAAATGTATGCATGACTCATCAATCAATTTATTAAAATGACGGATATCTCTACCCACAAATTGCTGCACAAAATCATGCTGCAAATTGGCCAGTGTAATAGCTGGTGTTTCGCCTACAACTTCTGCAAAAGGATTTGCTGCGCCAATGCCGGTGATTCCATTCTCGAGGGTTAATTCTAAAAAAATAATCTCCGTATCAACAATTGTTTTGTAGGCAATGCTATAAGGCTTTGTTAATGGCAAATGCTCGGGCCATACTTTTACCGATTTAATTTTCATGCAATATTTTTTATCAATGATTGGATGGAGGATACTATTTTTCCTACGCCCTGTTGAAGCGGTAACACAACAGGCAGCTGGAGTTCTGCCTCGTATTGCTGTTGAAAATCCAACGCTTCGGCCATGCTACAATGTTCTGTATTTAACGCAACGGCTATAACGGTTGAACCATACATTTTTATCAACTCAATTTCCGATGCCAGTGAATGAAGGCTTCCCCACTCCGGCAAATCGTCGTAGTATTTTCTTTTAGGTGCATGTACAAGAATAACATTTTTGGCGTTGCCAGATACCAGCAGTTCCGAGCCACAAGGGCCACTGGGATTGCGTAATGCAGATTGCCCTTCAATTAGTATTACTGCTGGTTTGGTTTCTGCCCAGCAGGATACAATGGCATGTTCCAGTTCGCCGGAGATAAAATCATTCAGGGTAGAATCAAAAATAAAACCATATTGGCCACCCTGCAACCAACCAGTTTGCCCGGTATAAATCATTTGTGCATTGATGCCTTCCACAGCACAAGCTTTCATTACTAGCCTGCAGGTAGTTCTTTTACCTAAAGCACAATCGGTGCCTATTACGGCAATAATGGGGACATCCACTTTAAAAATATCCGCATTCCAAAAATGGAGATCCTGCCTTGGTTTTGGTTTTCTTACATCGATCAATTGAACCTTGTATACGCTTGACAATGCCACCAGCGAAGGGATATTGATTAAAAAATCATGCAAACCATTTACCAACGAAATGTGTTGGCGAATACAGGATTCGAGTGTAGGAACAAAATGGGGTGGTAATTTTCCACCAATAGTTGCAATGCCGATAATGCAATAACTGATATCGCTGGTTGCAGTAATTGCATCTTGAACATTTGCAAAAACAGGAATGTTGCGATGTGTACCATCCAGCACTTCGCCTGCATCTTTGCCTGCATGTAAACCGTCAATTACTGCAACTATTTCATACCGATCGGTACCACGGATCAATCCATGTGCAGTCTTGGCATCTGCCTGGTGAAGCATGCCATCGGTTAATACGATTGCTTTAGGTTTCATTTTTCTGTTCAATTAAAAAGTGTTTTGTGCATTTATTATGCAGCTGAATTTGCCTGCCGAAGGCCAATATAATTAATCTTTAGGATTCATCATTTAGTTCGCAAGTTTAGGACCGGCCTCATAAAAAAGGCGTTAAGAAAATTTAAATGATTGTCGTTAAAAAATGAAATTGGTGTTACCAATGACTGGATTTGCTTTTAGCCCGTAAGTTGCACACATGCTCGGGAATATTTTGAAGCTCGAGCTAATTTCATTTTAGTCAACCATTTAAATTTTTAGCTTTTTTTATGAAGCCTTGATTTTTTTTGTTTCTTTTTTTTATCAAGAAAAAAAAGAAAATAGAGTCTACCTATTCAGCTGCTTGACTTTGCGAGCAAAACAAATAATCTTGCTCATTAAAGCTCATTACCTCCCAAACATTTTATCTAAGTCCGTCTTCTTATACTCGGTGTAAGTTGGTTTACCATTGCTGGTAATATTAGGAGCCGAACATTGAAACAAATCTTCTACTAATGCCGTCATCTCTTTTTGCGAAAGTGCTGTGCCAGCTTTAATGGATTGCTGCCAGGCAAGGGATCGAAGCAACTTTTCTCTTTTGCTATATTTTAAATCGCTGCTGAAATTTTTGTATTGTTCCAGCATTTTTTCAATGGCTGTTTTTTCGTTTCCCTGTAGTACATCGGCTGGTGTACCTTGTATTACAAATGTGTTGTTACCAAACGGCTCCAGGTGATAGCCAAGGTAATGAAGATCGGGAAGTAATTCATTCAGTACAACTGTATCAGCCGCAGCCAGTTCAATCGTGATAGGAAACAAGCTTTGCTGAATAGCAATAGGCTTGCCGCTGGTAGCTTTTATAAAACGTTCGTACAATACCCGTTCATGTGCATTTTGCTGGTGTATCAGCAGGTATCCCTCCGGGTTTTGCACAACAATATAGGTTTGGTGCAGTTGTATTATTTGGTGAATGCTGAGGGGGATTTGGTGAATCGCCAATGGTGATTGCAGCGACGTGAATGGAGAGCCTGAAGTCGCCTCCACACGGGGATTCACAAAATCATCCTTTTGAAAATGTTCACTGCCATCGGTTATACTCTTCCCGCTTTTTTGCGCTGGCTCGTAAAAACTTTTCCATTCTTTCAGGTCACTTTTATTTTCAATAAAGTGCGCCTGGTTTTTTTGCGTAAACGTGCTATATAAAGATGAGCTGGCGGCAGACGATTTTTTTTCTTCTGTAAATGGTTTACTCACCGCATCGAGTTGCTGGATAGAAGCATCTAATTCAAAATCCAATGTAGGTGTAATACTAAATTGTGCCAGCGCATGTTTTACCGCACTTTGCACAAAGGCATATACAATTTTCTCGTCCTCAAACTTTATTTCCTGCTTGGTAGGATGAACGTTGATATCAACCTGTGTTGGATCCAAATCAATAAACAAGGTGTACATGGGAAAGCTGTCCTTCGCAATCATCCCATCAAAAGCATTCATTAATGCATGATGCAGGTAACCGCTTTTTATAAAGCGGTTGTTTACAAAAAAATACTGGTCGCCTCTTGTTTTTTTGGCTGTTTCGGGCTTACCGACAAAGCCATAAATATTCATGTAATCCGACTGCTCCTGGATGCTTACTAATTTAGCATTATAGCTGTTGCCCAATATTTGAACAATGCGTTGTTTAAGCGACCCTCTCTCCAGGTGAAACACCTGCTGGCCATTGCTTGTAAACAAAAAGAAAATATCCGGGAATGCCATGGACACCCTTATAAATTCATCAACGATGTAACGCAATTCAGCTGCATTGCTTTTTAAAAAATTTCTGCGGGCAGGTACGTTGAAAAATAAGTTTTTCATAGCAATGCTGGTGCCGGTGGGCCATGCAATGGGCTCCTGTTTTTTCACCAGGCTGTTGTCTATTTCTATATAAGTACCGGTAATATCATCTGCTTTTTTTGTTTTCAGTTCCACTGCTGCAACCGCTGCAATACTGGCGAGTGCCTCGCCCCTGAACCCCATTGTTTTTATGTGAAACAGATCCTCGATGTTTTTAATTTTAGAGGTGGCGTGGCGCTCAAAACTCATCCGGGCGTCGGTTTCGCTCATGCCTTTGCCGTTATCAATTACCTGCACCAGTGCTTTGCCTGCATCGTTTACAATCAATTGAATTTCGGTTGCTTCGGCATCCACCGCATTTTCCAGCAGTTCTTTTACGGCGCTGGCTGGTCGCTGTATTACTTCGCCAGCGGCAATTTGGTTGGCAATATTATCGGGTAATAATTGTATGATGTCGGGCAAAATATGTACTATTATTTTTGGCAAAATTACAAAAATACAGGCGGATAAATTTATCGCATCTGTAAATAAGGAACACATGGCTCTAACAATGAAAACAGCAGTTGTTGTTTTATCAGATTATCCTTTTAGCGGTTGATTGCGCTGAAAGCTGCATGTCCTCTATATGATTAATGTGAACAATACCCGGCTGTTTGCCCTTTTCAAAACTGCCAAAAACATGCTTTACCTGCAAGGCTTTGGCGCCATTGATGGTGGCCCAACCCAATACCTCCTGCAACGGAATGTTGTTGTTGGTAGCCCTTTGAATGGATTTAATTTCTTCCAGCATATTCAACTGTTTGTTACTGGCATAACTATCTGTGCCAATAAGGATGGCGCAATTATTTGCCCGGAGTAGGTTGATGGGTGGTGCCTGTTGTTCGATGTATAGATTGGCATTGATGCACAGGCAATGGTAGATTGCTGCGCTGTTTTTTTGACTTTGGCTATATTCCCTAGTGAAAGCAATATCTGCCTGGGAAGTAAATGTATTGTGCACCAAAATAATCGGTTGCTGGTGGGTAAAATACGGCATCCAGCTTTGCAGGCTTGTAAGTCCTGTATTTTCAAAACCACTTATATCAATGCCAAAGTTTTTGTACAATGCTAAAAACCCGCCGGTTTTAAGTTGATATAATTCATTTTCTGCCACACACTCCTGGTTATGAATGCTGATTAGCTGCCCGGCAGTTTGCTCATTAATCAATTGGAATAATTTTTTTGACACCGAATAGGGGGAATGTGGAGAATAAACAGTGGGTGAATGTTCAGCTTTCGTTTGTCGGTTGTCGCTTGTGAGGCGTTGTTCGTCCATTTTCTTAAACTGCCTGTACACGTGCTCCATTTCTGCCAATCGCTTTACGGCGGCGCCATCAACAAAGCCACTTACTTCTATAAAATTATGCCAGTAGATGGGGCTGTTTTCTTTATGAAAGATAGAATTAGCTGTATTGCAAATATCTCCTACAGCCACAATGCCCGACTGGTACATTTCTGCCGCCGCATCAGCTATGGCTTGCTGCACTACCTCTTCGGTTGCTTTTCTTTGTGCCATTACCTGTTGCACAAAATTTACCAGTCCCCCGCCCTCGGGTATTGAGCCTTTTAAATGGCTAAGTTCAATATGGCAGTGAGTGTTGATGAAGCCAGGACAAATTAAACCGTCCAGTTGTTGAATTTCATCTCCGGCATCCTGAACAGGCATTATGTCAACAATGCATCCTTTATCATCCGTAATAATAGTCTGTTGGGGTGCCAATAGTTGATATCCGTTGAAAATATAATCGGCGGCGAATTTTCTGTACAAATTGATTGGTTGAGATAATGTAAATTTGCAACCGCTAAAGTATGCAGTTGTACTAAAAAGTTGCATAAAGGTAAACTGTACAAGTGTGCGACGCAACGATGTTGCCATAATTTATACAGCCGGGTTCAAAAAAAATAATTAAAAATATGCCCTGTTAATTGAGGGCGTTTGTGAAATATGCTAGACAAATTAGATGCTATAAAGGCAAGATTCGATTCGCTGGGAGTTGCACTGACCAACCCGGAAATTGTAAGTGATAATAAAAAATTTACCGCAACCAGCAAGGAATACCGCAGCCTGGAAAAAGTGGTACTAGCCAGGGATGCCTATGTGAAAGTGCTGGACGATATTGAGTTTAACAAAGAGGTGCTGGGAGGCGATGATGCAGAAATGAGGGATTTGGCCAAGCAGGAATTACCCGAGTTAGATGCAAAAAAAGAAGGACTGGAAAAGCATCTCCGCAATTTGCTGATTCCTAAAGATCCCTATGATGAGAAAAATGCTATTCTAGAAATTAGAGCCGGTACCGGCGGTGATGAAGCTTCGCTTTTTGCAGGTAATTTGTTACGCATGTACCTGAAGTATTGTGAAAAAAAGGGCTGGAAAACAGCCTTATTGAGTGAAAGTGAAGGCACAGCAGGCGGCTATAAAGAAGTTCAGCTGGAAGTAACCGGTGATGATGTTTATGGCACATTGAAATTTGAAAGTGGCGTTCACCGGGTACAACGGGTGCCGGATACAGAGGCGAGCGGACGGGTGCATACCAGCGCTGCTACGGTAGCAGTTATGCCTGAAGCAGATGAAATAGATTTTGAGCTAAAAGAAAGCGATGTAAAAATGGAAACGGCCCGCAGTGGTGGAGCCGGCGGACAAAACGTAAATAAAGTGGAGACAAAAGTATTTTTAACGCACAAGCCCACGGGTTTGGTGGTAATGTGCCAAACGGAGCGGAGCCAGCTGGGCAACAAGGAAAAAGCAATGGACATGATGCGTACCAAGTTGTACGATGAAGAGGTGCGTAAAGCAGAGGAAGCTATTTCTCATAAAAGAAAAAGCCTGGTTAGCACCGGAGACAGAAGCGCTAAAATTAGAACGTATAACTATCCGCAGGGTAGGGTAACAGACCATCGTATTGGGTTAACGGTATATAATTTAGACGAGGTACTAAATGGAGGCGTTCAGGATTTTATAGAAGCGCTGCAATTTGCGGAAAACGCAGAAAAACTGGCTACTCAAAATTAATAGCACAAAAAAAAATTACTGCTTATTGTTTTGACTCTTTAATTAACAGTATTATATTTATATAAAAAATATTATGCTGGAAAATCTCTTCAATCTAATTAAAGAACAGGGTGTAAACGACGTAATTAATAATCCGGTAATTCCTAATGAAAAAAATGACGCTGTACTGGCAGACGCCACCTCTTCGGTAGCAGAAAGTTTTCAGGGAGTATTGGCAGGCGGTGGTTTACAGAATATACTTTCTTTATTTGGCGGCAACCAAAACTCCGGGTCTGCCAGCAATTTATTGAACAACCCCATTGTGGGTAATATTATTACCAGTTTTACCAATAAGCTTACCGCTAACCATGGCATTGCAGGCGATCAGGCAAGCGGCATTGCAAATAATCTAATTCCTGGTGTAATCAGCAGCTTAATTAGTAAAACCAATAATCCCAACGACAGCAATTTTGATATCAACAGCATTATCGGTTCTTTAACTGGTGGCGCTGCAGGCAGTGGAAGTGGAATAGACTTGCAGGCAATGATCGGCAAATTTACCAATGGTGGTCTCGATGCAAATGGCGACGGCCATGTGGGTTTCGATGACATTATCAGCAAAGTAAGCGGTGGCGCTCAACAGCAACAGGGGAGTGGAGGCGGATTATTCGATATGATTAAGGGCTTTATGAAATAGGTAGCCTACTATTAAAAAATTGTTAAAGCAATATGTTTCAATTTACTTAACATCATCGAATGACTGGATACCGTATTTTTACATTATCAAATTATTCACGGCAATAAATTATTATTGAATTGAAATAATCACTTCTTTGTTACGTTATAAAAAAGAAGTTGCTATTAAAGAATACTGTTGCAATAGTTTTAACAGATTACTTGTATCCATTGGCACCCGATTTGCGTATTTAAGTTTAAAACACACAAAAATTAAAAATTTAAGAATTTCTCATAAGCAGTTAGTTTTGGTAAACGGCCCCGATTTCCATCGGGGCTTCTCTTTTGTACCTACTAAAGGAAATGGTTATGTCATAACAAAGTTTCCTCAAAACGCTATCAAAAAAACAGTGTAATTTTAAAATGAGCGATAATTAAAACTGATTTCATAAAAAAATGTCACGAGAATAATCAGCCATCATTTTTTTAGTTTGCCGAGTTGCCATTACAGCCTACACTGTTTTGTTCTATGATTTTGTATAATGCCAAAAACGAAGGTTTTCAAATAACTACGACTGAGAAACACTCTTACGCACACTTATAGGGCCCCACTAGCAACATTGCTTTTGCCGATTGACCTTAAGTCGCCACGAACGACAGGCTGTTTTTTTTCGCATCGTCCACCATTTTCAAAATAACGCACCACGGCTCTAGTTTTAACAAATAGATTATACCCATTGGCACCCCATTTGCATAATTAAGATTAGAACACACAAACATTAAAATTTAAGAATTTCTCATAAGCAGTTAGTTTTGGTAAACGGCCCCGATTTCCATCGGGGCTTCTCTTTTGTAATAACCCACTTCGCTGCGCTACGCTTTGTGTTTTCCATTGATATCCGGTCGAGGACCTCATTTTTTGCGGGGCATCTTTTCAACATTTTTATTTCACTTTGGCCTCATTTTCATCTTGATTTTATTAATTTACCAAGGTGTAAATTTTCAGCTCTTATTTATAAATTTAGTTTCAGTTTATGGCAGGTGCCTATCGCTCCAGCAAGTGCACAAAGCTGTGGAGTTTTGTCGGCGATGCTGTCCTGGATTTTAATATTGAAATAAAACACCCCACAATAAAAACTCAACATGAAAAAGTTCCTGCCTTTAAATTTTATATTCATTCTTTTCTCGCTATGCTTTCAACAAGCATTGGGGCAGGTAAATAATGCAAACAGTGTTATCAATTATTTCAGGAAGATGGTAAAATTGCGCAAAGATAATCCGGTGCTGGTTTATGGAAAATATACCCTGTTTGATAAAAACAATCACAAAGTGTATGCGTACACACGAGAGCTTGATGGGCAGAAAATGTTTCTACTCCTAAATTTTTCAGCTTCAAACGCTCAAGCGAATATTGGATCGATTACCACAAATGCAAAAGTTCTTTTATCCAATTACAAAAATTCGTCCTAAAATAATAAAATACAACCACACATTGCATTACGACCTTACGAGGCGATTATTTACAAACTATAAATAAAGTATTTACAAAAAGGCGCTACAGCCTACCTTCGGAAGCTTTGATTTTACTTCATCGGATAATTTCAATTGAGCAGCGATTCCTGCCGACTTTTAATTTTTAATTGGGTTGATGACTCATGAACTAAAAAAAAATTGGACTATTATGAAATACAATCAACTGATAAATGAATCTGCTGCAGTTTCAGAAATTGGCCTTGGGGCATGGCAACTAGGTATTAAATCGGGCTGGAAGGAGATGACTGAAAACGAGGCTATTGAACTCGTACAAACATCCCTTGAAATGGGTGTAAATTTCTTTGATACAGCACCCAATTATGGATTGGGATCAAGTGAACTACGATTAGGCAAAGCATTAAAAGCATATGACAGAGATAGGCTGGTGGTAAATACAAAATTTGGCCATAAAGATACAGGTGGTACCAATTACAATTCCAATGATATTCGAAGTTCACTTGAGGGAAGCTTACAAAGATTACAAATGGACTATGTGGATTCTCTTATCCTGCATAATCCACCGTATGAATTGTTAGATGGAAATAAGAACGATCATTACGAAATATTGGAAAGACTTAAAGCCGAAGGGAAGATAAAAGCCTACGGAGCTTCACTCGATACGTACAAAGAAATAGAATTATTACTGCAAACCACCAACAGCAAAGTGATTGAAGTTTTTTTCAACATCATACACCAAGATGCTGCAAGATCTTTTGATCTTTCTAAAGAAAAAAATGTTGGCATCATTGTAAAAATTCCGCTAGACTCTGGATGGCTTACCGGCAAGTACGATGAAAATAGTGTTTTTTCTGATTTCAGGAAACGATGGTCAAAAGCCGACATAAAAACCAGGGCAATACTAATAGATAAAGTTAAAAATATCATTGGCAATCAAGCTAATTTGGCACAGGCAGCTATTTCATTTTGCTTAGGTTTCGATGCTGTAACGACCGTAATTCCCGGCAACACAAACGTTCAACAATTAAAAGAAAATATATCAGGTCTTTCAAACCCAGTTTCAATAGAGGTGATTGAAAAATTAGAAGCCTTTTATCAAAATGAGGTGAAGGAGCTGAACATTCCCTGGTGATAGTTTTTACTTTTTGTTATTATTTTTTGAAGCATAAAGAAAGCTTCTTCAAAGAATGACTGGAGGCGCCGGGCGCAAGGGCTGTGTTTCTCCTGTTCCACCTACCTGCGCCATTCCATCTGCTAGCCTACGCTGCCACCCGTGAACGCCGCTGCCTGGTCCCCAACCAGCAGCACAAAGCAGGAGACCTTTAAAAAGTAAACAGATTTAACGTAATCCCACTTGCGTTCAGTGATTTTGGTATCCGCATGATTGCTGCATGAAACAATCATTCATGCGCCGGAAATGGATTTCCCCGGTGGCAGGTATTGCAGCTTATCACATTCAGCAGATAGCCCGGTTTTCCAGTCGTATCAAAATTGAAATGGGTTTTGTTGATATCAATCGTCAGCCGCATCATCCTTCTTGCTTCTTCTTTCATTTCATTGTCTGCTGCAAAGTCAAGGTCGCCGTTTGCGGGGGCAACGCCGGTCAAATCAATTGTAGGTTTATGGCAAAAATCACAATTCACTTTAAGTGCCCTGCAGTAGGTGTCCATAATACTGTCAAGCCGCTGTTCGCTAATGTCCTGCGGCAGCACTTTCAGGTTCCTGAATTTGTTTGCTGGGCGGATGGTGGTGGCGGCTGACCCCAATAAGACAAATACTGTAAGTGCAAAAAGCGTTGCTGTTTTTTTCCTGTGGGGCATAACGGTGGTTTTATAATGATAACTAAAAATGCGCCGTTGCAATATTAGCCTGAAGGTTGAATATAAATATTCCACGGAGGTAAAAAAAGTGTAAAAAAATGTAAAATTCCCAGGCTACCGTCCAAAGTCGTGTTCTTCACGAAGCACTCTTCAAAACATTTGTTAATGGTGCAATAGTTTTAAAATTGCTTACTTTGAAAGTTTATGCCTGCTTCTATTTTGATATAAAGTGGAATGTGTGGATATGTAGCAATGGACTAGGTTTACCCAATTGAATGTAACAGTAACAATGCTGTCAACGGACGGAGTCCGAAGCCTAATAAGGCTGTTAGCCTAGATAGGGAAAACTGTTTACTATAAAGTGCAACTTTTCAAAAAGAACCCAGCCCGTCTATATGTTATCATAAACATACAAAGGATCGATAGGCGAGTTTGCTTTCATTTCATAAACCGGGTTAATAATGCCGTCTTTTAAGCCATACACCCAACCATGGAGGTCGGGGCCTTCTCTCTCCTTCCATGCCCTTTGTATGATGGATGTTTTAGCTAACCGCTGTACTTGTTCTACTACATTTAATTCTGTAAGTCGGTTGGTGCGTAATTCATCATCTTTTATATTATCAAGTTCGTTCCGGTTGTGGCGGTATACATCTTTGATATGGCGAAGCCACATGTTAAGCACCTGCTTATAATCCCCATTACTCATTGCAGCTTTTATACCTCCGCAGCCGTAATGCCCACATACAATTATATGTTTTACTTTTAAGTGCACCACTGCATATTCCAATACACTCAACAGGTTTACATCCGTATCAATAACCAGGTTGGCAATATTACGGTGCACAAATATTTCACCGGGCTGTGTACCTGTAATTTCGTTTGCCGGCACACGGCTATCGCTGCAACCAATCCACAAAAAATCCGGTGCTTGCAGTGTTGAAAGCCGCTGGAAAAAACTGGGGTCATCTTCTACTTTTTCAGCAGCCCACGCTTTATTTTCGAGTAATAATTTTTCGTAAGATTTCATCGTATTGTTTATTTTTAGTGAGCAGTATCGTCGTACAAATGCTTTTCATTTTGAGTGCCGCTGTTTAGCAAATCATGCATTGGTTTATAAATGCTCTTTTTAATTTCTACTTTAATATTCTTTATAGGTGCATGCAGAGAAAATTCATTGATGGTATCAATAATATCCTTGTCAATAAAATCGGCCCGGGTAGTATCAATTAAAACAAACGCATTGTCCGGTACTTCTTCTAGTTTTCGTTTTACAATTGGCTTGTTTAAGAAAGAAACATCTTTTCTAAAACGAAACAGGAATTTGTTATTATCATGCACTACAAAAACCGCCGATTTAAAATTACTCCGCATTACAAAATAAAGCCCTACAATAATACCAATAATTATTCCTTTTAACAAGTCGGTAAAAAGTATGGCAAGGATGGTTGAAATGAATGGGATAAACTGATCCCAGCCTTTGGCGTAAAACTCTTTAAACAAAGAAACTTTTGCAAGCTTATAACCGGTATAAATAAGGATAGAAGCCAGTGCAGCATAGGGGATTTTATTTAATAATCCTGGTATAAATGCAACACATAACAGTAACAAAATACCGTGTACTATGGCCGATAATTTAGTTTTTGCGCCGGCATTGATATTAGCAGATGACCTTACAATAACCGAAGTGAGTGGCAGACCTCCAATTAATCCTGATACAATATTACCCACACCCTGTGCTTTTAACTCCCTGTTGTTATCGGTTACTCTTTTGTAAGGATCGAGTTTGTCTGAAGCCTCAATGCTCAGCAGTGTTTCTAAACTAGCCACCAGTGCCAGTGTAACCGCAGTTATCCAAACATCTACGTTCGAAATAAAACTCAATTTGGGAGAGGTAAAAAAAGAAGTAAACTCTTTAAAGGAAGTAGCAACAGGAATATTAACCAGATGCTCCTGCTCTAAAGCGAATGTACCATTTTTACCAAAAACCAGGTTGAGAATAATACCCATTACTACAATCACCAGGGGAGCAGGAATCAGTTTAAAAATTGCCGCCTTTTTTATCAATACTTTTTCCCAAAGCACTTGTATTAATATGCCCAAAACGCCAATTAAAACAGCAACAGGGGTTATGTAATTGATGGAATAGAAAATTTCAGAAAAAGTATTGCTGCTGTCTTTTTGATAAAAGGCTTCATCACCTGAAAAGTCTTTATCAAACCCTACTAAATGCGGAAGCTGTTTTAAAATAAGGATAAGGCCAATGGCAGCTAGCATCCCTTTTATAACACTGTTGGGAACATAGTCGCCTAAAAAGCCACCCTTTAAAAATCCAAATAATAATTGAATAATGCCAGCTATAACTACAGCAAGTAAAAATGCCTCGTAAGCAGGCAATTTGCCTAATGCAACGGCAACAATTGCAGTTAAACCAGCTGCTGGACCACTTACACTTAAATTGGACCCACTAAGAGATCCAATTACTATTCCCCCAACTATGCCGCCGATAAGTCCGACAAAAAGATTAGGTGCATTAGACCCTAGCGCAATACCAAGGCAAAGCGGTAATGCAACTAAAAACACAACGATAGCTGCTGGCAAATCTGCCCCAGCATTTTGAAATATTTTTTTCATGATAACTATACAAAGGATGGTTCGTAATTGAGCTGTTGAAAAATGGTAGAATGAGTATGTAAATTAACCAATTATTTTATTAGGGGGTGGTGTTTCAATATCATCCGCACGAGACAAAGGAAGCATGGCTAGATATAAACCAAAGGCCGTATAATAAACCGACAAAGCCGCATGTAATAAATAACGATGATGATTAAAAAAATGATGATCTCCATCTGCTACATCAATTATCTTTCCGGCAGATTCATTTATATCTAAAATTTCTTCTGTGATGGAGTTGCCAAAACAAAAAGACCGTACCGTCTGCTTTACAGGGAGCATTTGTAATACAAATACAAGTATCAACAATACACTTATGATTTTTTTAGTTTTCAAACTGCTGCAAATATAAAAGCTTATCCCAGCAAAAGGGTTAGCTAATTAAAATGATTAACGTTTTATACCAGATTTATTAGCAGGAAGCGTTTTAACTGTTTACATATTTAATCCACCGCAGGTACTTATAACCTGCCCGGTTACATAACTACTAAGGTCGGATGCTAAAAATAGCGTAACATTTGCAATATCTTCTGCGGTACCAAATCTTCCCAACGGAATACCTGTTTTGTACTTTTCTGCTCCTTCGCCATCTTTTAAATAACTCGTCATATCGGTTTCTACAAAGCCAGGCGCTATTGCATTGCAGCGAATATTACGGCTGCCTAATTCTTTGGCTACACTTTTTGTAAAACCAATTACACCTGCTTTGCTGGCGGCATAACTGCTTTGGCCTGCATTGCCCATTTCTCCAATTACACTGCTCATATTGATAATGCTGCCGGTTTTAGCTTTCATCATGGGGCGTATTACCTGCTTGGTCATATTGAACACACTTTTCAGGTTTACCTGCATCACCTCATCCCATTGATCGGGCGTCATCCGCAGCAATAAATTATCTTTTGAAATACCAGCATTGTTTACACAGATATCTATTTGACCAAATTCTTTCAACACATCATTTACAAATAATTCACAAGCAGCAAAATCGCCTGCGTTGCTTTGGTAGGCTTTCGCTTTTACACCCATTGCTGTTAATTTTTCTTGCAAAGCCGTTGCTTTTTCTGTACTGCTGTCGCTGATAAATGTAAAGGCAACATTAGCTCCCTGTTCTGCAAACTTCAGCGCAATACCTTCACCAATACCACGTGCTGCTCCTGTTACAATGGCTGTTTTTCCTGCTAATAATTTCATTTAATTGTATTTTGTAAGTGGGTTAATGCTACAATTTCTTCCAATATTTTCCGCTCATTGCTAAGCCGGGGCACTTTGTGTTGCCCTCCCAATTTGCCCCTGCTTCTAAGCCATTCATTAAAAGTGCCGTTTGGTAAAGCCCTCACTATGGGCATTCGCAAGGCAATATCTTTGTAACGCTTGGCTTCATAATCGCTGTTGCAGTTCTTCAATGCCTTATCTAACTCAATGGTAAATTGTTCTAAACTCTCCGGATGCTTGTCAAACTCTATTAGCCATTCATGCGTGCCATTAGCGCCATCACAAAAGTAAACAGGGGCCGCAGTATAATCATTTACGATTGCATTTGTTTTTTCACAAGCTGCTGCAATGGCATTATCGCTATTGTCTGCAATTACTTCTTCGCCAAAGGCATTGATATAGTGTTTAAGCCTTCCGGTAACTTTTATTTTATAAGGATTAAGGGAGGTAAACTGAATGGTATCTCCCACCAGGTAGCGCCAAAGCCCACCGGTGGTGCTTATTACCAATGCGTAATTTTTTGTCACCTGAACATTCTTTAAACCTACCGTACCCGGGTTGGGCTTTCCATATTCTTCCACCGGTAAAAATTCATAAAAAACACCATGCTCTGTAAACAGCAACATGCCATCATCATCCGGTTTTTCCTGCCCCGCAAAAAAGCCTTCACTGGCATTGTAAATTTCGAGGTAGTTAATTTTATCACCAATAATTTTGTCAAACTGCTCCCGGTAGGGCACAAAAGAAACGCCCCCGTTAATGTACAATTCCAAATTGGGCCAAACTTCTTTAATCGTTTTTTTGCCCTTTATTTCAAGTATCCGTTTTAGCAGGAGCAACGTCCAGGTAGGCACACCAGCCAACAAGGTTACGTTTTCGTTGGCAGTATTTTGTGCCAGTAGTTCAATTTTATTTTCCCATTCGTCCAGCAGGGCAATGCTTAGTTCGGGCGTACGAAGCCACTGACCCCAAAAGGGTGAGTTCTCCATTAAAATCGCACTGAGGTCACCAAATTTAATATCAAGTTCTTCATTCAGTATATCTATCTGGTGAGAGCCACCAATCACCAAACCCTTGCCGGTAAGCAAGTCGCTGCTGGGGAAATTTTTATAATAATTGCTTAATACATCTTTGCTCGCCTGAAAATGATTGTCCTGCAGACTGTCGTCACTGATGGGAATAAATTTGCTTTTATCGGATGTGGTGCCGCTACTTTTGGCAAACCAGTTAACTGGTGTACCGCAAAGAATATTTTCTTCGCCATTCATCATTCGCTGAACGTAGCATTTTAAATCGTCGTATTCCTGTATGGGTACCCGTTTTTTAAATTCCTTTACGTTGAATAAAGAGGAGAAATGATACTTTTTTCCAAACTCCGTGTATTGGGCATCGGTTACCAGGTTTTGCAACACCTCCCGTTGTGCCGCCACCGGATGATTACTCCAGTTTTGAATGCGCCATAAACGCATACGGGCCAATTTCGATATAGCAGGCGATAAAAATTTCATTTGTATCCGGCAAAATACACAATAGCAGGCAAAAACAAAAAGCTATTATAAATATTTGTTAGCAGATAAAAAGAGCACCCAATTATGAGGGGTTTAAATGTTACGCTGAAGTATTAATTTTTGCGATTATAAAGACAACAAAGTTGTTGAGAATGTAGCAGCTTTTTTAATAGGTTTTAATACAGATTAATACCAATAAAAAATTGTCATTTATAGGAATTCTATAAAAATATTTGCGATTCAATACGACAGATCGCAATATCAACTAAGTTTTATTCTCCAAATACTTCCCCATTTTCATCCTCCATCCTTGCCGCTGCTTCGTGCAAATAATCCTTTCGTTTTAATTCAAAATTACGGCCGAGGTACAACCTTCTTACCTGTTCGTCGTTCGCCAGTTCTTCGGCCGTGCCATGTTTAAATATCTTTCCATCAATTAAAAGATAGGCCCTGTCGCAGATAGAAAGCGTTTCATTTACATTATGATCTGTTATCAAAATACCTATGTTCCTGAACTTAAGCCTGGCCACAATAGCCTGTATATCTTCAACAGCAATGGGATCCACACCAGCAAATGGTTCATCCAGCAAAAAAAACTTTGGATCTACCGCCAGTGCCCGGGCAATTTCAGTTCTTCGCCTTTCGCCACCGCTCAAGGTATCGCCGTTGTTTTTTCTTACTTTTTGCAACCGGAATTCTTCCAGTAATCGTTCCAGTTTATCTTTTTGTTCCTGTTTGGAAAGATCGGTCATTTCCAACACCGCCATAATATTATCTTCCACACTCAGTTTCCTGAAAACACTGGCTTCCTGCGGCAGGTAGCCAATACCCATCTTCGCCCTTTTGTACATAGGCAGGTTGGTAATATTGATGTCGTTTAAAAAAACTTCACCAGAATCTGGCTTTACCAAACCTACCACCTGGTAAAAAGAAGTTGTTTTACCGGCTCCGTTGGGCCCCAGCAATCCTACAATTTCGCCTTGCTTTACATTAAAGGAAACATCATTTACAACCGTACGGCTTCCGTATATTTTTACCAGGTTGTTGGTTTGTATAGTTAAGTCCAATGGAAAATATTTGCAACAAAAATAGGCCAAACCATTAAAAGCCCGTTCCATCATTTAAGTTTAACAGATGTTTGCGCTTTATACTTACTTAAGTAAATTTGCACACATTTTTTAATTCATGAAAGTAACAGACCATATAGCACAGGCAAAAGACACGCTCGTTTCTTTTGAAATTTTACCGCCTTTAAAAGGTAAAACCATCAATACAATTTATAATAATTTAGACCCCTTTATGGAGTTTAAACCCTCTTTTATAAATGTTACCTATCACCGCATTGAAACCATGTTTAAGAAAAAAGCGGATGGTACTTTTGAAAAGGTAGAGGTTAAAAAAAGACCCGGCACGGTGGCAATTTGTGCTGCCATTAAAAATCATTATAATGTAGATACGGTGCCGCATTTAATTTGCGGCGGCTTTACCAAACGAGATACAGAAGATGCGTTAATTGATTTAAGTTTTTTAGGAATTGACAATGTGCTGGTATTGCGGGGCGACGCTGCAAAAAACGAAGCGAATTTTGAACCTGAAGTGGGCGGACATTCTTACGCAGTTGACTTGCAAAAACAAGTTGATAATTTAAGAAATGGTATATACCTGGAAGAAGATATTAAAAATGGCGGTAAGGCTGATTTTTGTATTGGCACAGCCGGCTATCCTGAAAAGCATTTTGAAGCACCTAATTTAGAAACTGACATGCTGCACCTAAAAGAAAAGGTGGATGCCGGTGCCGATTACATAATGACACAAATGTTTTTTAACAATCAAAAGTTTTTCGACTTTGTAAAAGCCTGCAGGAATATGGGCATTGATGTTCCTATTATTCCAGGCCTTAAACCCATCACTAATAAAAAGCAGCTCTCTATTTTACCCAAAGTTTTTCATGTGGATATTCCTGCCGATTTATCCAATGCAATTCTTAAAGCCAAAACAGATGAGGACGTAGAGCAAATTGGAACCGAATGGCTGATACAGCAATCGAAAGAATTAAAAGCATTTGGTGTGCCGGTGCTACACTATTATACACTCGGTAAGCAGCATGTAATTTTGGATGTAGTTAGAGCAATACGATAAATAAATTTTGATAAAGCATTAAAAAGCTGGCACTTAATTGGCCAGCTTTTTAATGCATCCGGGTTTTGTTTTTATGGGTTGATATTTAATTAGTGTGCCAGCAACCAATTTTTGCCGTCGCCTATTTCTGCATTGGTGGGTACATCATTGGGCAATGCCAGCGCATGTTGCATGCAATCTAAAATTACCGGCTTTACTTTTTCCAGTTCTTCTTTCAACACATCAAAAACCAATTCATCATGCACTTGTAGCAGCATTTTACTTTTAAAATGGTGGGCTTTAAAAGCTGCATCAATTTTAATCATGGCCAGTTTTATCATATCGGCAGCAGTGCCCTGTATGGGTGAGTTAATGGCGTTGCGTTCTGCAAACCCCCTAACGGTAAAGTTGGCGCTGGTAATGTCTTTCAGCCAGCGTTTACGGCCCATCAAAGTTTCTACATAGCCATTTTCTTTGGCAAAGTTGATGGTATCATCCATGTATTTCTGTATGTTGGGAAACTGCTTTTTATAATTGTCAATAATCTCCTTTGCCTCTGTACGGGAGATGCTTAAATTTTCTGCAAGGCCAAATGCACCCTGCCCGTAAATGATACCAAAATTTACACTTTTAGCCCGGTACCGCATTTCTTTGGTTACATCCGCTTCTTCTACATTAAATACTTTGGCGGCGGTAGCAGTGTGAATGTCTTTACCGGTTTTAAAGGCTTCGCACATATTTACATCCGCACTAATGGCGGCTACAATGCGTAATTCAATTTGAGAATAATCGGCGGAAACCAACACATGATTTTCATCTCTGGGGATAAAGGCTTTTCTAATTTCCTTTCCTCTTTCGGTACGTACCGGAATATTTTGCAAATTGGGATTGGTACTGCTCAACCTACCTGTTACTGCTACTGCCTGTGCGTAGGAAGTATGTACCCTGCCGGTTTTACTGTTGATAAGTTCGGGCAATGCATCTACATAAGTATTCTTCAATTTGGTAAGCTCTCTAAATGAAAGAATATCGTTGCAGATTTTATGCTGATGGGCCAGTTTGGCCAATACATCTTCGCCGGTTGCATACTGGCCCGTTTTTGTTTTTTTTGCTTTGGGATCCAGTTTCATTTTATCAAACAAAACTTCGCCCAATTGTTTGGGACTTGCCAAATTGAACCTTACACCAGCCTGTTCATACACAGATTCCTCAAATTCCTTTGCATCTTTTTGTAAAACAATACTATAGTCTTTTAAAAAGTTCTCATCAATGCGAATGCCCTCAAACTCCATATCTGTCAGCACTTTTACCAATGGAATCTCCACTTCATACAATACTTTTTCTACTGCTTCTTTTTTTATGATGGGAAGAAAAGCGTTTTTTAGTTGCAGGGTGATGTCTGCATCCTCGGCAGCATATTCTTTAATTTTTTCAATTTCAATATCCCTCATATTGCCCTGTCCTTTGCCTTTTTTGCCAATTAATTCGGTAATGGATACCGGCTGATAACCGAGGAATTTAACACTCAGTAAATCCATGCTGCTTTTGCCATCGGGCTCTATTACATAATGAGCAAGCATGGTATCAAAAATATTTCCCTGCAGCTCAAAACCGTACCATTTCAACATCAGTAAATCATACTTGATATTTTGGCCAATCCAGCAAATGTTTGAGTTGTTGAACAGTGGTTGAAAATGGTTTAAAAGCTCTATGCATTCATTTCTGTCTGCAGGGCATGGCACGTAATAAGCTTCTGTTGGTTTGATGGAAAAACTAAGTCCTACCAGTTCCGCTTCGTTGGGATCGAGGCCCGTGGTTTCTGTATCAAAAGAGATTTCAGTTTGCCCCATGGCTGAATCTACAAACTGCTGAATGGCTAATTCATCATCTAGCAAGATGTAATGGTGTGGTGTGGTGTGGATATTTGCTGTCGGCGGAACTATTGGCTGAGCTTCCGGCTTTTCCTGTACTTGTTCCTCATCAGCTGCAGCGGTTACTGCTGCATCATTATTTCCAAAAAGGTCTAGCTGGTTTGTATTTGCTTTTGCTTTGGTGTTGCCGGTTGATGATTGTCCGGGTTCGGTGCTGGTTGCTGGTCTCCATTGATCAGGTAATGCACCTGCATCTTCTCCTAACAACCGTTTAGTAAAGGACCGGAACTCGAGCATATCGAACACTTCCCTCAGCGCCTCTTTGTTCATTTCCTTAATTCTAAAATCCTCCTCATGAAAAACCGCTGCCGGAATATCGGTGATGATGGTAGCCAGTTTTTTACTCATTATGGCGTCGTCTTTTCCTGCCCGTACTTTTTCTCCAAGGGAGCCTTTTATATTATCTGCGTTGGCTAAAATATTCTCCAGTGTTTCATACTCAGCCAGCAACTTGGCTGCCGTTTTTTCGCCTACGCCCCTTATGCCGGGGATATTATCTACGGCATCTCCCATCAACCCTAAAATATCAATTACCTGGCTTACATTTTTGATACCCCATTTTTCACACACTTCTTTTGGCCCCATAATTTCTATACTGCCGCCTTGGTAGGGTGGTTTGTAGATTTTAATTTTTTCGGTTACCAGCTGGCCATAGTCTTTATCGGGAGTTACCATGTACACTTCATATCCTGCCAGTTCGGCCTGCCTGGCGAGAGCGCCAATAACGTCATCGGCTTCGTACCCGTCAATGGCAATTACCGGAATATTTAATGCTTCAATAATTTTTTTTATATCAGGTACGGCTGCTAAAATATCTTCCGGGGTTTCCTGCCGGTTGGCTTTATAATCTGCAAAATCTGTGTGGCGTTCTGTTAGGGCTTGGGTATCAAAACACACGGCCATATGGGTGGGCTTTTGGTTGTTGATTAAATCAACCAATGTATTGGTAAACCCAAACTGGGCATTGGTATTACGGCCTTTACTGGTGATACGTGGATTGCGTATCAGCGCATAATAAGCCCTAAACACGAGGGCAAAAGCATCGAGGAGAAATAATTTTTTTTGCATGGGGGTAAAAGTAGTTTGTTTATTACAAAATAGTGGAAAATGGGAAGCGGGGAAGTAGAATTTTCTTAGGAGAAAAATTGAGTGATTTTCTTTTTTCGAGAGCAGTTTTTAAGTGGGTTGCCCCTGGAGTTCAAGTTTGGCCCTATGCTCTGCTTAATGGTTTGTTGAGCGACGTTGCTGGAAAAAAATTCGCACATCGAACGTTGTTCTTATTCAATAATAAATAGACTACCTATTCGTTCAAAATGCTTTTTATTTAAAGTAGCAATTGGTAGGTGGTAAGTAATAGAAGTTACAGCAATGAAAAGATCAGCCATTTCAATGTGCTTTCTTTTTTTCTTTAGCTCATTATTTATATCTACACTTATTTGAGCAACATTTTGGTTGAAAGCTAAAATACTGGTTTGTTGCAATCAACTCTGCCAAAATGGAATCTGTGCAGTTGTAGTGCCAGCGTAAATCTCTTAGAATTCCGTCTGCCGAAACCGCTGCTGATAATGAACTGCAGCCGAAGTTTACAACGTCCAGTCCCACTATTGGCAAGTCTCCATTTAACCCTACTAATAGTTGTTGAGGCAGTTAAAAAAAGTAGACAGTTTAAAAACGCTACAGTAACTTTTAATTTCATTATAAAAACCTCAACAACATGACTAAAATTAAACCAATTTTGAAGGTCAAACTGTTTTTGTAGGAATGGATATTCATAAAAGCAGTTGGAACCTGGGCATTGACCTGGGCGATATGTTTGTAAAAAACATTCATCAAAAACCCAATCCGCATATTATGGTGCAGCACCTTAATCAACATTATCCGGGTACCCGGTATGTGGCAGCATACGAAGCTGGTAAATTTGGATTTTGGATACAGCGACAGTTAAAAAACTATGTTATCGAGTATCTTATTGTTAATCCTGCAGATATTCCAAAATCTCAAAAAGATACCTTGCAAAAAACAGATCCACGGGATGCCCGTAACCTTGGCCTGCGTTTGCAGTCTGGCGTACTAAAAGGTATTCATGTACCCGCTGAACAACAGGAAGCCGACCGCATTTTTTTTCGCCACCGTAAAAGAATCTGGAAAGACCTTACCCGCTGCAAAAACCGCATTAAAGGCGTACTTGCTTTTAGTGGCATTGATATTCCTGAGCAATACGACAATGCCAGCTGGAGTTACAATTTTATCAACTGGCTAAAACAACTCGATTGTAAACAAGCCAGTCGCCGCTCTGCATTAAATTATATGATAACACAAATGGAATTCTTGCGCAAATAATTATTAAATATCAGCACAGCCATCCGCAAAATGATGAGAGAACAGCGTTACAATACCAATTACTATTTATTACGTACCATACCCGGCATTGGCCCTTTAACTGCCTCCAGTATTTTAGTAGAAATAGGTGATGTAAAAAGATTTGAAACCTTTTATCACCTCAATAGTTTTGTAGGCCTACTACCTATGGAGCACAGCAGCGGAGCCACAGAAAACAAAAGCATACTAACGGTAAGAAAACACCGCCAGTTGAGAAGCGACCTGGTAGAAAGCGCCTGGACAGCCAAACGAACTGATCCCGCTATGACACTATATTTTCAGCAACAGGTAAAAAGAAAAGACGCTAAAATAGTAATCATAAAAATAGCCGTAAACTGCTTAACAGGATACGATATGTTTTACTCAACCAACAGCCTTATGAATATGGTATAATAAAATAAACATAGCCCTGATTGCTAAACATTAGGTGTAAAAATTTACAGCGCAAGACTGCAGCAGGGCTATCTTTAAAACAACTAAAAATATATTAATCACAAATACAACATACCAAAAAATAAATACCAGGGCAGGAAGACTACTAAACAAAAGTTGTTATCGTGTACATAATCAAAAAGCGAAGTATTTTCTTTGCGCAAGACTGTAGCTCCTGCTTTTTACGCCACTCCACAAAAAAGGACTAAGCGTAAAAAAATCAAACAATCAAAACAGAGAATTGTAGCAGATCAGCAGCCACTCCTCCCAACGGCAGGACTAAGCAGCAAAAAAGATCAGACTACTCATAGGATGCTGGGTGTGTTGATTTAAAAAATTATTTAAATTTGATGTAAGGAAAAAAATCTGGCGAAGGGGAAAGGTTTATTACTACAATCAACCTTTCTCTTTCAGGATAATTTATAAAAACTACCATATTAACTTTCTCCAACACGTAAGGGTACATAGGATAACAATGTTGTACGCAGGCTTGATTTTTAGCTTTTAGGAAAGCATTGAAAAAGTAAAACATGTTTCGTTTGTATTGGAGACAAAAGTTAAAGTTCCTTTATGAGCTTTTGCAATTTGAGCAGAGATATAAAGACCTAAACCTAAGCCATTTTTGCTGGGACGGTCGTCCTCTTTTGTAAAAGGTTGAAATAAAAGAGCCTGTAACGATTCTGTTATCGGTTTACCTGTATTAGTTACTGAAATTTCTAAATTCTTATTAACGATAGAGGCATGAATGGATACAGGGCTATTTGGATTTCCATGACTAAGTGCATTCGCAACTAGATTTGATAATAATTGTGCAATCCTGTTGGCATCGCAATTAACATGCTCTGTAATATTTAATGAGGTGATGATTTCACGATTAGGGAATATAAGTTTTAATTCGCCGACTACTTGTCGAAGCAGGGGTTCGAGAATAACATCATTTGGAGCAATGATTATACCTTCACCCAAACGGGTTCTTGTAAAGTCCATTATATTGACAATAAGTTCATTCATTCGAAAGCTGCTACGCTTAAGAGTTGCCAGCAATGCTATGTCATAAGGGTTAAGTAGGGAATCCTGAAGCAGTTCAACTGCCATACTAATTGCTCCAAGCGGATTACGCAGGTCATGCCCTAAAACGGCAATCAATTGTTCTCTTAGCAGTACATTTTCTTTTTGAGTTTCAACCTCTTTTTCAGCTATAGTTTTGGCTAATTGTAAATTTTGTTCATATTGAATCCGGTCTGTAGCTTTCACCAACGTGTAATAAATGCCTTGTCGGACATCATCTTTATTTTTGCGCTCAACAGCATTTAATAAAACCTTTAATCTCTTACCAGATGACTCATATACTTCAATCAATATTTCATCAAAAAAACCTTGCATACGCAACAAAGGCAATAAATGTGTTTCATAATATATTTTGCTTCCGATTGAAAGTAAGTCAGAAATTTTCTTACCTTTTAATTCATCAATTGTGGTTCCAAGCCAATTAGCTAAACGTGTGTTACTAAGTGTTATAATATTTTGTGCGTCTGCTATTAAAAAACCTGACAAAGATTGTTCAAAAAAGTCATTAGTATCTGGAATAGAAAAACCTGTATCAGTATTTATTAGGCTTCTCATGATAAGAATTCTTTTATCGCAGCTATTGTTTCTTCAGGAGCACTTAAATTAGGACAATGACCTGTTGCTTGCATATTTACCAGTTTACTGTTTTTCATTTTTTGATGCATATACAGACCTATAGCCTCTGGGGCAATCACATCTTCAGCACATTGTAAAATTAAGGTGGGAATATTCACTTTAGAAATAAGTTCTCTCTTGTCGGAAAGAAAAGTAGTTCGTGCAAATTGTCTGGCTATATCCGGATTTGTTCTGCAAAAACTATTAGATAATTCAGCTACCAATTCCTTTTTATCAGGATTGCCCATAATTACGGGTGCCATTGTAATTGACCATCCAAGATGATTATCATCCAGTGATTCCAGTAATTCATTTATTTGTAGCTTAGTAAAACCTCCAACATAATCGCCATCATTTATATAAGATGGTGAAGGGCTAACCAGCACCAACGATTTAAAAAGTTGAGGCATTTTTACAGCTGCTATAATACCCATCATGGCACTTACTGAATGGCCTACAAAAATTACCTCCGGCAATTGTAATTGAGTACATAATTCGATAATATCATCTGCATATCCCTCCAACTCGGCATATTTTAGTGAAGAATATGCTGAGAGGTCAGAATTTCCTGCCCCAACATGGTCGAACAATATAATTTTATAATCATTTTCAAAAGCTCGTGTAACATATCTCCACATATTTTGGTCGCATCCAAAGCCGTGAGAAAACATGATCACCTGCCAGCCGCTTCCTTTGACAATTACGTTATTGCGCTTTACGACATTCATTGTGCATTATATTTTTTAGAAAGGTATCAAAGTTTCTGAATAAATGATGGAATTGTTACATCGTTTAGTATGGCTGATTAAATGAATATGGCTCGGCTAAGGTTGCGTACAACGTCTGTATTTCCCCTACCAATACTAATAACATGCGGCAATACAACTAATTTAATCTTTATTTGCGAAAGTTTGTATTTCGCATTTAATTTGAAAAGAAACTGATGCAGAACTAAATAACGCATTGTGGCCCCATTTAAAAAACCACCGCCAAACTTCAGGGGCATGGCTCCAGCCCTGTGTCTCCTTGTTACTAATTTTTGCCCCCCCCCTTAAAAAAAAATTAAGCAACGCAACTTCCTCGGCTCGAGTTAAAAGCTTATTGAGAGATGTTGCTGAAAAAAAAGCAGCAGGTTATGTAATGTAATTCTCTCCGACATAGGTTAGGTTTTTGTTGTCTAAAATATCTTCTCCATTCATTCGATATGCAACAAGTTTACCACCTTTTGCAATGCTGTAATCTAAACAACAAATATTTTCCCTGTATAGTGATGGCTCTCCATTAAGCCAATAATGTCCGAAGAAAACTTTCTTGTCGTTATCACGATAAAAGTCAAGCGACTTTAACTCGGATAATGCAATTGGTTGCTCGGGTAAAATGTCAATGGGCTCAACACTAATCGACCTGTATGTCATTACAGATGGGTCTTCCCACCATTTTATCCTTATTTCTGTTCTTTTTGTTCCGTCTTTGTCAGTAAAAAAAAGTCCCTCTTGCATTTTCATTTCTTTGCCTTTCAGCGTTTGGTCTATGGCTTCATTTAATTCAGTTCCTATTTTAACCGATTGATAAATTAGTTCGTCAGTCAACCGGTCGTTGACTAGAGTTTTTCTTAAATATTTAATGTTATTGTCGTCCCAACAAGCGTGAACAGCTTTGAATTAGTCTGTTTCGTAGTAAAGTGGTAAGGTCTTAAACCAATCTAAATATTCTTCATACTCTCTCTGTTTGTTTTGAAATTGTTTAAGGGTTTCATAATGCTGAATGATGTTTTTTATTAGATGTTTTCTAAGGTGTCCTCCTTCGGTTTCCTGGAAATGAAAGCAAAGTGCGTTGTACTCATGATTGCCCATTAACGCAATGGCATTGTCGTTTTCCACCATTGCTTTAACTATTTTAAGTGTTTCTCTAATTTTTGGTCCCCGGTCAATGTAGTCGCCAACAAACAATACTTTTCTGTCGGGATGCGAATAGGATCCGTTAATTTTTGCATAACCCAATTTTAAAAGTAATTCTTCGAGTTTGTCTGCGTGTCCGTGAATGTCACCAATTAGGTCTATCATTTCTTGTTGATCGTATTAAAATGCATTAAGGCCAATTTTAACTCTACCGCCCTACACCAGGCGCTGGGCATGAGTTTTGTGTCTCGTTGTTAATAATCTTTACCATATAAAAAAAACTCAACTCAACGCTCACGAATCTGCTTCAAGGCTTATTGATAGTTTTTGCTCAGAAAAGGTTTCTGGAAAAAAGGCTTGTTGAGAGACGTTTCTTGGAAAAAGCTTTACAGCCATAGCATAAAGTTATTAAATTAAAAGGTAGGCCGCCTGAGAGTGATAGCTCTTTTATACGTCGGAGTTTCGCTGGTGATTCTTTTTTAGTTGAAGTTACTGTGTCGAAAACCCCGCAAGGACAAAAAATTTTGATGCTCTTGAAAACCTGTTTGATACATCGCTTTCAATAGCTACAGATTCGAAGGGTATACTTAAAGAGATGTTAGATAAATTCTAAAAAACACCTTACAAAATGGCATTGGGGGAATTGTCAAAAGTAATTATTGATTAAGACGGTCTAAAATAATTGACACCAACGCCTGTATTGGCGTACCTCTAAAATAGCCCTTTACGCAAATGCCCCCTCACCGGTTTCATTGGCGCAATAAATAGGCTCAATAAACTTTATACGCCACTGGTTAAAACCCAGGCTGCAGCTATGGGCTTACGTTAGTTGTACTTTACATCAATAGGGGCGAAAAAAAGGCGGCGTTTTTACCACGACCGGAATAAAATGATCGCAACGTCCTCTGCATACTCACTAAACCCGGGGAGAGAATTGCTGACAAAAGAAAAATATAATAATCATTTTAGCAATCCTGCCGGAATTGCATCAATTGACCTGATCCTAATATCCTTGTAATAAACTTCTGCACCTTCAGATTGTATTTGTAGTTTACCCTTTGCAAGCGGATGGGCTTGCCCATTATCCATTTGCTGAGAATGAGTTAACACCATCATTACTTTTCCATTTATCACATGTACACTTGTATCGCCATGACAATACAGATCAAGCATGTTCCACTCACCGGAAGGCTTCTCCGCATCCGATCCTTTTATGCAACGTCTTCCCACGTTGCTAGTTGCACTGAAAGTATATAACTGTCCCGCAGAATTGTAAACAAATTCGCTGTCTGATTTTTTCATTGCCCTAATATCTTCCATGCCACCTGCCACCCCCCAATAGTCGCCGCAATCTCCTTCCTGTAATTGAAATTCCTGGCTACGCATCCATGCTCCATAATCTGCTCCATGCTTACCTACGGCAAAGTAGAGCAGCCCGCTGTCTTTTTTCTTTCCCTTCTTTTGTCCCCATGTTAATGATCCCCATTTAAACATTAGTTGCAAATGAAAATTGTCGTATTCTTCTATAGTTGATATTCCTCCCCAATCCTGTCCTGAAATGCGAATAATTTTCTTTCCGCCTTCATTCGCTATACTAAAAACATGGTTGGGATCATTATTCAGTCCAACAGGTATATTACTCAGCTCTTTTCCTTTATCATCAAGGGGTGGAGCCAGGTAAGTATCCCAGCCGCTAAAATCTTTGCCATTGAACAATGGTTTCCATTCATTCTTTTTATAATATTGGTTTGTTAAACCAAGTGTTACAATGCATGGAAGCAAAAGAAACATGATCCATTTATATTCTTTCATAAAAAATTATTTTATTAAAGTTAGAACAATCACATATAGCATGATGTACAAAAAATTAAAAGAATTGTTGCCAGTTATAAATTGTTTGTGGCGCCAATATAATCTTCCCTGTTCCTGCATAGGCTTTCGTATAATTATTCATGAAACAAAACAGTATAAAAAATATTGAGACCATGATACTGACATCGGTGACGAATGAATTTTTTAACCGGACAGAAAGAAGGTTTTAAGTGTTTCTTTGCCTGCACTCTTATACAGTTAAATTATCTCAGTTCCCCGACGAGTCTGTACCATAACGCACAACGAACATCGCTTTGGTTTCCAGCAACGTCTCTCAACGAGCAATAAGCAGAGCCGAGGACGTTGCGCCTGTTCTGCCTAATGACTGCCTTTATTAAAATCCACCTCTTCCATTTCCATAAAATTAGTTATAGTGTAAACAGCCTGCACACCGGATAAATATAATTTAGCAGAATTATGGATGTATTCAACCGGATTAGGTGCCAGTTGCCATTTACCAATACATGGATTGTTATGCATATAATCTAGTTTTTGCCATGTAAATTCATTGCTGTGGCAATCTTTCCAGTCGAACGATTCTATCCAAACATTGTGCTGTTTATTTTTTTCTCTTCGATGTTTTTCTACACTGGCAGATAATTGTTTGAGTAATTCATTATGATGGTTGTTTTCAAGACGCTTTATTATTTCGTAAGCCATAAATCGTTTGCCATTTCCAACGATGGTATTGATGCTTTGCTTGGCATCTATAA
>JANYCA010000143.1 GCA_025360525.1 Chitinophagaceae bacterium | reverse complement strand
TCATCTACCCGCCATGCTGCCTGTTGCGTTAGTTTAGGATATTTTTTTATTTCCAATCGCCAGCCGGCCCCATCCACCAAATGCCAGTGAAAAACATTCATTTTGTAAGAAGCCATCAGGTTGATAAATTCTTTTATCATATCCGGCGAAAAGAAGTGACGACTTACGTCCAGCATCATTCCACGCCATTTAAAACGGGGATAGTCTGTTACCTCCATGCAGGGTATTTGAATGCTGGCATTGGTTCGCACAGCAGGCAGCAGTTGAAAAATAGTTTGCATGCCATAAATAATACCGGCTTTGGTATTGGCTTTTATACTGATAGTTGCAGGCATTACATCCAGCTCATATCCTTCATCGCCAATAATTGCAATAGATGCACTTGTTGCCAATTGTAATTGAACTGTTTTTTTCTTTCCTGCATTTACCGGCAGGCGGTAGCCGCAGATTTCTTTTATATATGCTGTAAAAAAATCAGCAGCTGCTTTTAACTCCTTATTGGAACCGCTGTATTTAATTGTTGTATTGGCATCCAGTGTAAAAGTACCTTCCTTTAGTTGGAGGCTTACCGGTTGTGGAATAATGCTGATTGGCTGTTGAGCCTGGGAGGATAAACACACCAGGCCAAAAAATATAGATATTGTAAGGTTTTTCATCAGCATATTATTGTGCAATTTTTTGTTGATTAGAAGAAGCAGATTCAGGCCAGGTGGCAGGCAATAGTCCAAATGTTTTATTTGGTTGATCGCCCATTGTAAATTCAAGCACACCACCATTTATCATGGTGGCGTGCTGAATATAGGTTTTGTTATAAGGATGATTATTTAATTGAACACTTTGAATATATGGCCGCCCCTTTCCCGCATTTTTTGCCCGGATAACAAACGATTTGTTGCCAGCCAGTTTAAATATTACTTCGTTAAATTGAGGACTTGCAAACACATACTGCCCACCAGAAGGATTACCTGGGTATAACCCTGCCATACTCCAAACTCCCCAGGCGCTCATCTGTCCACAATCTTCATTACCTGCATATCCATCCGGACGGGCATGGTACATGGAATCAATAATACCCCTTACTCTTTCCTGCGTTTTCCATGCAGCACCTACATAGGTATACATGTATGCAATGTGATGGCTAGGTTCATTGCCGTGTGCATATTGCCCGATGAGGCCGCTCACATCAGGTGATGTGTTGCCCCCGCTTAATTGAGAACTAACACTAAACAGTGAATCAAGTTTTTTAATAAACAAATCATTGGAGCCATGAGCAGTTGCAAGACCTTTTACATCGTGCGGTACAAAAAATGAATGCTGCCATGCGTTGCCTTCTGTGTACATTGCTTTGTGCTCATCATGTTCGGACAAATAAGGATCAAAAGGATTTACCCAGTTGCCATCACTATTTTTAGCCCGGATAAAACCGGTAGAAGGATCAAATAAGTTTTTCCAGCTGGCGGAGCGTTTTATAAAAGTTGCGTAGTCATCCATTTTACCTAACTTTTTTGCAACCTGTGCAATGCACCAATCATCGTATGCATACTCAATAGTTACTGTAACACTGCTGCCATATTTATCTTGCGGAATGTAGCCATACTGCCTGTACAAATCGGTGCCACGAACGTTTTGCATGGCGCTTTTTTTCATGGCAGCAAAGGCTTTTGCAACATCAAATCCTTTTGCATTTTTTAAGATAGCATCTGCCACGACTGGAATGGCGTGGTACCCCGTCATGCAATTGGTTTCGCAGCTACTTAAATCCCAAACCGGCAATAACCCGTTTTCTTCATAAAATGCCAGCATGGTGTTGATAAATTCCGTAACATGGCCGGGTTGTGTGATGGTGAATAAAGGATTAAGTGCTCTAAATGTATCCCACAATGAGAAAACTGTAAAGCGTTGGCCGTTGGGCATCTTCTTAACCTGTCCTTTTGAATTCTGGTAAGTGCCGTCCGCATCCGAATACAAAACAGGCGCTACGCAAGTGTGATAGAGAGCGCTATAGAATATCTTTTTCGATTCTTCATCTGCACTTTTAATTACTATCTTTTGCAGTTCCATTTCCCATTTGGCTTCGGCTGCCTTTTTAACAACATTAAAATTCCATCCTTGTATTTCGCCCAAAGCCAGCAGCGCTTTTTCTGTATTGACTGACGAGAGCGCTACTTTCATTGAGATCGTTTTCCCCTGCATATTTTTAAATAACAATTGTCCTTTTATCAAACTTCCTTTTGCACTATTCCCCGTTAAACTTTCTGTTCCATTTGCCAGGAATAATTTTGTATATGGAACCGAAGTACGGGCAGCAAAATAAACCCGCTGTATGGAGGCCCAACCTTTGGAATAGCGGTAACCTACGATGGTTGAGTCATTTATTTTTCCGATAAAAGTCTCAACAGGACTGTCCCAGTTTATTGCAAAACCGAGATTAAAACGGATAACCGGATCGGCTTCTTTGGGGAAAGTATATTGATGAAGGCCGCACCTTTCAGTGGTTGTAAATGCTGCCTTAATGCCGTTGTTTAAGGTTACACTATAAAAACCAGGCGTTGCTTTTTCATTGGCGTGAGAAAACTTTTGCCGATATAAATTAAATGAATCTGCCACCAAACCAATTGAGGGCATTACAGAAATATCACACAAATCACCAATGCCTGTGCCACTTAAATGAGTATGACTAAAACCTGCAATCGTCGAATCTGTAAAGTGATAACCACTGCACCAATCCCAGCCTTGCGTACCATTATCCGGACTTAACTGCACCATCCCAAATGGAACTGTTGCCCCCGGATAAGTATGTCCATGGGCGCCAGTACCGATGAAAGGATCAACGTATTTTGTCAATTGCTGGGCTGTGGCGATGAAGGGAATGGCCACAAAAGCTGCCTGTAAAATGCGTTGAAAAAATTTCCTGAGTTTGCTATGCTTCATAATTATTTATGTAAGGTTTCCTTAGTTAATTTTCAAATTCTTTATTTGTGCAAATGGTACATTTTGTAATATTTTTTGAATAATATTTTCAACACAATTATTGGGTTGAGATCATTTTAAAATAATTATTTAATTTTTTTATTGAATATTCTCCTATTTTTTTTCCCTGCCATATCCCTTCATCAATTGCATCCCGGTAATGAATGCCACCATATAATCTAGAGACAGCGGCTTCGGCTGCAGCTGCATTAAAAGATGCAAATTTTCTTACTGGTAATTCAAACTCCACTTCAGTGTTGTCATTAAAGGAAAAATTTTCGCCAAAAATTTTTGTAAGTACGCTTGCGGCAGCTGTCGAAGCAACACTATGACCCGAAACATATTCAGGGAATGGTGGTGTTTGCAACAGCGGATGCCATCGATGATCAATCAATTTATTAATGGCTGTTTCGGGCCTTACCCTGTTGCTCCTGTATTTCTCATCCCAACAGGCGATAAAGGCATCTGCCAGCACAACACTTACCAACGCATGCACCTGCACTGTTTTTTGTAAACTATATTTTTTTGTGATGCAGGCTATACCTGTAATGCCTATCCAGTGGCCGCCAGGCGATATTTTTTTAAGGCCAAATTGAACATGCCCCATTTGTTGTACCGCAAAAGGGTTGCAATCCCAAAACATAGCTACGGCATTATTTGCTGCGTTTGATTTTTTGGAAATATCATACACTTCTTTTAATTGCCTAAAATAAACCGAAGTTGTATTGGTATCATATACCGCAGGAGGAAGCGGCTTGAACTGTTGAGCGGAATCCAAAATAAATGTTCTTAAGCTATTCCAATGGGGCTCCACCGGTACCATAAAAGCTGGTTGAGTAGGCTGCCAGTAAGCGTCGCCAGTTACAGGTGTGTAACGGCGCAGGTTAGCCAAGCTGGCAAAACCATCACTCTTTATATAAGGCAACATTTGCTGCACTGCTGCCTCTACATATGCAACAGAATTATTTATGGTTGTTTTTGAAATACCTTTTTTTGATGCCACTACCAGTAAAGAATCAATTGATGTTTTTAACAGGTAACCCGAGGGCAATAATTTTTCACCCATTTTAAATACCAGCAGGATTGCAGAAAGTTCCTTGTTGTTTTCAGTGTTGGGGATTTGCAGAACGTCAATTTGTTTAAACCCATTTAGCAGGGTGAGAAAAGAATTAGCACCATCCCTGGAAAAACCAGCCAATACTTCATTGGCTGCAATAGTGATGTAGGCATAATACCTGCTGGCTGCTACAGGCGAGGTTACATCATTCACCATAATATCGGTTACCTTTTTAAGGGCTTTAACATAGTCGTTTGATGAAAAAAACGGGCTGTTTTTTGCATGAACTGTTAACGACATCAACAGTGCTATCCACGTGAATAAATTTCTTAAAATCAACTTCATTGTATATAAATCAGCATTTAATAATTCAACATAACTGGGTACTGGTCGTTTATTGCTGCAATCACTTTAGACGATTTGTTACCAGTATTTATTTTTAAAAAATCTTTTACACAGCCTTTTAAATTGAGCCCGGATTGCAACTGGGGAACATACTGAAAGCCGCCTTTGCCATTTCCGGTTAACAGCACGCCATAACTAGCGTCTATTTTTCCTATTTTAATTCTTACCTGGTTAACATTGCCACCCAATAAAATATCCATATTCCCATCCTTATTAAAATCATCCAGTAATATTGCGTTCACCGGAGTATAATTTGCCTGGATGGGTAAATCATGCTGAATAAATTTTCCATTTTTATTTTCAAACCAAAGCGTATTTAATTGTTCAGCACTTAGGATTGTTGCATTCTTTAGCTGATCACTGGTTAATATGTCTTCAATCGTTGCGTCGGAATAGGAGTCATAATTTGGGAATCGCTGCCTAAGGCTTACCATCTGATCGGTTAACTCATCTCTTGAGGCAAAAGGATAAGATTTTTCGCCGATGAAATAACACAACAAAGGATCTATATATCCATTGTTATCAAAATCTCCATAATACAAACTCATTGGTTTTTTTACACTTGCGTGTAATTGAGAATTAGTACCCCAGTTGCCTGCCACAATGTCGAGATCACCGTCTTTATCAAGGTCTGCTAAAGCAATCCGGTTCCACCACCCGTTTTCAGATGAGTCAAAATATTTTTTTGTAGTATTAATTAGTTTGCCGTTTGCCCATTCAAATATTTCGAGGGGCATCCACTCTCCACAAATTATTAATTCTTTGCGTCCGTCGTTATTAATATCAGCCCATGCCGCATCTGTTATCATGCCTGCATATTGCAAGGCTGGCGCAAGGGTTGCAGTAACATTGGTAAAATTTCCTTTTCCGTCATTTTGTAACAGGGTGGATTCTGGTGTTACCGGGTAACGGCCGGGTACTACTCTCCCGCCAATAAAAAGGTCAATATCGCCATCATTATCAATATCGATTGCTTTAACTACCGAACCAGCGATGGTTTCGTGAGGCAGTGCTTTTTCTATTTTAATAAACTGGCTGTTCTCATTTATGTAAAAACGATCCTGATAACTTGCATCATTTTGAGGCATGGCATAACCGCCGCTAACCACATATAGGTCTTCGTCGCCGTCGCCATCGGCATCAAAAAAAACGGCATCTACATCTTCACAAGATGCATCTTTTGTGAAGGCGGCTTGCGGAATTGTAATAAAATCACCCTTGGGTTGTTGCATCAATATTGCGCCTGCTTGATTTTGTGCACCTCCAATATAAAAATCGGTAAGTCCATCTTTATTAAGATCGCAACCTGCCAGATGCGGCCCTGCAAAGCTTAACATGTTAATCATTAACGGCTGTATTTTAAAATCATTTACCTCATCTTCGGTATGCTTAAAAGGAATAGTTACTGCATTTGAAAAAACAGGTGAAGGCAATATGGTTATATTTTGTAAAGGGAGAAATTTTTTATATTGGATTGTTATCAGGGTGTCGATCGGTATATTTTCTGTGATAGTTTGTATGCCATCATCGGGCCAGGTAATTTGAATGGAATCAATTTTTGTTCCGATAAAGCCGGTATGCAGTGGGATTTGCATGGCCGATTGAAAACCATGCACCGGGTAATTTTCGATATAGTTAATTCCGGCAGCAGTAAAAACCTGCAGCTTTGCACCAAGGGCAAAAGAGTTATTGCCTTGCATCCGGAGGTCGATATCTAAAAAATGATTTTCTTTTTTTAAGGTGTTGCAATTATTTTTAAAAATGCCGGCAGGTTCATTCATTCTGTTTACCACCAAATCAAGATCGCCGTCATTATCCAGATCTGCATAGGCTGCCCCGTGAGAGAAGTTTAAATCACCAAATCCCCATTCTGTAGAGCGGTTGGTAAATTTAAGATTCCCGTTGTTTTCAAATAAATAATTATGGAGTGGTGTAGACGTTATGCCTACCAACATCTGGAACATTCGGCTACTTTGTTCGCCGCGGTTATATTTTAATCTTTCATTGGCGTAAAACTTCATGAAATCCATATTAATCATATCTCTTCCATAACCGTTGGTAACGAAAAGATCCTTAAAACCGTCGTTGGTAAAATCTGCAAGTAAACCTGCCCAACTCCAATCGGTATTAGACACGCCTGAAAGCTGGCCAATTTCGCTGAAGGTACCATTGCCATTATTCAATTGTAGCATATTCCGCATCAGCTGATGATAAAAACCATTTTGGAAAGTATTTTTATAGAGTTCATAATTATCCGGAGTATATAATAATTTTTGTCTTTTATTTGATTCGGGCAGCATATCAAGCGTAAAAATATCAGGATAACCATCATTGTTAATATCCGCAATATCAACCCCCATTGAAAAATTAGAAATATGGCCTAACTGATCTTTTAGACACTCTTTGAATGTGCCATCTTTATTATTTATGTAGATATAATCCTCCTCCACATAATCGTTGGTAACATATACATCTGGCCAGCCGTCTTTATTGATATCTGAAATATTTATACCCAAGCCATAACCTAATGGATTTGAAATGATACCAGATTGAATCGTGACATCCGTGAAGTGATTATTATCATTCCGATAAAGCCTGTCACCAGCATCGGCATCCACCATTTTTTTTACAAAAGCCGCATCAAAATTGCGAAGCTCTTTAACATTATGATTGATAACAAAAAGATCGAGGTCTCCATCTTTATCATAATCAAAAAAGGCAGCCTGTGTAGAATATCCAGCATCGGCAACGCCCATTTCTTTAGCCTTATCGGTAAAAGTTCCGTTGCCATTATTTATGAATAATTGGTTCTGCCGGGCAGCAGGTGGCACATCGCCAGAATAACATACATAAATATCTATCCATCCGTCGCCATTTACATCTGCAACAGACACACCCGTTTTCCATCCTTTTTTTCCGGCAACACCCGCTTTTTTGGTTACTTCCTCAAATTGCCAGTTTCCTTTATTGAGATAGAGGGCATTTGGCTGTTGATTAGAAGTAAAATAAATATCAAGTCTTTTATCATTATTGAAATCTGCAACAGCTACACCACCACCATTATAAAAGTACTCGTATGTAATAATGTTATCTGTACTTGTTTCAACTAATTTATTTTGAAAATTAATACCTGTTTGCTTAGGCGAAAGAGAAGAAAAAAGGCTTTGTGTTGAAGCTGATAAAGTACAAAGCAGCGATATTATTAGAAAAAATAGTTGCCTGGTATAAAGTATAGGAGAAATTACTTTCATTTTTATAAATTAAAGCCAGCCAAACTTGGTAATGAAAATTTAAAAAATAAGTCAGGTAGTATTTAAACTACCTGACTTGAGAATACACCTAACTTTTGCTAAAATTACCAAAACAAAAAACTTAGTTATGTGTTACGGTTTATCCCACCATACAGAAGTATTCCAGTTATTTGCACCCTGACGTGCAATTGCAGCAGCAAGGTTTTCAGCATTTAAACCAGACTCGCTTGCTGGGTATTGAAACCTTCTTGGAATTTTTCCACCGGTATAGTTACCTGGCTTGTTAACTGCTGTAAGAACAGGAAAGCCGGAACGCCTCCAGTTAGCGTGTGATTCGTACCCATCTAGCAAGCTGGCAATATAATATTGGACATTAATGGCTTCATACCTTGCAGCAGGCGTTGCAGGGTAAACGATACCAGCAACATATGCATCTACAACAGCATCGTCAATTACACCCACAGCTGGAGTATATCCCTTTAACTGATTGATACTGGATTTAACTCCGTCACGAAAATAGGTTTCAGAACTACCAGTACTAATCCAGCCTCTTTCTCTTGCTTCTGCCATTAACAAAAGTGTTTGACCATGAGAAACCAAAATGTTTGGATCAGTGGCATCAACAAAATCAGCTCTTATTTGCGAATAAGCATCAACGGAACCAGCAGCATCAGAACCGCTGGGCAATCCTTTTTGTATCGCAGGGCTATTGTCTTCGGTAGAACCTGTTCTTACTACAGAAAGAATACCCAACCTTGGATCAGATGATGATTTAAGCAGGTTAATAAAATACTCGGAGAATTTAAAAGCCCCCGTATTCAACTGACCTCTAGCACCATTGTAATAACCCAATACATGGCTGTTGGGATTATCATAGTTGCCTGCTAGGTGCTTAACAACGAGTGATTCAGTATAGCTGGTAAATACGCCACCAGTCATAGCTTTTGCTACACCAGCCTGTGCTGCAGCAGCATCTATTTTTGACATACGCATTGCTGCACGCATCATTATAGAATAGGCTGTTTTTTTCCATAAGCTGATATCACCATTATTACCGGTAATGTCACCTTTAAATGATTTGGCAGCATCAAAACCTTTTGCCGCTGCATCCAGTTCGTTAATAATATCGGCGAGGATGTCTTTTTGCGCATCATATTTTGCTGCGAAAACTCCTTTTAAATATCCTCTACCGGCTTCTGAATATGGAATATCACCGTAAGAATCTGTTAACCTTAAAAAAGCAAATGCTTTTAAGATACGGGCTGCGCTGTTGTAATTAACGTCTGTTGCAACTCCGTTGGTTTTTTCTACCAGGTTTACTACATTTTTAATAGGACCGCCATAATAACTATCCCATAAAGAAGAATTATACCCTTCATCTAATAAATACTGCCCGCCTTGTAGCCAGGCCGTGGATGCAAATTGCTGGACAAACTGGGTGTTGTAAATCAAGTTTGTTCTCCAGGCTTCGTACTCCCCGCCGGACACGCCTATGATAACGTTTGTAAGCAATGCATCTGATTGCAAATCGCTTACAGCGGAGGGATTGATATTTATTTTCTCAAAATCTTTGGTGCAGCTGATAATACTTACCGACGAGATAAGAAAGCTGTATATAATGTTTTTATATTTCATAACTAATATTTTAGCGTTACACAAACTAATTAGAATTTCAAATTAAGGTTAACACCTACTGAACGAACCGGAGGTACACCGTACCATTCAAGTCCTTGTCCGTTTCCACTGTTATAAGTAGACTCCGGATCGATATTAGGTGTGTACTTTTTAAGAATTGCAATATTGCGTGCAACTAAAGAAATGGTTGCTCCTTTGAACGGAGTTTTGGAAAACATCTTTTCCGGTAAGCGATAACCAAAAATTATCTGGCGGAGTTTAATAAAATCTGACTTGAAAATAGACTCAGATGAAATATTCAAACCTACGGTTTGATAATAACTTTGTGATGAAACACTTGTTGTGTTTTTAGAACCGGTTGCTTCATCAACTCCATTTGCAACAATACCACCTTCTCTGCCGTTTAATGTCATTTTAGTTAACCCACGGTATGTGCCAAAATCATTTGTACCAGAGTACATATGACCTCCAAAACGTCCATCAATTAAAACACCCAGGTTAAAGTTTCCAAACCTAAATTCGTTGTTGAAACCCATTGTGAGAGGAGAAACGCCGGTTCCATAAGCTTTAAGATCACCCCGCTGAGGTAAGCCACCATTAAGCAACAATTCACCAGCAGCATTTCTTTTGTATTGAAAACCCATAACCTGGCCAAATGGCTGGCCGGCAATATGATCAACAAATGCAGTTAAAGAACGTGCATTGGCAACCCTTGAGGTTAATAACTGATCGGATATTTTAATAACCTTGCTATTATTATACCCGAAGTTAAATGAGGCATCCCATGTAAGTGAGCTGTTTTTAACTAGTGTACCAGTCAATAACAGTTCAATTCCTTTATTAGAAATCTCACCTACATTTATCAATACATCCCCAAAACCTGAAGTTTGAGAAATAGAGCTCCGGATGATGTCATTGGTTGTTTGTTTGCTGTAGATAGAGAAATCTATACCTAATCTGTTATCCAAAAATTTGGCTTCGATACCAAACTCACTAGATTTAACCTGGTATGGTAACAAATCCTGGTTAGGAATAGTGTTGGTACCAACGGAACCTACCGGTAAACCATTAAATGTATTACTGCTAAGGCCATAAGGTAGGGTTAATCCATATGGGTCACGATCGCCACCCACATTAGCCCATGAAGCTCTTAATTTTGCGTAATTTATAGCAGATGGCAAACTAACTGCCTGTGATAGAATAAAACTTCCTGCCACAGACGGATAAAAAATTGACCAGTTTTTTGGTGATAAAGTAGAATACCAATCGTTTCTGCCGGTTACTGTAACGTATAAATATTTGTTATAGGAAAACTCTGCAGAACCAAAAAAGGAATTGATTCTTTTTTCGTTATAATAGTAATTAGTATTTTTATTTTGCAGGTTATTTATATTGTAAAACCCTGGCACAAAGAAATTAGAACCACTTTGGCTTTGGCCTTCGTCAATTTGCTGCATGGCGTTACCACCAACAAATGCATCTAACCCAATTTTACTGGTAATATCCTTTTGAACGCCCAATATTCCTTCAGCATTAAACTCCCTGAACCTTCCTGTGGACTGATCATCTATTTGTCCACCTTGACTATATTGTGTACCGTTAGGCGTTACATCAAAATTCTGCCTGGTATATTGATCAGTTCCAATCCGACCTCTCAGGTATAACCATTTTTTAATATCGTATTTGGCCTCTACAGCGCCAATCAACCGGTCTCGGCTATCTTTTTGTACATAGTTTTCAACTGCCCAATATGGGTTTGTAACGTATTCGTTGGCATTGAATTTATTTTCTCCACCAGTTGTTTGACTAATTTTACTTTCCTTAAAGGTTGCCTGGTCCCAGCTAATAGGCATAATTCCAATCGTAAAATTGGCATTACCTGGCGAATCAGATAGTTTGGGCCTGTTTTTAACTCTTTCCCTGATATATCTTGCGCTAACATTTACCCGTAGGTTATCTATGGGAGTCATGCCAATATTCATGGAAAAATTGTTTCTTTTTAAAGATGAATTAGGAACAATACTTTGATTATTTAAATCAGCCATGGAAAAATTATAGGTCATTTTATCTGTACCGCCATACAAAGTAACCGAGTTACTAAGGTTGGTTCCGGTTTTATAAAAGTTTTTTACGTTATCCTTATGAGCAACGTAGGGGCGACTAACTCCATCCCATTGAATTACGGAACTACCATTCAATTTACCACCCCATGAGTTGAGGTTAATGTTATTAGCTCCAGCCAACGTTGTTGGCGCATTTCCACCAATACCATGGCCATATTGATCTTGCCAGTCAAGTAAATTCATGACTGTTTCTGTTGTATAATTACTGTTGACCTCAACGCCTAAACCTTTGCCCTTAGATCCCTTTTTGGTGGTTACAAGTATTACACCATTTGATGCTCTTGCACCATAAAGGGCAGCGGCATTACCGCCTTTTAAAACAGTTACAGTTTCGATTTCGTCAGGGTTAAGCATCTGAATACCATCTCCTGCGTCCCTGCCACCCCATTCGCCGGCCGACCCCCTGTTACTGTTATCGATTGGTATTCCATCAACAACATACAAAGGTTGGTTACCGCCAGAAATGGAAGTATTTCCTCTCAAAACAATCCGTGATGATCCACCGGCACCTGTTGCTGTACTAACAACATTCAATCCCGGTACTTTACCAACGAGGTTGTTCATTACGTTGTTACTACGGGCTTGTGTAAGTTCCTCGCCTTTAATTTCGGTAAGTGCATAACCAAGAGCCCTTTTTTCCTTTCTTATGCCAAGGGCAGTTACCACAACTGCACCCAGTTCGCCTACAACCGGGCTAAGCGAAAAATTAACGGAATTTTCTGCGGCCGCAACAGTTTTCTCTACTGCTGCAAAACCCACTGAAGAAATTTGAAGCACCACGTTGCCTGTTGTGGGCACAGCAATACTAAATCTTCCATCTGCATCCGAAATAGCAACGGCTTTACCACCTTTTACTTTTACGGTGGCAGCTGTGATGGGTTGTTTACTGGTTGCGTCAACTAAAACACCTGTAATTTGTTTAGTTTGCGCAAATGAAATGGAGCCTAATATTAGACTACACAAAAGCATTACAATTTTGTTCATAAGCATTTTTTTTGGTAAATAAATGGTTCATCGAAAGTTCTTCTCAAAACATTCAATTGCTTTTCAATTTTAGATAATTGGATTTGAAACTTCACTTTTATAACAAAGGCTTTTTGTAAAAAACCCTAATGTTAACTGGCGAAATATTTTTTTATTTTTTATAATAATCAGTAAAAGTAAATTTTTTACCATTTTTTTAATTATCAAAATGGTTACACAGCCAACTGAGGAGCACGTGCAACTGCCAGGATGAGTGGCTTGCCATTTAACGGAATGCTTTCTAAATTTTCCATTACCAGCGCAGCAGCTCCAATCAATTCAGCCTGGTATCCTATTGCTGACATTTCAATGGTAGTATTCTGCGACAAAATTGGAATACTGTGTTCATTTAAAGCCTGCTGAATTGGGGCTTTTAAAATTTTACCTGCTGTAGAGCCCCTACCACTTAAAATAACTACTTCAGGGTTTAACAGGTGTATTAAAACTGCTATTCCCCTACCTATGTTATAACCGATGTCTCTAAAAAGTTCAGCAGCAAACTGGTCACCCTCGTGTGCAGCCAGTATAATAGCTTCACTTGCTCTTTCATAGTCATCAAATGTTAAACCGCTAAGCCTGGTTGACCGACCCGCTTTTATTCCTTCTTTTGCTTTATCTATCAAAACCACCAACGACGTTTCTGTCTCCAGGCAGCCACTTTTACCACATGCACAAAGTTTATTATTGTTGAAAAGTGGTATATGACTAAACTCTCCAGCAAATCCATCATGGCCTCTAAATAGTTCACCGTTTAATATTAAGCCCAATCCTACACCCCAGCCAATATTAAGTACCATCACATTTTTCTTCTGGTTAACAGCTCCAAACCTAAGTTCCGCCAAAGCAATCAGGCTAGAGTCATTGTCGATATAAACCGGAATGCCTATTTTATCAAATATAATCTTAGAAATACTTTTGTTTTCTGTAAATAAAAACGAATAATTAATGCCCTTTTTTATGTTTACAAAACCTGGCATGGCAATACCTATTCCTATAATTTTTTCTCTTGGTATATCAGCTTTTTCAATTAAATCCACAATTTTTTCGGCAAGAATGACTACGGCTTCGTTATTTTTTGCGAGCGAAAGTTTAATTGTTTCAACAGCAGACACAAAGTTGTTCTGCATATCCATAATTACAATTTTCGTCATCAACTGATCCATTGCTACCGAAACTACATACATTATATTCTGAGCAATAGCAAATGTTTGTGGCCTTCTGCCTCCTGTAGATGCGGCAAAACCTGTTTCGGCTACAAATCCTTCTTCTAATAACTCATAAATAAGCTTGTTTGAAAATGGAAGACTTTTATGAATATGCTTACCTAACTCTGCACACGACATGGAATGTCCAAAATAGAGTTCTTTCAAGATTTTTTTCTTGTCTGTTTCTTTTTTATTTTTTACAACTTTTCCCACTTCTTATAGCAATCACGTTTATACCACAAACTTAAAGAACTTTTTGAATTAACCAAAAAACTTTTTAATTTTTTTAATAAGTAATTGATACTTTATATTGAGTTATTTTTATTAGAACTAACGAGCATGGGAGCAGTTAACATTATTTTTCGTTAAAGAAGTAAGGGATGACTATGGATTAAAGCTGAAATCTTCACTACAGCAGATACACCACCTAATAAAAAAGCTACCCTTTTTAAATAAGGTAGCTTTTAAAATAGTATTATGTGGATGGGTGCTTAGTCTATTCTATAGAAAAAGCAATGATTGAACTGTCCCGATCCCTTTTGCGTCAACAATCTCCAATTGGTAAATACCACTGGTAACTGAAGAAGGTGCCTTGATGGTCTGTACATTACTACCTCCCATATTGATGAAGGTAGATTTCAGTAATTCTTTTCCGTTTAGATCAATAACTCTTAGGTAGACTCTACCTTTGGCTTGATTTATTAATTGCAATGCTATGCTTTGCCCGACAACCGGGTTGGGCGAAATAATTATATTCGATTTGGTACCGCCAATAGAAATTCGCACAATAGAACTAAACTTAGTTTCGCCATTAATACCATTACTTCTAACCCTATAAAAATAAGTGCCGTTTTGTAAGCCTGCGTTTGATAAGGAATAGTTTATTTGATTATTGCTATAACCCTTAGCTTCTATGGTACCCGCAGCAGTAAAGTTTTTACCGGGGGTAGATCATTGTACCTGGTAATTTGTTATGCCTCTTTCTCCGGCAACTTTCCAACTAAGAAAGACAGTGCCGTTATTTTGAGTTGCAACAATGTTTATGAAGTTAACCGGCAATGGGCCTGATTCTACCTGTACCAATACAACAATAAGTCTATTCTCAGCAAAGGAACCTGCATCTGCAGTAACGGTAAAACTATAATTAGATGGAGATGTATTTAAACTTAAAGTGTAGTAGTAGCATTTAAATACCGATCTACAATAACAGCCGACAGGCTTGGTAAATTCATATTAATAGGATAGAATTGCAACTGATACTGTTGTTGTTTTAACACAGCGTTCCATAAACTATAAAAAATTGTATCTCTGCTAATAACGGGCTGCCTGGCTTCTACAACCAATGTTTGGTTATTTCTTAACAGTGCAATATTTTCATTCTGGTTAGGTGTTTTAATAGCATCGGAGGCGTCAATATCATTTGAAAAGCCAGGAGCAAAAATATTGATAGTTCCATCCAGTGTTGTATTTCCTGTATTGGAAATACCAACAAGATTAGTGGTAAACTGTTGGGCTGCATCCAATGGCTGCCCTGGATTTAACGGTACCTGCGAAACGACCTGCCCCCAACTTATTATTGAAGAAACATACAATGAAATAAATAAAAAATGTTTTATCAATTTTATCTGTGTAAGTATTGCATACTTAGATGAGGGTTGTAGAATTGTACACAATAATTCGAGTTAAAAAATGAAATAAAAAAGAAACTGAATTAAAAATGTTTTTACAAAGGGATAGGATTAGCAACTTTGAAACATCAAATAAAATTGGGTATTTTTACAACGTAAAGTTCCTAACAATAAATCAACTTGCAAAATAAAGTATCAGCAGACCTGCCTTCATGCATCAATTTTTGAATACTCAATTTTTGTTACAACCAATACAGTTCTTAATTACAGAGCGTAATTAATTAGCCATACGCATTAAATGATAGTTGTCATAAAATACTTAGTTATACTATTTAAACTAGCTGCAATAAAAAATATGGTTACTAATAATTTTTCAAAATAACCAGCGGCAGTAATTGTCGTTCATTTGCAGGATTGATAATTTCCAATAAATAATTACCCTTATAACAATTGTTAGGAATTTCTAAACTAGTAATCTGAAATCCGGCAATAACCATTATTGACTTTTTAAAAAACTCTTGACCACTGTAACCGATTAAACGAACAGAATAATTACCTGCAGGCTGATTGTTAAATGAGAGTTTAATCTCATTACCCTCTACCGCGTTCGGAAATATACCAATACCCTTCTTTAAAGATGTCTTAGCAATTGTTACCGTAGGGCTATAATACGAACTGCCGTTTTTGTCAATACTTTTTACACGGAAATAACAAATTGCAGTTGATGTAAAAGTATTTTCCCAATAATAAATGTGCGCCTTATTAATATCAGCAGCTACCGTACTTACTGATGTAAATAGAAGCCCATTGGTGGATTGTTCTACCTGATAAGTTTGTGTATTTTCTTCGTTATTCACAATCCATTTAAGACCAATTTTTCCGTTTTTTTGCTGTGCGTTTAACAGGATAAATGTTAGGGGTAATGTATTAAAAGCAGGTTGCATAAAAACAACAATAAACCTGTTTTTTGCAGATGAACCTGTTACGGCAGTTACACTAAAACTATAATTGGTAGTGTCATCTAAATTCAGAATTGTTCGGGTACCTGTATAATTATCAAGTAAAAAACCCACCATGCCTGGATGATTTAAGTTTTTTGTTACAATCTCGATTTTATATTGAATATTTTTTAATCCCGTCATTTCATATGTAATGGAATCATCTGTCCTGATTATTTGTCTTTTTTCTATTGCCAGCAATACATTGTTTTTAGTAATGCCGAAGTTCTCGCCAAAATTCGTCATTTTTCGTGCATCATATCCATCCACAGCATTCGAATAAAAGTCATCAAATAAAATCATATTACCGTCGGCAAGACTTAGACCATTTGCTGTGTATGCATACAAATTGCTGACACATTTTTCATTTACCGGTAACGATTTTGAAGAAGATTTCAATTGGCTATTATCTGCGAATTGACTTTTAAAATTGCTGATATAATCATTGGCAATAACAGCATGCAGGCAAATAAAGCAAAATATAAATACCGATAAAATCACTTTATTAATCCAGTAATTTTTATTTAGTACCGGTATGGGTATCAATTTTTGCTCCGCTGGTTTATCCCAATTCCACGATGGAAAAAGCCAACTGAGAAGTTGTGTAATACAGCGCAATAAAATAATTTTTGATAAACCAGTTTTCATAATAGTCTTTTTGTTGGGTGAAAATATCAGGATCACAGACTATTGGAATTATTTAGGCGGCTTTTGATGGATAAATGGAATACTTTATCAAAATTTATTTTATAAGATAAAAATTGAAAACTAAGTGGACTTTGTAAGGGATAGGAGGAGATAAATGTATTAAGGATAAAGACAAAAAGCAAAACTAAGGGTTTTATATTTACTAAACAAATTACAAGAGACTTTTCAAAAACCGAAAAAAAATATTTTTTGAAAGAAGACTTTGGGTAACAGGGGGAAACTAACGCCAAAAATTGTTTGTGAATTAAAAAAGAAAAGCATAAAATTTAGTGAGCGTTATATTATATTCAAAAATAGAAAACTTATTATCTATTTTCTTGCCCGAAATAAAAACCCGGTCACAATAAAGTGAACCGGGCTTATTTACGATTGCTTGCCAGCTATGTTAATTAAATTTTGTAACAGATAATAAGCAATAAGATTAAAACCCAATCACCTTGCTTATAAAATTAAAAATTATCTTAAAAACAACATCTCTCTGTACTTAGGTAACATCCAATGAGAATCATCAACTACCAATTCTAATTTATCAACATGGTAACGTATATCATCAAAATGCTTTCCTTTTACATTATCACAATATGCAATTGCTTTTTCCCTGTTATCAGTAATTACATTTGCCTTCTTTCTTTCTTCAATCATATTTCTAACACCTGTACCCATTGCATTGATATGTTTGCTGATATCGTTAACAATGCTTAGCTGGTTTGAATAAGCTTCTTCGCCTAACCCTGCTTCTTTCAATCCTTTAATATTTTCAATAAGGATGTTTTGATACTTAATTGCAGAAGGCAAAATAACAGAAGTAGCCAATTCGCCAATAACCCTCGCTTCAATCTGTACTTTTTTAATGTAAGCCTCCAGCATTATTTCGTGGCGTGCTTCCAGTTCAGAATGGGAATAAATATCGTTGCTCTCAAATAAATGCTTCGATTTTTCAGAAATGTATGCATCCAATGCTAAAGGAGTAGTTTTTACATTTGGCAAACCTCTTCTTTCGGCTTCGTTAGCCCATTCTTCACTATAGCCATCTCCCTCAAACAATACAGATTTGCTTTCGATAATATATTTCTGAATTACCTGCATAATCGCAATTTCCTTCTTGTCTCCTTTTTCAATGTGTGCATCCACATCTTTTTTAAATTGCTTTAACGTGTCTGCTACAATTGAATTCAAAACCGTCATAGCGTTGGCGCAATTGGCAGCAGACCCCACGGCACGGAATTCAAATTTGTTCCCGGTAAAAGCAAATGGAGATGTTCGGTTTCTGTCGGTATTATCCAACATCAATTCTGGTATTGTTTTATGGATATCCAGTTTAAGCATTGCTTCGTCCTGTTCATCGAATTTACCACCCACACGGGTTTCAACCTGGTTCAATACTTCAGTAAGATATTTGCCAATAAATATGGAGATGATTGCAGGAGGTGCTTCGTTAGCGCCTAAACGATGATCATTGCCAGCACTTGCAATAGACGCTCTTAACAAAGAAGAATATTCATGAACAGCCTTAATGGTATTTACGAAAAAGGTAAGGAACATCAGGTTAGTCTTTGGCGTTTTGCCTGGCGCTAAAAGGTTAACACCCGTATCGGTTGCAATACTCCAGTTGTTATGCTTACCACTACCATTAATGCCCGCAAATGGCTTTTCGTGAAGCAATACAATTAATCCGTGACGTTTGGCAACACGAGTCATAATGTCCATCAATAGTGTATTATGATCTACTGCCAAGTTAGCCTCTTCAAATATCGGCGCACATTCAAACTGGGATGGAGCCACCTCATTATGCCTTGTACGCAACGGAATACCCAGCTTGTAAGACTCAGATTCAAAATCTCTCATATAAGCATAAATACGCTCTGGGATTGCGCCAAAGTAATGATCTTCCAATTGCTGCCCTTTTGCAGGTGCATGTCCAAACACAGTGCGGCCTGTCATTGTGATATCTGGTCTTGCATTGGCCATTCCGGCATCAATTACAAAATATTCCTGTTCCCATCCTAATGTAGCAGTTACTTTAGCAACATTCTTATCAAAGTATTGAGCTACGTCCACAGCGGCTTTATCTAAAGCAACCAACGCTTTAATTAATGGCGTCTTAGCATCCAAAGATTCGCCTGTGTATGAAACAAATATAGTAGGGATACACAATGTTTTTCCGTTGCTAATCTCCATTATAAATGGCGACGAAGAAGGATCCCATGCCGTGTAGCCACGAGCTTCGAAAGTAGCTCTTAAACCACCAGAAGGAAACGAAGAGGCATCCGGTTCCTGCTGAATTAATGCAGCTCCTTCAAATTCTTCAATTGGAGTGCCATCGCCTTTTAGAGTAAAAAACGAATCATGCTTTTCTGCAGATAAATCTGTTAATGGTTGAAACCAATGTGTATAATGGGTAACTCCTTTGCTCTCTGCCCAAGCCCGCAAGCCATTGGCAATTTGGTTGCCCATACTGCGGTCTATTTTCTTTGCATTTTTAATAGAGCCTAATAAACTTTTGTACGCTTCATCACTTAAAAACTGTCTGGCAGTTTTTAGGGTGAAAACGTTTTCACCAAAAATTCCTGTGATTTTTGCAGAGGTTTTCACTGAAACTTCCTCCCTAGACAGCAAATTGTCTATTGCCTTAAATCTTAATGATTGCATAATGTTTTTAATTTTGAAGACACAAAATAGGCAATAAATAATTAATTATGACAATTATCTTGCTAAATACATTTTTTTTTGACTAAAACGAGTAAAAACAATATATGCTTTTATTTTTTACTTTGAAAATTACAGCCAAGTTTTATCCAGTTTATACTACAAAGAAGGGGTACTAAAAAAAATGGGAGGTATATGGAACGGTACCGAACTATTGCCCAGATTACAGGTACGGTGTATCCAATGATCAGTAAAACAGATAGCGCAAAAAAGATGCTGGCACATAGAAAAGGGTTTGTTTGTGTTGTTTGTTTTCTAAAAAAAACAAACAACACAAACAAAAATTGGTAAAAAATTAATTCAATTGCAAAAAATAGTAAGGGAACGGATAATTTATAGTCAACCAAAAAAGGCCTCCCCAGGCTGTGTGCCAACGCCTCAGGTAGGTTATTTAAAAAGCTACCTGCATTTGGTAAAAGTTTATTTGTTAATACGTAAGATCTGGCTGTTTCAAGGGCAAAAAAATCTTCCTGTTTCTGTACAACTAATAACGGTAAATCTACCGAGGAAACAACCCGGTGTATATTGAAAAACAGCAATAAGAAAACAGTATAAATAATGGAAGTAATAACGACTGAATTTTGTTTATTATGAAATCCGGCGTACCATGCAGCAAGCCCAGGTATCAGCAGCAATAACAAGTAACTCCGGAACAAAAAAATCACCAACGGAGAGAAGAAAATTGCAGTTGCTCTTTTAACGGTAATATTTCCAATACTGAAAACATTCAATAAACTGAAAAACAATAAACCTATTGCAGCCATTATTAATCCTTCTTTATGAATGATGCTACTAAATAAAAGGGTAGAGGGCAATAAAAAAACTCCCGTTATAACCAACAAATTATCGTTTGGGAATATTTGCTTAAAAACCCTGAAAAGGGCTATAAAACCGAAAAAAACTAAAAAATTATAAAGAATTACATTGGTATAATAGTTTCCCCCACTGGCGCAATCCAATACAGATATAAATTTTACAATCAAATTGGTTTTAAGATCGTTCCAAAATGAATCATGAAACTGAAATACCCCCACGTATTTGTGCTCGTATCCTGATTGAAATATATTAGTAAAATAAGCTACGGGGCTATTAAACAATAAACGGTACTCTGTTAATGCGTCCTGATGATAAATCCATGTATCCATATGAGGAACATGCTCAGTAATGCGACCCCATATTAAACCTACCGCAACTTTGGATAAAAAAAGTAGAATAACAACCTTATTACCCAATCCACTTCTTTTTATAAATCCTATTTTAGTGAGGATCCAGCTTAGGGCAATAAGGTAGATAAAAAATAAAAGATAACTCAAGTAGTATATTTATTTGGAAGATAATAAAATAAAAATATTACAGATGGTTTTTATTTTATTGGTAGCAATTTTTTCCGCCATCATTAGGCTGGCTCCTATAATAAAAGGTAAATAACCTTCTTTTTGCACTAAAAAAAATAAAAAAAATAAACAATCAATTACAAAACATATATGGTTGTACTTTCGCAATCTCTAAAAACATTTATGGAAATAACCGCCACAACCGCCACGGAACTACGTCTTACCGAAGACGAGTTTGAACTAATTAAACAAAAAATAGGTCGCACCCCCAACTTTACTGAGCTCTGTTGCTTCAGCGCTATGTGGAGTGAACATTGCAGTTATAAAAATTCTATCAAATGGCTGAAAACATTACCCAGGGACGGTAAGAAAATGCTTGTAAAAGCAGGTGAAGAAAATGCCGGACTGATGGACATCGGCGACGGATATGGTGTGGTATTTAAAATTGAAAGTCACAACCATCCCAGTGCAATTGAACCATTTCAGGGAGCAGCTACCGGCGTAGGTGGTATACATCGTGATATTTTCACCATGGGTGCCAGGCCAATTGCTTCTTTAAATTCATTGCGCTTTGGTAATTTAAAAGATAGTAAAACACAGCATTTGTTAGCAGGTGTAGTACATGGTATTGGCCATTATGGTAATTGCTTTGGTGTGCCTACTGTAGGTGGCGAAATTTATTTTGAGGATTGCTACCATACCAATCCTTTGGTTAATGCGATGAGTGTGGGTATTTTGAAAAACGGAACCACGGTATCTGCCACATCCGGCAATGTAGTGGGCAACCCGGTATTTTTTGTAGGAAGTGCAACTGGTAAAGATGGTATTGGCGGCGCATCGTTTGCATCAGCCAATATTACAGCAGACAGTGCTGAAGATTTACCAGCTGTGCAGGTAGGTGATCCCTTTCAGGAAAAAAAATTATTAGAAGCATGCCTTGAAGTAATACAAACAGGTGCAATAGTGGGCATGCAGGATATGGGTGCTGCCGGTATCATCTGCTCTACTGCAGAAATGAGTGCTAAGGGCAAGGCGGGAATGAGGATTGACCTGGATAAAGTGCCCATGCGGCAGAAAAACATGAAAGCATGGGAATTATTGTTAAGTGAAAGTCAGGAACGCATGTTGATGGTGATTGAAAAAGGAAAGGAGGCTACCGTATTAGCCGTATTTGAAAAATGGGATTTACCCTGCAGTGAAATTGGAAGCGTTACAGATGATGGCCTGCTTCATTTTTACATGAATGGAAATTTAGAAGCAACATTACCGGCAGAAGAATTGGTGTTAGGAGGCGGTGCGCCTCAATACGATAGAGAATATAAAACGCCAGCGTATTTTGAAAAAATAAAAACATTTAACCCTTCGTCAATAGATGAACCTGCCGATGTTAAAAACATTGCAGAACAATTAATCAGCATTCCAAATATTGCCAGCAAGCGCTGGGTATACGATCAATATGATAGTATGGTTGGCGCAGGTACGGTAAGTACAAATGCACCGAGTGATGCTGCGATTGTATTGGCAAAACCAACCAACAAGGCATTGGCACTTACAACCGACTGTAATAGTCGTTATGTATTTGCAGACCCATACAAAGGGGCCATGATAGCAGTAGCAGAGGCTGCACGAAATATCGTTTGTAGCGGTGGAGAACCATTAGGTGTTACCAACTGTCTCAATTTTGGCAATCCATATATGCCCGAAGTATATTACCAGTTTGTTCATGCTATTAAAGGTATGGGTGAGGCATGCTTAAAATTTGATACGCCCGTTACTGGTGGAAACGTAAGTTTTTACAATCAACACCCGGAGGGCGCAGTATACCCAACTCCTACTATTGGTATGGTGGGAATACTTGAAAATGCAGCCGACAAAATGACAATGGATTTTAAAAAAGCTGGTGATGTAATTTACTTAATAGGTAAGAGCAGCAATGATATTAACAGCAGCGAATACCTCCATAAAATTCATGGTGTAGAATTCAGTCCGGCTCCTCAATTTGACCTGGACGAGGAATACCATTTACAAAAAGCAGTTAGCGCTGTAATAAAACAAAAACTGATTGTTTCTGCACATGATGTAAGTGAAGGAGGATTGTTTGTAACACTTACAGAGAGTGCCTTTAACAATAATCTCGGATATGATATCATATCAAATATCAACGTACGGAAAGATGCTTTTTTATTTGGTGAAGCACAAAGCAGGGTTGTTGTTTCCATAGCTGCAGAAAATGAAGTGGCATTTAAAACAGCCATTAATTTAATGGTGGTGTCTTTTGAAAGGCTGGGCACAGTTACTGAAGAAACCATTTTAGTTGACGGAGATAACTGGGGTAATATTGTTGATTGGAAAGCAAAATATGATAATGCAATCGGCGATTTACTGGCTAAAGAAATTTGAAAATATTAATAATACCTGCAGTTGATAACGAATGGGTGAATTAGGCAGGAAATTTTAAAAGCGCTCTTTTATCGGAGCGCTTTTAGTTTTATATCCAACCTTATTTAAGACAATAAAAATAAATCCCTCACAAAAAGCGAGGGCTTTATCTTTAATCCTTCCATTGCAAATAATTCTATTTGCAAGTTGATTTTATTTCACTTCTTCAAATTGAGCATCTTCTACATGATCGGCGTTGGCACTTCCGTTGCCTTGTGGCTGTTGTTCCGCACCACCACCCTGAGGTTGTTGGGCACCGGCATCCTGCGTAGCTTTATACATTTCTTCACTAGCTACTGTCCATGCTGCGTTCATTTCTGCAACGGATGTATCAATTGCTGCTACATCTTGTAACTTATGCGCTTCTTTCAACTTTACTAAAGCTGCTTCAATGGGTGCTTTTTTGTCAGCACTGATTTTATCGCCATACTCTTTCAATTGCTTTTCCGTCTGGAATATTAAACTATCGGCCTGGTTAATTTTCTCTACTTTTTCTTTTTCAGTTTTATCAGTTGCTTCATTGGCCTTTGCTTCTGTCTTCATTTTTTCAATTTCCTCTTTGCTTAACCCACTTCCAGCTTCTATACGGATGTTATGACTTTTACCAGTGCCTTTGTCTTTTGCCGTTACATGCAAAATACCATTGGCATCTATATCAAATATCACTTCAATTTGTGGAACTCCTCTTGGTGCCGGTGGAATGTCAGTAAGGTTAAAACGTCCGAGACTTTTGTTCTGCGTTGCCATTGGCCTTTCACCTTGTAACACATGGATCTCAACACCAGGCTGGTTTTCGCTTGCAGTACTAAATACTTCTGATTTTTTTGTTGGGATGGTTGTGTTGCTTTCAATTAATCTTGTCATAACACCACCCATGGTTTCAATACCAAGACTTAGTGGAGTTACATCCAACAGCAATACATCTTTTATTTCTCCTGTTAATACACCGCCTTGAATACATGCACCTACTGCAACAACTTCATCCGGATTTACACCTTTGTTGGGTTTTTTTCCAAAGAATTTTTCAACTATTTCCTGCACTTTAGGGATACGGGTACTACCGCCCACCAATATCACTTCGTTAATTTCACTTAAAGCCAAACCAGCATCTTTCAATGCTAACTCACATGGTTTTAAACATCTTTCAAATAAAGTATCTGCTAATTTTTCAAACTGTGCTCTTGTTAATTTTTTTACCAAATGCTTAGGTACTCCATCAACTGCCGTTACATAAGGCAAATTAATTTCTGTTTCGGAAGATGATGACAGTTCTACTTTAGCTTTTTCAGAAGCTTCTTTTAAACGCTGCCAAGCCATAGGATCTTTACGTAAATCAATAGCTTCATCTTTTTTAAATTCTTCCGCCAACCAATCCATGATAACTTTATCAAAATCATCACCACCTAAATGGGTATCACCATTGGTACTTTTCACTTCAAAAACACCATCGCCCAATTCAAGTATAGAAATATCGAAGGTTCCACCGCCTAAATCGAACACAGCAATTTTTTGATCCTGGTTCTTTTTATCAAGACCATAAGCCAATGCTGCTGCTGTTGGTTCATTAATAATTCTGCGAACAGTAAGGCCTGCAATTTCACCGGCTTCTTTAGTCGCCTGGCGTTGTGCATCATTAAAATAAGCTGGAACGGTAATAACAGCTTCTGTCACTTCCTGGCCAAGATAATCTTCGGCAGTTTTTTTCATTTTCTGCAAAATCATTGCACTTATTTCTTGTGGCGTATACATTCTGCCATCTATGTCAATACGAACTGTATCATTGTCACCTTTTACAACTTTATAACTGCTATGGCTGATATCTGTAGTTACTTCATTCCATTTATGACCCATGTAACGCTTAACGCTCATAATGGTATTGGCGGGGTTTGTAATAGCCTGGCGTTTTGCAGGATCGCCTACTTTACGTTCGCCATTTTTTAAAAAAGCAACAATGGAAGGTGTCGTACGTCGCCCTTCATCATTGGCTATCACCACTGGCTCGTTGCCTTCCATAACAGCAACACAGCTGTTGGTTGTTCCTAAGTCTATACCTATTATTTTTCCCATGATTAATATGTTTTATGTTCACTGTAGCTTGTCAATGATTGTGCCATGGGACATTTAATGAAAAATTGGCAGTACATCCCATTCGTAACAGGTAAATACTTATGGCAGAGCGAATTATTAAGCGTAGAACGAATAGATAAAACGAGGAACATTTGGGTTGAATTCCTAACCCACTTCTTCCTTTACTTTAAAGGTAAAATATTGCTGCGTAAAATAACTGAGCGTTACTACAAAACATGTTACAAAAACCTGGGCCATCACCGGATGCAGATGCAGGTATTTAACCAATATTTTTAACAGGACATAATTTATGGTAAGATTACTAATAAAGGATAAGAAATACCGGAACAATTGTATGCGCCCTTTTAAATTGGAGGCAACAAATACAACATATTTATTAAGCATAAATCCGATAAAAAACACCGTGCCTGAAGAGATTAAAAGTGCCAGGCTGTAAGACTCAAAAACATAAAAGCCTAAATCCACTATCTGTTGTTTCAGTACAAATTGATACAAAAAACTAAAAATCACAAAACCCAATACAACATTAAAACCTCCACAAGCAGCATAGCGAAAAGTTTGTAGTGGCATTATCCTTTTAAATGGCGGATAAAAAAAATCAATAAATGATATAATAATATTTCTCATTGTAAAAAAGTGGGCAAATATAACCCCAAATTGTTGCCAAGAATAAATTATGCCCTATTCATTAACCATTTAAAAACAAAAAATCCTGTCGTTTTTAATGACAGGATTCTTTGTAGCCGTAAAAGCCAAATAATTAATTTAGAATGTATATCTTATTGCAAACCCACCCCAGTCGCCGGAAAAACCATTTTTATAATGATTACCAAACTCAAAAGATGGCTGCCAGTCAAGTGATAAATTGATAGGAGCGCCATTGAATTTATAATCCAGTCCAAGTACACCATCTATACCAACACCAACATAGCTGGTACCTCTATAATTGTCCCTATCATCAGATTTATCATTATAAAACCCAACATGGGCTCCTGGACCAATATACCACTTCAAGCCTGGAGCACCATTAATATTTCCGTGAAATTCGTACAGGCCGGTTATACGAACACCTCTGTTAAAGAAATAACCTATACCTTCCAATGCTACATCCGATTTAATAAAATGCTTTAGCGTTACAGCACCCGGATAAAATTTTACACCTAATGCGGTTGTATAACTGGAACCTCTTGCCCCCGTTTTTTGTGCCGAGACAGTTAGTATGCAAAACAGAACTGCTATACTACTTAATAAAATTGCCTTTCTCATAATCTTAAATTTTTGTTTATTTAATTTCACTGTGGAAATAATCATGCCGAAAAACTTTATTCAAAAAATGTTACCTGCCGCTCATCAACTATACAATTCTTCTTTTAATTCTTTTACTCTTGCATCTTCCAGGTATTCATCATAAGTCATCAGGCGATCAATCATTCCCTTTGGTGTAATTTCAATTATCCGGTTGGCCACCGTTTGCATAAACTGGTGATCATGCGTTGTAAATAAAACAATTCCCGGAATATTTATCATACCATCATTAAAGGAGGTAATACTCTCCAGATCGAGGTGATTGGTAGGTTCATCCAGTATTACGAGATTAGGGTTTTGCAACATCATTTTACTTACCATGCAACGAACTTTCTCTCCCCCACTTAATACATTGGTTTGCTTTAAAATTTCATCGCCGCTAAACAACATTTTACCTAAAAATCCCCGGATAAAATCCTCATCTACATCCTTGGTATTGGGCGGCACAAATTGTCTTAACCAATCTATCAAATTAAGTGAACCCGTAAAAAACTCCGTGTTATCATTTGGTAAATAAGCCGAGGTAATAGTAGATCCCCATTCATATTTTCCATAATCTGCCTCCATTCTGCCATTAATAATTTCAAAAAAGCTGGTTAATGCTACCGGGTTGCGACTTAAGAATGCAATCTTTTGTCCCTTTACTATATCAAAATTGAGATTGCTGAATAACAGTTTACCATCAAAGGATTTGGAAAGTTTTTCTACATTTAAAATTTGGTTACCCACTTCCCTATCGGGCTTAAAAATAATACCCGGATATTTTCTGCTGCTTGGGGTAATATCTTCAAACACCAGTTTGTCCAATGCTTTTTTACGACTGGTTGCCTGCTTGCTTTTTGAAGCATTGGCACTAAACCGGGCAATAAATTCCAACAGATCTTTCTTTTTTTCTTCCATCTTCTTGTTCTTGTCACCAGCCTGCCTTGATGCAAGTTGAGAACTCTCGTACCAAAAGGTATAGTTACCTGTATAGATTTTTATTTTTTGCTTATCAACATCAGCCACGTGGGTACAAACCACATCTAAAAAGTGACGATCATGACTTACTACCAGGACAATATTCTGGTAATCTGCCAAAAAGTTTTCGAGCCAACTGATGGTTTCCACATCGAGGTTATTGGTAGGTTCATCTAACAACAAAATATCAGGATTGCCAAACAATGCCTGCGCCAGCAATATCCTTACCTTAACATTTGCAGGAATATCTTTCATCATCTGCTGGTGCATTTCTTCTTTTACACCCAGTTCATTCAGCAATTGTGCAGCATCACTTTCAGATGTATATCCACCCATTTCACCATACTCATGCTCCAGTTCCCCCGCCTTCATACCATCTGCTTCAGTGAAATCTTCTTTCATGTAAATGGCATCTTTTTCCAGCATCAGATTCCACATTTTTTTGTGGCCCATCATCACGGTATGCAGCACACTCACTTCATCAAAACCAAAGTGATTCTGCGCCAGCACTGCCATACGTTCGCCGGGAGATATGGTTACTGTTCCCTTATTGGGCTCAATTTCTCCACTTAATATTTTGATAAAAGTTGATTTACCAGCACCATTAGCACCAATAACGCCATAGCAATTACCCTTGGTAAAACTGATATTTACCTCATCAAACAACACCCGTTTACCATAGGCAAGGGTTACATTATTTACACTGATCATAATTTTAAAATGGGCGCAAAGATAGGATGTGGCAGGGAAATGAAGAAGAATTTATGGATCGATGCATGGCTACTCTTAAACGGGAATGAAGAAATGAAAAAGGGAGGTCCCGGCTTTTTTGAATTAACCAGCCACCCTAGTTAATTTCCGCTTCAGCTTTTTTAGAAAGATGCTTTGATTATCAAAAATTAAAGCATAAAAGCTTTGATAATCTTCCCTCATTTTAAACACGTAAATCGGGGAATTATTCATTTTACGCAGCCGTTTTTATATAACAAAAACAGGCTGCTTTTATGGCAGCCTGTTTTTGAAAGTATCGCTTAGTTATTTATTTATCGATCAAAATCTTTTTTACAATTTTCTCATCGCTCAACTGCACATGCAATGTATAAATACCCGTTGGCAATTCACCTACCTTTAATCCATAAGCACTGTTACATGCGTTGATGCTACTCCATTTTTTTACAAGCTGCCCCTGTGCATTTATCAAATAAACAGTAGCAGTTTGTAAGGTGCCATTAATAAATAGATTTACGATATCTTTTGCCGGCACCGGGCTTACAGTTACAGAAATTCCTTGTTTGCTGATACGAGCCTGCTTTACAACAGAAAGCTCTTCCCTATTATCTGCATCAACCTGGCGGATTCTGTAATAATAAACAACATTCGGCTGCACAAAATTATCATTCAGGGAATAATTTAATAGAATATTGTTGCCTTGTTTAGCTGCAATCCATCCGATGGTTTCAAAATTTAATCCGTTGGTGCTTCTTTCTATTTTAAATCCTTTGTTATTGAGCTCCTGTGTTGTACTCCATTTTAGTGCAATGGAATTTTTGTTGACACTGGCATCGAAACTCAACAAACGAACCGGTAGTGCAGCAGTTGGTAACACCAACATAAACTGAGAAAACCCAGTAAAATTACCGGTATAGCTATAATAGCCATTGCTGGCCGATTTATCTGTAAATGTGGGAGTAATAAGGGTAGCATCTGCTGCGCTTAATATTCCGGTTAAGTTAACACCGTCTTTTACCTTAAGGATTTTTAAAGAAGGAATTTCCAGTGCACTCCAGGCAGGTGATAATTCTGCTGTGGAAAAATACAATGTCCCCTGGTACGTAGCCGTACTATTTGCTACTGAGGGAGTTAGTTTAAATACTTTATTTGTTCTGAAATAACTGCCCGATGAAGTTGATAAAGCGGTTTTACCAGTGCCTGCATTTTGAACACTGGCCGTTACGCAGCCTAAATCCACACTTGGATTACTGATAGTTGCGATCAACCTTTGTGTAACAGGCGCAAGGGTCGATTTGCTGTAGTAGTCAACCGTTTGTCCGGAATATTGCGAAAAAGCAGTATCTGCATCAGTTGTTCCGGCTACAGCATAATAACTACCGGTTAGTGTAATATCATCAACGGTAAATGCAGGGTTGGTGCCCGTTGCATTATCGTTATACCAGTTAAACACCAAATAGAACTTACTATTGTTTAATGCCAGCGGCAATAGAATATTTTCTGTGGCGGCAGTTGTACCTGTAGGTAATCCGCTATAAGCTTTATTAAAATAGATAACATTATTTGCATCTATTGGTTTTCCTTCAGGAATATAGCCAACATAACCTTCATCGTATCCGGGCTCACCAAGGCAGCGCCATTTAAAACTAAAATTGATATTTTTTAGCCCGGTTGCATCCAACAAAGGAGTAAATAAATAGGCATCAGAAATACTGGTGTTGGTATATTTATTTGTTTTTGTAGAGGTGTTGTTAGTGATATGTGCAGCGTTACCTGACGTGCCCACTCCACCAAACGAACTTATTACCCATTCGTTAGGCGAATAGGTGCTGGTACCATCATCATAAACGGAGGTAAGCCAGCCTGCTGGTACATTTGCAGCTGCATTGAAATTTTGACTTAGGATAGTTTTATTCGGCGTTATATTATTAATAGTAGTTCCGGCAAAATCATCATCCTGAATTGATATTGATAGTGTTTGTTTTTCCGGACCTGCAACAACACCTGCCCCGCTAATGCTATAGCCTAATTGGATAAGTTCGGTTGGTTCAACAACCTGGTCATCAATTATTGTTATGGTTATCTTTTTTACAGCATTATCGTTTGCAGTATAGCTTACAGATGCCGGAGAAATTATATAGTCAACATTTTGCAAAGCAGCGCCGCCAATTGGTGCAAAAGTAATAGTAGCATTGCCAGTGGCTTTGGCAGATACGTACAAATTAAAGGTGAAAGATCTGGAGTTGGGACAGCTCCCTGCATTGCCTGTTTCTGGAACGGTGTAAAGTGCTGCTGAACCAAATTGTATAGCATTGCCTGCTCTTGCCTGGCAGGCTTTTGAATTAATTAAGGTAAATCTGCGTGCGCTGTTATCCACTGTTGTTTGACAACGCAGCGCCTGATCTGTTGTGAAGGTATTCACACAGGCATCATCGGTGTAATCCATATAGTTTTGAAACATTTTTGGCATAGATGGAGTACAATTATTTAAAGTTCCATTCGCCGGACAGCCAGTAGATTCAGCATCCTGCGGTGGTGTATCTCCACAATAATCCTCTCCACAGTTTGCATCGCCCCAAATATGGCGTAATCCAAAAAAGTGTCCTGCTTCATGTGTTAAAGTACGGCCATAACCATAAGAAGCATCCTGTCCGGGAGTTGTAATACTCCCAACAGATTGCCATGCTATTACGCAGCCAGCAGTTTCACTGGTTTCAGTATCGTCCAAACCAGGCAATGTACTAAAAGAGGGAAAAGTTGAATAGCCCAGTAATCCGCTTGCATCCATTGCTGCCGTCCACACATTAAAATAGCTGTACGGATCCCATACACTCGAAGGCTTAATCGTTCCATCAAAGTAATCCATCAACTCGGTATCCGTCATGGTACTGGTGCTGGTCCAACTCCTTGTTGAACCGTTTATGCGGTCAATCCCGGGATTTGCAAGCGGCTTGCCAGCGGTGTCAACTATCGCAAGGCAAAACCTTATCTTAACATCCGCAGCCACACCATAAGTGGAGCCCGAGAGGTTGGCGTAATCACTATTTAACTGATTAATTTGTGCCTGGTACATGGCCGTTGATAGGTTGGGACTGGATGCAGACAGCGCATCCCCGGTCCTGTATATACTATGAAAAATAACCGGTATGGTCACAGGGCCAGCAAATGCTCCCTTGCCTGCAGCAATTCTTTTTTGAATTAATTTTTTTATTTCTGCTTCATACCTGTTTTCATTATACCCCCTAGCTTTTGCTTTTTCCATATAGCTGGCAAAACCACATCGTTGTCTTATCCTATTTCCGGTAGCCGGCCTTGCCGCAATGCCAGCAGACACATTAACCTGCTTGCCAGGAGTTGCATGATATTTTTTGAAGTTTTTATCAATCGTTAATTGATGTTGAGCTTTGGTAGTTACAATAGCCAACAAAAAAATACAGAAGAAAGTAAATTTCAATTTCATGTTTTGGGTTTAAAAAATAAGGGTCGAATATAGGCTTTACTTTTCTATTAAATCTTTTATGTTAAAAGAATCCAAACAATAGGTTCACTCATCAAAGGCCATATTTTTCAATAATGCCATTGCTGTAATTAAAATTAAATCTCAATTCTTGTGTTAAGCAGCAAGTGCAGTTTTCAAAATCATTTCCTTTAACTCCCTGTTATGTTGTTTTCAGTATTTTTGCCGCATGTCAATTGTAAGCAGCATTCAAAAAAAGGTAACAGCAGCATTATCGGCTTTATACAATCAACCATTCGTTGAAAAAGATTTCCAAATAAACCTTACCAAACCAGAGTTTGAAGGAGATTACACAGTTGTTCTTTTCTCTTTAGTAAAATTATTGAAACAATCGCCTGATGCAATTGGAAATCAGTTAGGCCAGGAACTTATCAGGTTAAACGCCGGCTTTTTTACAGGATACAATATCATTAAAGGATTTTTAAATTTATCAATTGAGGAAAGTTACTGGATGAACCTGCTACAGAATAACCATGCAGACATTGGTTATGGCAAAAAGGAAATGAATGGTAAAAAAGTGATGGTAGAATATTCTTCTCCAAATACAAATAAGCCTTTACACCTTGGGCATTTAAGAAATAATTTTTTAGGATGGAGTGTAAGTGAAATATTAAAAGCCAACGGCTACAAAGTAATTAAAAGTGCCATTGTAAATGACAGGGGAATTCATATTTGCAAAAGTATGATTGCCTGGCAATTGTTTGCCAATGGCGCTACCCCGGAAAGCACCAATACCAAAGGCGATCACTTTGTTGGCGATTATTATGTAAGGTTTAATGACGAATATAAATTGCAGGTGGAGCAATTGATTCAGACTGGCGCTGATAAAGAAACTGCAGAAAAAACTGCACCCATCATGAAGGCCACACAACAAATGTTGCTTGACTGGGAAGAAGGTAAGCCTGAAGTAATTGAACTTTGGAAAACAATGAACCAATGGGTATACAGCGGTTTTGATGTTACCTACAAAAGAATCGGCAGCAACTTTGATGTAGTTTATTATGAAAGCAACACTTACCTGCTAGGAAAAAACATTGTACAGCAGGGCCTCGATAAAAAAATATTTTATCAGAAAGAAGATGGCAGTATCTGGATTGATTTAACAGCCGATGGGCTGGATGAAAAAATTGTACAGCGAAAAGATGGCACGTCTGTTTATATAACCCAGGATATTGGCCTGGCATTGCAGAAATACGAAGAATACAAAATTGATCAAAGCATTTATGTGATTGGTAACGAACAAAATTACCACATGAAAGTGCTGCAACTGATCTGTAAAAAATTGGGTATGCCCAATGCAGATAATATTTTTCACCTGAGCTATGGCATGGTTGAACTAACCAGCGGGAAAATGAAAAGCAGGGAAGGTACCGTGGTTGATGCAGATGATTTAGTGGATGAAATGGTAGCCACCGCAAAACAACATACCGAAGAACTGGGTAAGGTAAAAGACTTTACAGAAGATGAATTAAACGAGTTATACGACATACTGGGGCTGGGTGCCATGAAGTTTTATTTGCTAAGGGTTGACCCTAAAAAAACGATGGTATTTAATCCGCAGGAGAGCATAGATTTTCATGGTTTTACCGGGCCGTTTGTGCAATACACGTATGCACGTATACAGAGTATTTTGAGGAAGGTTGCGGGTGAATCTCCCCTGGTGAATGGCGAATCGTTCATCACTAACGATAGCCCTGCCGAAGCTTTATTAAAACTGGAAAAGGAAGTGCTCGTACTTTTAGAACAATACCCTGCTGCAATTGAACATGCATGTATAGAACACAATCCCTCTGTAATAGCTAATTATGTTTTTAATGTGGCGAAAACATTTAACTCATTTTATACGGAACATTCCATTGCAAATGCAGAGACAGCGGCAAAAAAACAGCTGCGTTTGCAATTAGCAACCATGACAGCCAATGTAATAAAAAGCGGAATGCAACTACTGGGAATTCGGGTACCGGAGCGGATGTAAAAGCGATTGTACAGAAGCAATTTTTTGAACATCACTTCAAAATCATTTAAGTAAGATTAGATAATTAGAGGAATAAAAAACGGAAAGTTTATTTAGATGTTTAAATAAACTTTCCGCCAATTTGATTAGTCAACCAACCCGTTTATTTTGGCTCCTGATCCTTTGCAGGTGCAGCCTGCAGGTCTTTATCGGTAGCAGGCTTTTTACAGCATTTAGGTAATTTCTTATAGGCTTCTTCATTTGCAGCAATATCGTCTGCATCGTAACCTGCATTGGCAATCGCCGTTTTTAATTGCTCAATATTGTTCCTGTCGTTTAAAAAGGTAACTGTAGTTGTTTTCTTTTTATAATCCACTTTTACGGTTGATACGCCGGGTTCCCTTTTGAGGTATTGTTCAATTTTGCTTTTGCACATTTCACATTGTACTGTGGGCGTTTGTATCACAACTTTTTGTGCGGCTTTTTGCTGGCCGAAACAAACAGACAGTAACCCAACGATTGATAATAAGGTTAATTTAATTGTTTTCATGATGCTGCTTTTTTTTATAAAGTTATAAATTTGTGTTCCAGGTAGAAGGGCTTTCACGCCACTTTAACAAAGTGCTTTCTTCATCGGCGCTTACCATTCCCTTTTCAAGGGCAGCAGTAATTAAAGAAGTATAATTGGTAAGTGAAAAATATGGCACACCTGCTGCAGCAAATTCATCTTCCGCTAATTGAAAACCATAATTAAATATTGAAACCATACCAACAACTTCCAACCCTTCTTTTCGTAAAACTTCCACAACCTGCAAACTGCTTTTTCCGGTAGAGATTAAATCTTCCACTACAACTACCTTTTGCCCCTTTTCATAAAATCCTTCAATTTGATTTCCCAGTCCGTGTTCCTTTGGTTTGGGCCGTACGTAAATGTAAGGCAGCTTTAACTGGTCAGCCACCATGGCCCCCCAGGCAATGCCAGCTGTTGCTACACCTGCAAGAATTTCTGCATCTGGAAATTTTTCAAAAACCACATTACTCATTTCACTTTTAATAAAATCCCTTGTGTAGGGGAATGATAATACTTTGCGGTTATCGCAGTAAATAGGACTTTTCCAGCCACTTGCCCAGGTAAAGGGCTGTTGCGGATTGAGTTTTATTGCATTAATTTGTAATAGTTTTTCAGCAACAGCTTTTTCATTTGTCATGCTGCAAATTTATTACAAACCAATAGTTTTTTAACAGCAACTTGTTTGCAGTTATCAACAATTGATTTACATCAACCCATTTAAAAACCGGCACATGTTTATAAAAGTATATTTTGGCGACAAACCTGTTTATCTCTGTGATAAAATTGATGGGGAACTGCAGGAAGTCCTCCACCACCCTGATGCTATTTTAATTGATGAAATATCCAGCGCTGCCATCAACTCGCTATTGCATGAAATTGTAAAAGAAAAATTCCATGCTGGTGTATTATTCCATGAAGATCTCGACAAACTGATCAAAAAGTTTATTAAACATTTTCAGTTAATTGAGGCGGCAGGAGGCATTGTTCAAAATGAAAAAAATCAACTGTTATTTATTTATAGGCTAGATAAATGGGACTTGCCAAAAGGCAAAATTGAAAAAGGAGAAGGCATTGAAACCGCTGCGCTAAGAGAGATTGAGGAAGAAACAGGTCTCACCCATCTTACCATAAAAAATAAAATTGGTGAAACCTATCATACCTATAATGCCTTTGGAAAACACTATTTTAAAATAACGCATTGGTTCAATGTTACCTGTTCTTCTAACCAAATACTGGTACCGCAAACAGCAGAAAATATTGAAGAGATAAAATGGTTTACCAAAAAGGATTTACCAATTGCATTAGGCAATACCTATCCTTCTATAAAAGACATTTTACACCAGTTTTTAAGCCCGATCAAAAAGCCTTCTTAAGTATTGCCAGCGTTAAGCGGCTGATGCAAATTAGCTGCTCGCTATCGTCGTAGATTTTTATATCCCATACATGCGTAGTACCCCCAAGGTGCAATGGTTTTACGATCGCATTTACATATCCATGACGTGCACTTCTTATATGGTTAGCATTTATTTCAAGACCAACACAAATAAATTTATTTGGATCAAGCACCAGCTGAGAAGCAACACTGGCAGCAGTTTCAGCCAATGCACAACTTGCACCACCATGCAACAAACCGTAGGGTTGTTTGGTACGATGGTCTACAGGCATTTTAATTTTTACGAAATCTGCCCCTAATTCGGTCCACTCCATTCCCAGGAAGTCGGCCATTGTACCAGGCTCAATTGCACCTAAATCAGTTATTTTTAATGATTTGTTAAACCAGATAGACATAGTAGTTTATTTAGATTTTAAATTATTAGCAATGGATTCATTGACCACTTTCGGCAAAAACTGGGAAACATTTCCCCCGTTTTTAATTACATCTCTTACCAGGGTAGATGCCACTGAAGTATATTGCGGCAAACAGGTAAAAAAAACAGTCTCGATATTACCGGTTATACTGCGGTTCATATCGGCTATCGCTTTCTCGTATTCGAAATCGTTTACATAGCGGATGCCTCTTAAAATAAAACCGGCGCCTACTTCTTTGCAACAATTTACTGTGAGCCCTTCGTATACCACCGCTTGTACCTTTGGCTCATCTTTATAAATTTCCTTTAGCCAGGCAAGGCGCTGTTCTTCGGAATACATAGGTTCTTTATTTACATTACGTCCTATACCAATTACGATTTTATCAAACAAAGGCATAGCCCTGTTAATAATATCTGTGTGGCCTAATGTAACAGGATCAAATGTGCCGGGAAACAAACAAATACGCATTGATAATTGGTTAATAGATAATTGATAATTATTTGAAACAGTTATCTAATCAATAATATACAGCTTTAATCAATCAAACAAATTAAGTAATATTTTTTTTGCTAGCTTTTTACGCCTGCCAGCAAATACAATACAGCCATTCTAACCGCTACCCCATTTTCTACCTGCTGTAAAATAATTGATTGACTTCCATCGGCTACATCACTGTCTATCTCTACTCCCCTGTTTATTGGCCCGGGATGCATTATTACAATCTCTTTTTTTAACCCGTCGAGTAATTTTTTTGATACACCGTAAGCAAGGTTATATTCCCTTAAGGAAGAAAATAACACCTGGTTTTGCCTTTCTAATTGTATGCGTAAAACATTGGCAACATCACACCACTCCAAAGCTTTTTTAAGATTATACTCCACCTGCACATCCAGTGCTTCATGAATGTATTTGGGTATTAATGTGGGCGGTCCTGCTACCATTACTTCGGCCCCCATCTTTTTTAATAAATAAATATTGCTTAAAGCAACCCTTGAGTGCATTATATCACCTAGTAAAACTATTTTTTTACCTTGCAGGCTGCCCAATTTTTCGGTAATAGAAAAAGCATCGAGTAACGCCTGCGTGGGATGCTCATTAATGCCATCCCCAGCATTTACAATGGCGGCATCAATATGTTTTGCTAAAAAGTGAGGTGCTCCGCTGGCGCTGTGCCGCATTACCACCATATCCACCTTCATGCTGAGTATATTATTGACTGTATCCAGCAATGTTTCGCCTTTAGAAACGGATGAACCTGAAGCCGTAAAATTAATGGTATCGGCCCCTAATCTTTTTTCGGCAAGCTCAAAGGAAATTCTTGTTCTGGTAGAACTTTCGTAGAATAAATTAACGATAGTTACGTCTCTTAAGGAAGGCACTTTTTTTACAGGCCGCTGCAAAACTTCTTTAAACTGTGCCGCAGTAGATAGAATGAGGGAAATATCCTGGGGCAACAGATTTTTAATGCCTAGTAAGTGTTTGGTAGATAGTTGCATTAAGCGGTAAAGCTAGATAAAAAAATAATGTTAGTATAATATAACCTGCTCTTTATCCCATTCAACTTTCACTTTTTGAGAAGTGAGTGTATCTATGGCTTTTCCACAATAGTCCGGCTGAATGGGTAACTCCCTGTTAAAACGCCTGTTTACCAAAACACAGAGTTCTACCTTTTGCGGCCTGCCGAAATCCTGCAGCGCATCTAACGCAGCCCTGATAGTGCGGCCCGTGTATAATACATCATCAATCAGTACTACTTTTTTACCTTCAATAGAAAAAGGAATATCAGTTTTAGTACCCTTATGTAATTCGTACCTGACATCATCCCGGTAAAAAGTTATATCCAATATACCATATTTAACTACTTCATTCGAGAAAAGCGCCTGTATGGTTTCTACAATTAATTTACTAACCGGCAATCCCCTCGGTTGCAGTCCGATAAAAACCAATTCCTTTAAATCGATTTGGTTTTCTACCAGTTGATGCGCCAGTCGGTGTATGGTAAGATGCAATTGCTGTTTATCTAAAATTATTTCCAATGCTGATAATTTATAAACGAATATATTTTAAAATGGTGAATTGTGAATGGGCAATTGTGAATGGTGAATGGTGAATGGTCAATGACAAATTGATAATTGATAATTCCCTAATTCAACATCAGCTTTTTTACTATTAACTTTCTACTTTTCATTTTTTACTTTTTACTTTTTACTTTTCACTATGCCTCTCCCAAAAATGAATACCTATAATCCGTAACCGGAACAAATGTTTCCTTAATAGTTCTTGCACTAAGCCAACGGTATAAATTTAAGGATGCCCCAGCTTTATCATTGGTGCCGCTGGCCCTTGCGCCGCCAAATGGCTGCTGACCTACTACTGCACCAGTAGGTTTATCATTGATATAAAAATTGCCTGCACTGTTGCGAAGCCTGTTGGTGGCGAGTTCCACCGCATAACGGTCCTGGGCAATTACAGCTCCGGTCAATGCATACGGCGACGTAGTATCTACCAGGGTTAAGGCATCTTCAAATTTATCGGCGTCGTACACATAAATAGTCAATACCGGTCCAAACAATTCGTCGCACATAGTTACATATTTGGGATCGGTGGTTTCAATAACAGTAGGTTCTATAAAATAGCCTTTGGATTTATCACATTTACCACCCACCAGTATTTTTGCATTGCTTCCTTTTTTACCAGTTGCTTTAATGTAACGTTCTAATTTATCAAAGCTTTTTTCATCAATAACTGCATTGATAAAATTTGTAAAATTTTCAACGGTTCCCATTTTCATCGACTTAAGTGCAGCCACCAATTTATTCTTTACTTCTACCGCAATATTGGATGGAATATAAGCCCTCGATGCAGCGCTGCATTTTTGGCCCTGGTATTCAAATGCACCTCTTGCCAATGCTGCCACCAACACATCCGGATTTGCACTTTTGTGCGCTATCACAAAATCTTTTCCACCGGTTTCACCTACAATTCTTGGGTAAGATTTATATATGCTCATATTGGCACCAATCGTCTTCCACATTTGGTTAAATACGCCGGTACTTCCGGTAAAGTGAACGCCGCCAAAATCAGGATGATTAAAACATATTTCACCCAATGTAGGACCATCAACATAAATCAGGTTTATTACACCATCCGGCAAGCCTGCTTCTTTTAAAATACGCATCAGCATTTGTGCACTATACACCTGTGTGTGGGCACATTTCCATACTACCACATTACCACACATTGCAGCACTGGTAGGCAAATTGCCGCCAATTGCGGTAAAGTTGAACGGAGAAATGGCCAACACAAATCCTTCCAGCGGCCGGTACTCCAGCCTGTTTTTAATGCCGGGACTGCTGATAGGTTGCTGCCGGTATATCTCACTTAAAAAGTGAACATTAAACCTCAAAAAATCGATCAGTTCGCAGGCTGCATCTATCTCGGCCTGGTACGCATTTTTACTTTGCCCCAGCATGGTAGTTCCGTTGATATAAGGCCGGTAGGTAGTAGCTAATAAATCAGCAGCTTTTAAAAATATATTGGCCCTGTTTTCCCAGCTCAGGTTGGCCCAGTTTTCTTTGGCGTTCATTGCTGCTTCAATCGATTGCTTTACATGACTGTCATCACCCGCATGAAAATAGCCAAGTATATGTTTGTGCTCGTGTGGCGGGCGCATAGCAACCTTTTTTCCTGTTCGCACTTCCTCGTTGCCAATGTACATGGGCGCATCTACTTTCTTACTTTTTAGTTCTTTCAATACTTCTTTCAATACCTTTTTTTCGGTGCTGCCAGGGGCATAATTAAGTACTGGCTCATTTACCGGTATGGGATAGTAAAAATCTCCGTATTGCATAAAAGATATTTTTAAATTTTAGTAAGATGTTTTTTAAATTGACTGATAAAATAATCAGTGCTAAAGCATATTAACTCTATTTAAGAGTAGCAAAATAGTAAACAAAATTTTAAGAACTCAATTCCTTTTCACTCATCAGGTAGGCTTTAATAAATCCATCAATTTCTCCATCCATAACCGGACCAACATTACCCACTTCATACCCGGTTCGATGGTCTTTAATCATTTTGTAGGGATGAAAAACATAGCTGCGTATCTGGCTGCCCCATTCAATTTTTTTCTTGCTGGAGTTGGTGGCATCCAGTGCTTCCTGGCGTTTGCGCATTTCTTCTTCGTAGAGGCGACTTTTTAACATGGCCATTGCCTTTTCCCGGTTTTCGCCTTGCGTACGTGCCTGCTGGCATTCAACAATAAAACCTGACGGTTTATGCGTAAGCCGCACCGCAGTTTCAACTTTGTTTACATTTTGCCCACCGCTGCCGCCGCTTCTAAAGAAAGCCCATTCTGTATCTGCAGGGTTCACGGTTATTTCAATGCTATCATCAATTAATGGATATACATGTATACTGGCAAAAGAAGTATGCCTTCGGGCATTGCTATCAAATGGACTGATGCGTACAAGGCGGTGCACCCCACTTTCAGCTTTTAAAAACCCGTAGGCAAACGGGCCATCAAATTGAAATGTACAGGTCTTTATACCTGCTCCATCACCCCATTGCCAATCGAGTTCGCTAACCGCCCAGCCCTGCTTTTCGCCATACATGCGGTACATACGGGCAAGCATTTCTGCCCAGTCCTGGCTTTCGGTACCACCTGCACCACTGTTAATTTGCAATACCGCCGGCAAATCATCCGTAGGCTCATTAAGGGTACTTTTAAATTCAGCTTCATCGATTGCAACGGTAGCTTTATTAAATGCTTCTTTAACTTCTTCTTCACTGGTTTCCCCTTCTTTCCAAAAATCAAAGAGTACGGCAAAATCTTCAATATAAGATTCCACCAGGTGGTACATATTTACCCAATACTCATTAACCTTTGTTTCTTTTAAAATGGCAGTGGCCCGGGCATTATTATCCCAAAAGCCTGGAGAAAGTGTGAGTTGTTTATCGTTTTCTATTTTTGCTTCTCTGTTAGCGACGTCAAAGAAACCTCCTCAAGACCCCCAAACGGTCCCTCATACCTTTAATTTGTTCTGTAGTCATAGCGCAAAAATAGGGATTTTGTAGATGATGTATTTCACATGCCGCCAATGTTTTTAATATCGTAGTTTACAATAAAAAGAGCCATACTGTTACCAGTTTAATAAAGAAACAAATACCTCCGTTAAGATTCTACAGCTTACTAAACATTTAGAAACACTGATCAAGATTTAATACAGGCGTTACGGTAAAATAGTTAATTTTATCCATCTCAAAATTATTAACGGGTGTTTAAACAACATTCATTTTTCAACAAAACCGGCATTTGCACATAGGCAGTTTTCTATTGTGAAACGGTACTTACAATATGAACAGGATAAAAAATCAAAAAACAATTATCAGGGATATTAGTTGGTTATCATTTAACAGCCGGGTATTGCAGGAAGCAGCCGATGATACGGTTCCATTGAGGGAACGCATCAAATTTCTGGGCATATTTTCTAACAACTTAGATGAGTTTTTCAGGGTAAGGGTTGCCACGCTAAAGCGGATGATTGAAGTGGGTAACAAAGGCAATATGCACCTCGAAGTATCTCCCGGCATTATATTAGAGGAAATACAGGAAAAAGTAATAGAACAACAAAAGGAATTTGACCGGATATGGAATGAAATTCTTCGTGAACTTAAAAAGCAAAAAATATTTCTAATTACAGAAAAGCAATTAACCGGGGTGCAGCAAAAATTTGTGCTGGATTATTTTAATGAAGAAATCCGCAGCAGTATTGTTCCGCTGATGATTGAAAGTATTCAGGCTTTTCCCACGCTAAGCGATAAATCTATTTACCTGGCCTGCAAATTATCGAAACAAGATAAGAGTATTCCGCAACGATTTGCATTGGTATCTGTACCGGCACGCAGGCTCTCAAGATTTGTTCAACTGCCTTCGAAGCAACAGGAGCAGCATATTATTTTGCTGGAAGATATTATCCGTTTTTGCCTGCCAAATATTTTTTCTTATTTCAATTACGATGTATTTTCCTCACACATAATAAAAGTAACAAGGGATGCAGAAATTGATATTGATAATGACATTGCAACGTCGCTAATTCAGAAAATAGAAAGAGGGTTAAAAAACCGTAAGAAGGGTAAGCCGGTTCGTTTTATTTATGATAAAGAGATAGACCCGTCGCTGTTAACCTACCTGGTAAAACGATTGGGGTTAAGTGAAAAAGACAACCTGATACCAGGCGGAAGGATTCATAATTTTAAGGATTTTATCAATTTTCCTGAGGCTGTTTTCGCACAAAAAAGTAGCCGCAAAAAGCCGTTTGTACATCCACTGTTAAAAAACAAAAAGCAGGTAACAGGTGTGGTAATGAAAAAAGATGTATTGCTCAGTTTCCCCTTTCATTCTTTTGACAGTGTAATAGATTTATTAAGAGAAGCAGCTATCGACACGCATGTCACCCATATTAAAATTACCTGCTATCGCCTCGCCAACCGATCTAAAATCATCAACGCCTTATCCAACGCCGTACGTAATGGAAAACAGGTGACTGCTGTAATTGAATTGAGAGCAAGATTTGATGAAGAGGCCAACCTGGAATGGAAAGAAGAACTGGAGGAAGCAGGTGTAAAAGTTTTAATTGGCGTACCCAACCTAAAAATACATGCTAAAATATGCCTGATAAAAAGAGTCATCAACAAACAAACCACTCATTACGGTTTTGTGAGCACCGGCAACTTAAATGAAAGCACCGCCAAAATTTATGGCGACCATTGTCTGCTTACTTCCGACAGGAATATTATGGCGGATGTTAACCGAATTTTTCATTACCTGGAACAGCCTAAAACAAGGATACAATTTTTAAAAGCCTGTAAAACTTTGATAGTTTGTCCTACCAATATGCGCCGGCAATTGCTGCAACTAATAGCAAAAGAAATAAGAGCAGCCAGGGCAGGCAAAGCTGCCTCCATTATTTTAAAAATGAATTCGCTTAGTGATGAAATTTTGATTGCCGAATTATATGAAGCCGCCAGGGCCGGCGTGGAAATTAGAATGGTTATCCGGGGCATTTTTTGCATGCTTACCGAAAACAACAAGTTTAAAATTCCTGTTCAAGCTATCAGTATTGTGGATGAATACCTCGAACATGCAAGGATCATGATTTTTCATAATGGCGGTTTAGAAAAAACATTTATTTCTTCAGCAGACTGGATGGTGCGGAACATTGACCACCGTGTAGAAGCCGCCTGTCCCATTTTTGAAAAACAAATTCAGCAGGAATTAAAAGATATTTTGCAGATACAATTATCAGACAATACCAAAGCCAGAAAACTGGACAATGAACTCGGCAACCAGTATGTTAACCCACGTAACACAAAAAAAATTCGCTCCCAGGTAGAAACCTATAATTACCTCTATAAGAAAGCGCTGGGGAAATAAGATGATTTAAATTCAATAATTTATTTACCAGTGTAATTGTATTTCAACATGGCCGTATCACTGGTTAATGTTGGCACCTGATATCCACCTGTATCAAGAATTGTTTTGGGGAAACTCTTCTTTAGTGTAGCGATATCATTGGCTGTAATATCTGTTTTATAAAGATAAATGCCGGACATTGTTTTAATATCCTTCAGGCTCAATATTGCCTGTGCAGAAACATTTGTACCCACCAGGTTGAGCTGTTGCAATGCAGTGAGGCTTTTAATGCTGTTTAAACCCACTGCAGTAATCTTTGTATAAGAAAGATCCAGCCTTGCAAGGTTGGTAAACAGGGCAACAGATTGCAGGCCTTTGTTATCAATAGTACTATTATTTAACTTCAACCAAAGTACCTGATCTTTTAATTGCACCAGTAAAGCAAGGTCATCAGCTGACACTATCGGGCTAGTCACAAAATTTACTGATAAATAATTACTGTTTTGAGCCACAGGCACCACTATAATCCCTTTGCTTTTTAACTGATTAATAATTTTTTCATCTCCTTTTTTAACAGGCTTTAGCTCAACAACAGGTACTGACATGGCGGCATTTGTTTGCTGCAGCGCAAGCAGCAGCGGCTTTATTTTATCGGGCTGCGGCAGGTCTTTTACTTTTTTTAAAACATCGGCGCCATTGCTTATCCACCAATGCAGCAATGCGATCTGGCTTTCTTTTAACTGGGATTTTTCTTTGGGTGGCATGTGGTGCTCATTGTCAACAGGCAACAGCAATCGTTTAATTATTTCACTGCCATCCGGATCATTTATTTTAATGATTGCACCATGTTTTCCACCCTTCATCAGCAATACGATTTCATCCATCCGCAAAGAACCTTTTTGCTTAGTGGAGTTATGGCAGGCATAACATTTTGTTTCAAGGATAGGTTGTATCACATCTTTGTAAACAATGGCTTCTTCAATATTTTTTACGGGCTTAATGGCAGTTGTCGCAACAGAATCTTTGGAAAAAATATTTTTGAAAGGCGTTGCCAGGTAATCGGATCCATGGGTTAATGAGCCACCTAAATGACCTGTAATTAAAACACCAATAAATAAAGAAAGCGCCCATATTTTCCGGCTGTTAACCAGCCAGCCATATTTTACCTGTATCCATAAAAACACAGAAAGTATTGCAACAGTAATACCCATCCACATATGAAAATTAACCAAATCCGTATCATAGTCATCTGTTGCGGATAGCAGGTAACCGGTAATGCAGGAAGCAACTGCAGATAAACTGCCTGCAAAAAGCACCAATGGCAGGGCATGTTTAAGAGCCTTGTATTTCTCCTTTTTCAATAGCGCCACAAAAAGTAATGCCACCAATAAAATACCGATGGGTAAATGCACGAGCAACGGATGCAACCGACCAATAAATTCGCTGATTGTTAATATCACAGTCTATAATTGATAACGCTTACGAAGTAGATGCAGCATATAAACATTTATTTCCCATTGATTGGCAACGGGCTGTTTTGTATAAGGCAATACCGGCATATAATCCGGTGGACCAAACTCTGTTAAGATCGTTAGCACTTCGCCCTGTTTTTGCTTTAGCGCAACAATAGCATCCCACCATTCAAAATGTGCTTTTACAGCCGCCTCCCATTCAGGAGCTCTTGGATCGTTTACCTGTGGCCCTTGCGGATGGCCAATTCTGGCGTGTATGTGATCTACCCGGGGCAAGGTTAACGCAAGCGTTTCCGGCTGATCATGCAGTAAACTTTCGCTTACATTGCACCAGTGAGATACATCAAAGGTGAGGCGGAGCCCTTCTATCTGCTGCAAATATTTTTTGGCAACCGAAGATGCAAACAACATCCTGGAACGGTGGGTTTCATGACAAATTTTTATGCCTGTTTGTCGGGCAATGGATATGCCGTAATTCACCAATGCCGCATTTTCTTCAAAGGAAAAATAATCACGGCCCGAATGACAGTTAATGTATAGCGGTTTTTGAATGTTGTTATTGGCAGCAGCAGCCAACATTTTTTTAAATGTTTCCAGGTGTAGGGCATAGTTACTTTCGTGGCCTGCCACCAAAAATCCAATGTCAAGCTGATTTGCTTTTAATGCAGCAAACAGTTCATCCTGCTCTGCCTGTACAGTGGGCCACCACATTTCTATTCCATCATATCCTTCCGCTTTTACTTTAGCACAAAAAGTTGCTACAGAACCAGTATAGCCCCAGCTGGTAGCCAGTATTTTCAACTTAAATCCGGTTTGAGTATTTGCTGTCTCTAAAGGCGCTGCCGCAAGCATCTCCATGGGTGAAAGCAGCATAGCTGAAGTTGCTGAAGTGGATGATTTGATAAAGTCTCTGCGTTCCATTTACAAATTGAATAATTGATAATTGATAATTAAATAGTTGATAAATTAGAAATGATAAAATCTGAACTAAATATTAAATTGAAACAGGTAAACCTTATTTAGGCAAGGACAAAGGACAACCATTGACCATTGACTATTCACCGTTCACTATTCACCACCACATCACCGCTAACCAATAATCTCGTTAATCACCTTTCCCCTTGTATCTGTTAACCGAAACGGCCTGCCCTGAAAATTGAAAGTGAAACGCTCATGATCAAATCCAAGCTGGTTAAGGATGGTAGCCTGTATATCAAAGGGCTCTACTTTGCCACTGATGGCGGCATAGCCAATCTCATCCGTTTCTCCATAACTAAATCCTTTTTTAATTCCCCCACCCGCCATCCACATGGTAAATGCTTCTGTATGATGATCCCTTCCTTTAAAAGGCATTTTTTTGCCTTCCCTGTTTTCCTGCATGGGTGTTCTTCCAAACTCTCCACCCCACACAATCAGGGTTTCATCTAACAGGCCCCGTTGCTTTAAATCCAGTATTAATGCGGTAATTGCCTTATCGGTTTGTTTACATTTATTTACAAGGCCCAGGTCGATGGCAAGCTCTGCATTGGTGCCATGACTATCCCAACCCCAATCAAAAAGCTGCACAAAGCGCACCCCTTTTTCTACTAATTTCCTTGCCAGCAAAGCGTTGTTTGCAAAGCATCCTTTGCCTGGCTGCGTGCCATACATTTCATGTATATAGGCAGGTTCATTGTTGATATTCATCACTTCGGGCGCAGCTATCTGCATCTTATAAGCCATTTCATATTGGGCAATACGGGAAAGAATTTCAGGATCTTTATACTGCTGATATTCTACTTCATTTACCTGGTTAATTGCATCGATAGATGCCTTTCTTACATCCCTGTCAATACCCTCCGGATCGTTGATGAACAATACCGTATCTCCTTCGCTTCTGCACTGAACACCCTGGTAAACACTGGGCAAAAAACCACTGCCCCAAACACTTTTACCGGCATCGGGATTTTGTCCGCCGCTGGTAAGCACCACAAATCCCGGTAAGTTTTGATTTTCTGAACCAAGGCCATAAGTAACCCAGGAGCCAATACTTGGGCGTCCTAATCTTGCCGAACCAGTTTGCATCATCAACTGAGCAGGTGCATGATTAAACTGATCTGTTGTAACTGCTTTTAACAAACATATTTCATCAACAACCGATGACAGGTGCGGAAGGTTATCACTCATCCAGATACCACTGCTTCCATGCCTTGCAAACTTCGCCTGCGGACCAAGCATTTTTGGTACACCCCTTATAAATGCAAACCGCTTTCCTTCCAGCAAAGACGGTGGACAATCCTGGCCATCCATTTTCATCAATTCCTCTTTGTAATCAAATAATTCAAGTTGCGAGGGCGCACCTGCCATATGCAGGTATATTACACTTTTGGCCTTGCCCAAAAAAGGTGGTGACTTTGGTAATAAAGGATGTGCCGGGTCAAACGAAACCGGATTGTTAACGGCAGTACTGCTGCAACTTCCCAACAATGCACCTAATGCCAATGAACCAAGTCCCATGGCACTTTCTTTTATAAAGTGACGCCGTGAGTTAACCCGGGCATGGTGCTGAATGGCTTCTTGCACCAAGCGTTGGGTATTTATTTCTTTTTGGGTCATGCTTTAGATTGGTTAAAGATGAACGAAAAAATCAGGTTGTTTTTACAGCATTCCATATTACGAATTAATTTTTTGTAACCACTTCATCTAAATTTAAAAGGACGTTTGCTACCACCGTTAATGCTGCTGTTTCAGCTCCGGAAGGAGCGGTATTTGGGCCCATCACTTTATTGATTTTTTTACTGTCGCTTTTGAAACTGCTAAAGGCCGTGTTGTATAATTTCAGTAATGCCTGCAAACTTTTTTCATCGATAGCATGATTGGTAGCCAGCCTGAAGCCCGTTGCAATCTGATTGCTGGCACCTACTCCACCCTGCTGTTTCATACGGTTTGCAAAATGCCTTGCAATATCCAGGTAAGCAGAATCATTTAATGTGGTTAGCGCCTGCAAAGGTGTGTTGGTGCTGATTCGCCTTACAGTACATACTTCTCTTGACACGGCATCAAAGGCCATCATCGAGGGATAGGCTGCAGAACGTTTCCAATAGGTGTACAATGCCCGCCGATATTGATCTTCGCCTTTACTCTGTACCCATGTTTCACCGCTCCAGGGCGACAGCCAAATGCCATTGGGCTGGTAGGGATAAACAGAAGGGCCATACATTTTACTGCTCATCAAACCGCTGATACACAATGCCTGGTCCCTCAACTGCTCTGCTGTTAAGCGAACCCTGGAAGAACGGCTGTAGAATTTATTGTAAGTATCTTTTTGTAATGCAGCGGGTGTTACCGCAGCATCCTGCTGGTATGTGGCGCTTAGCACAATCGATTTGATTAGTTTTTTTATACTCCATTTATCTGTATGCATCAAGCGATAGCTTAACCAATCCAGCAGTTCGGGATGCGTTGGTGCAATACCCTGCGACCCCATATCTTCCAGTGTTTCTGCCAACCCCGTTCCAAATATTTGTTGCCAGATATGGTTCACCAGGGTTCGGGCTGTTAATGGATTTTGATCGGACGTTAGCCAGCTGGCTAAACCAAGCCTGTTTTTTGGCGCATTGGCAGGAAACGGGTTTAATGAATGTGGCACATCCGCATTTACTTTTTTACCTTTTACCAGCCAGTTACCCCGCTCAAATACATAAGAGCTGCGATGAAGGGAAGCAGGATTTTCCATCATGATGGGAGTGGTGGGTACATTTGCCGTGAGTAGCTTCCAGTAGGCATCGTTGTTGGAAGCAAATCCTTTTTTATCTACTCCTGAAAGTTTTTCGGTAAAATAAAACCAATCAAATGTAACACCGTTTGCTTCGGAAGAAGCAAGGGTTGGGTTGCTGTAGGCAAAATATAAATCATGCTGCCCCGATGTAACGATTAAGTTGGAGGATGCGATCGTCCAGCCATTTTTTGATGGCATTATAGGGATAGTTGCAATAATTTTTCCGGTTGGGTTATCAAGATGTATCGTCCAGGTGCCGCCCTTAATGGTTGATTGGTAGCGGTAGATAAGTTGATTTTTATTTTGAAGTTCCACATTTTTTAAGCGGCAACTAGCGTTGTTCCGGAGGGCCAGCCATTTGGTATCGCTTAGTTCTGCATTTAAAAAACTATCGGCGGTTAATGAGTTAATGGCGGGTTGCCAGGTTTTTAAAAACGTGTATGCTTCTGTTGCTTTTGCAGGATTGTCATTTTGTTGAATCCAGTAGGCTACTTTATCCAGCTCCTGTTTCATTGAATCATTGTAGTGCCGCAACAGCGGATAATCTGCCTCTGTATCCTCATCTCTGGTATCATTAAAAAAAGCCATGAATTTATAATACTCATCATGTTTAAAAGGATCATAAGGATGGCTATGACATTGTACGCAGGCAAAAGTGGTACCCATGGTTGCCTGCCAGGTAGTGTTAACCCGGTCCATTACTGCGGATGTTCTAAACTCTTCATTATCCGTGCCGCCCTCATCATTGGTCATGGTATTGCGATGAAAAGCAGAAGCTATATAATCATCATCTGTAGGGTTGGGCAAAAGATCACCTGCAATTTGTTCGGTTAAAAATCGGTCGTAAGGCTTGTCGTCGTTAAACGCATGAATGAGCCAATCTCTGTATCTCCATATGTTGCGGTTTACATCCCGTTCATAACCTTTTGTATCAGCATACCTTGCTAAATCAAGCCAGAAGGAAGTCCACTTTTCGCCGTATTGAGGTAAGGCAAGCAATGAATCTACCAGTGTTGTGTAGGCTGATTCGCTGTTATCAGTCAAATATTTTCTAGCAAAATTTTCCGGTGCCGGCATCCCGATAATATCGAGGCTTACCCTGCGTAATAGGGTTTGTTTATTGGCTTGTTTAGAAGGTGCAAGATTCTGTTCAGTTAATTTTTGTTCAATAAAAAGATCTACCTCGTTTTTTGCCCAGCTGCTTTTTTTATTGATCAATCCAAAGAAAGTAGTTGGGTTAGGAACAGGAATATTTTTAACGGGGGTGTAAGCCCAATGATCGCCCCATTTGGCCCCTTGTTTTATCCATTTGCTAAACAGGTTAATTTCTTCTTTGGTTAAAGGATCATGTTTGTACGGCATTCTTTCTTCGGGGTCCTTATGAGTAATGCGCCGCATTAGTTCGCTTTTACCCGGCTCGCCGGGGATAATGGCAGGCTGACCCGATTCGGTTATAGCCATTGCTTCTTCTCTGAATAAAAAACTAAACCCGCCCTTTTGTTTTACACCTCCATGACAGGATATACAGTGTTTATTGATGATTGGTTTTATTTGTGTTGTAAAATCAATGGTATCCTCCTTGCCAATCCATGCAAAAGAAATTATGGAAAGCACCAGTAGTAGTAAGGCAATAGTTAATATTGATCTATTTGATTTCATTTAAAAGAATATTGGTTGATGGGTTCCGGATATTTTTTTATTGGTTGCAAAATACCAGCAGCAAGGCAAACCGTCGTTATAAAAAACATAATTTTAATCAAATGCTAATCTACGAAAGTTACGGCTTTTGTACAGTTTGCTATCATATTTAAATAAGATTTGCTTCTAAAAGGATGATACAAATTTTGATGAAGCCTGATGTAGGAAACGAAAGTTAATTGCACAAAAAATACAAATTGAAATAGAAAGTGCACTCTTTAAATATTGAAATACCTCATTTCTACCCCAATTATCCACAACAAAATATTTCAAATTTATTTTCATTTTAATTGTACGAATTTTGACCAATTCACTTGAGTCAATCAGTCAACATTTAACCCGGACATTTTGAAATTAGCAGCAATAGATATAGGCAGTAATGCGGCAAGGCTTTTAATTACAGAGGTAGTGAAAGATGATAAGGGAAACGAATCATTCAACAAGCTTAATCTCGTGAGGGTTCCGCTGAGGCTGGGTTTTGATGTATTTGAACTGGGCCTGATATCTAAACCAAAAATGGGTATGATGCTACAAATGATGAAGAGTTTTAAGCATCTGTGCAATGCCTACAATGTGTCGCATATAATAGCCTGCGCCACCAGCGCCATGCGGGATGCTACCAACAGCCAGGATATCATCCGTAAAGTAAAATTAGAAACTGACATTTCCATTGAAGTAATAACCGGCGATTTTGAAGCCGGCCTGATCTATGAAAATCATGTTGCCGAGAAAATGGATAAAGACCACAGCTACCTTTATATTGATGTGGGGGGCGGCAGTACAGAATTATCTTTTTTTAGTAACGGCATTCTCATTTACAAAAAATCGTTCAACATCGGAACCATACGGCTGTTGAAAAATATGGTAACAGATGTTGAGTGGGATACGATGAAGGAAACCATCCGTGCCTTTACAAAAGGCCACCAGGAAGTAGTAGCAATTGGTAGCGGAGGTAACATCAACAAAGTATTCTCGATGAGCAAGAAGAAAGATGGTAAGCCACTTTCCCTGGAATTGCTAAGGGATTATTATAAAGAGCTAAGCAGTGTAACACTTGCAGAAAGAATTGTCAAATACGCATTAAGGGAAGACAGGGCAGATGTAATAGTTCCTGCATTGCTCATCTACATCAATGTGATGCGATGGGCCGGAGCAGTAGAAATTTCTGTTCCTAAAATTGGTTTGGCAGATGGGCTTATCCGGCATTTGTATGATGAAGTAAAAACCTAAACAACCGTTCCTATTTTAGAACAAACGGATTGGTGTAAATCTGCCGTATATTTTTTCCATTATGATAAAAAACCTATTGCCAATTGCTTCCATTGAAAATCAGAGAAACTAAGCATTGCACCTGTTGCCGCTACTTTATTCCTTATTACTTCAACTGTGTTTTCGCTTTGGTGATTTGGCTTTTCATTTCGGCCATGAATCTCGGCAGTCACAACAGTCTTTTCTCTTTTTATTAAAAAAGTACTGGTAGACGAGTCAGAAAAAAAATGAGCAATTGATTCTTTGCTATTAAGTGGACAGGAAGCTGGCCTAACCTTAATACTTATTTGATCTGTATCATTGACAGGATCATTTTCAGTAATAATATTTTCGACCTGCACCCAATCGTATCCTTCGCCATTTACCGAACCCGGGCCAGGTATATCGATTTTAAAGTAGTCTTCCTCCTGGGGCGGCCTATCAACTTCATTACCAAACTTGTCGCACAAATTGAAAGCTGCTTTAATAATTCCTTTGCTGATTTCTTCCCAGTTGTTTACATCCAGTAATTTCTCAACTGAACGTTTATAAAGGTCGATGGCATCCGGTTTACTGTTGCAATTAACCGAATAGCTATTGTCTGATTTACCTCCGTCGTTTTGCCGGGGAATTATTTCAATTGCCATAAAGAGCCAATTAATTTAATTGAAAAGATCATCCGGCCTTTAAAAAAAAATAAACACACCAGCAGGGTAATATTTCCCTGTTGGTGTGTAGGTTGGTACGTTTTGCCGAATGGTGCAGATATGAAATAAAGTTTAAGTAACCTTTTTCTGTTTTTATAGCCAAACAAGCTATTACCCTAGATGGTATCTCTTTTAATTACGGTAGTCCGAGACACATCTTTGCTGGTATTGCCACGGAGCAATGCTATTAATATCACCAGTAACACGGCACCTCCTACTATCCACATCCAGGGCTCTACCTGAAAACTATTAGTCGTTTTGGTGGTAACTGTTGTTGTAGAATGAGACACGTCATCCTGGCTCCAGGCCACCAATTGTGTTGCGCAAAAAACAAACAGCATTATAATTTTTTGGGCTGCCTCAAAAATTAATTTTTTCATATTGATTTTTTTAGTGATTACAAAATGTAGAAATGCATTAAATAAATATGCCGGTTTTATTATTTAGATTATCCTACTCCCGGCTTTGCTCAATTGTATTTTATTATGTAGTTTTTTCTTTCAGCTCACGTTCCATTTCCAATTTTAAGTTGTGCTGCTCATGAGCCTCATCGATTGAATGCGATTGTTGCAAGGTTTCTTCCATCTTGGTAAATTCACTTAGTTTACTGTAATATTTTTGTATCACTTTTAATTCCTCTTCGGTCATGTTCTCTACGTCTACCAGGCGGTTACTTGCAAACTTATGGGCAGCTACCAGTTCGTTCAATTTTAGTTGTATTGCCAATGAATCTTTGTTCTGCGCTTTTTGAATTAGAAAAACCATTAAAAATGTAATGATGGTGGTTCCTGTATTTATTACCATTTGCCAGCTTTCGGAAAAGTGAAAGGCAGGGCCTGAGATGGCCCACACTAATACCAGGCTAAATGCACTTAGAAATGCGAAAGTACTTCCTGCCGCCTTGGAAACAGCAGTTGCAAAAGTCTCAAAGGATTTTCCCCTTTTTTTTTCAGGTATGTCTATCATTATGTGCTTTTTTTAAAACACTTCATCTTGGTTTCCGTATACGATGAGGCGATTTTAAATTAATAGGTTGAAACAAAATTTCAAGAGCCATCGGTAGCTTACTGCTTGCTTCTCCCAATCCTGCTAACAATGTAAAGGACAATGGCAACAACAATTACCACCAGAAATATTCCTACTCCCATGCCTGTTTTAAAAATACCACCTATAATTTCACAACTCGAAAATGACAAGATCATTAATGCTAATAACGCATTTATAAAAAGGGTTTTCTTCTGGTGACTTCTTTTAGTAGGCTGAAAGTTGGCTTCCATTTCTTATTAGTTTAGTTAATTAATAATATTGACATAGCTTAAAATTATGCCAAAGTATATAAAAAGGGGGTATGTAGCCGTTGGGGGTACTAAGGATGTGGAAATATTTATACTAATTTAAGAATGTTGGAAATTATTCCCCATTGCCACACCATGCCTGCGCATAGTTAGCGAAGTCTTGAGTGTAGAGCTTTATGCTTTATTAAAAAATAATTTAAAAACTGTTCCTTCCGATACCACAGAGTCAACATCTACCGAAACATTGTGCGATTGTAAGATATTGAGGGTTGACGCAAGCCCAAGGCCCACGCCGTTTTGCTTGGTAGTAAAATAGGGCTCAAACAATTTCACCAGGTTTTCTTTGCTTATTCCGCACCCATTGTCCTGTATAAAAACTGCATATTGTTCGTCGTCTTTTTCTTTTAAAGAAATCTTTAATTCGCCTTGCTCCTTTTGCATGGCCTCCACTGCGTTTATTACAATATTCAATAAAGCTATTTTTAGCTTTTCGCTATCAGCCATCACCCATGCATGGTCCTTTATGTAGTCTTTTTTAAGTTGTATGTTTTGCAGTTGCAGCCGGTCGCTAGCTGATTCCAGGCTTTCATCTAAAATTGATTGAAGCGACTTTTTTTCAACCAATATTTTACCAGGAGTGGATGAATTTAACAGTTCACTCACCAGCTTACTAATTCGATTGCCATTACGGGCTATAATATCCATATACAAGGACCTTTCTTCAATCTCCGTAGCATCCTTTAACTCACCGAGCGAAAGCAGAATACTATTCAGAGGGTTCCTTATTTCATGAGCCATGGTGCGTAAAATACGGCTTGCCATTTTCATTTTTTCCAATGCAAGGTTTAATTTCTCGGCTTTCTTCAATGCTGTTATTTCATGTATGATACCCTGGTAGTAAGTGCCGCCTGTGATATCGACTTCCCTCGACAGCGTAACTACACAATTTTTTATGCCAGACTCCCGGGCATTAAATTCAGTTGACCGGTCGTAAACAAAACCTTTTGAGGTCAGTTCATTTTGGATGTAAGAAATATCCTGGTGGGTACTCAAAAAATCAAAAACCGTTTTGGAAGTTAATTCTTCTCTGCTGCATTCCAGCAGTTTGACGGTTGCGTCATTCACTTCCAAAAAAACTAAATCTTCGTTTGCGGTAAATACAGGGTCTTTAGAGCGTTCAAAAATGTTACGAAATTTTCGTTCGTTATTCCGGAGTACTTTTTCGGTGTTTGCTCTTTCCAGCGAATACCGGATACATCGTTCAAGTTTTTCCTGACCTAGGTCGTTTTTTACAAGATAATCAACAGCACCATACTCCATTGCCATAATATCAATCTTGCGGTTACCATTGCCTGTAAGCAGTATTAATGGGGCCTCACATTTTTTTTTACTTACTTCCTTTATAAGATCAAGTCCGGTTTTTGCGCCCAGCCAATAATCAACAAAATACAAATCATGCTCACCTTCGCATATTTTGATTACAGCTTCTTTATAGTTGCTGCACCAGTCAATAATAAAATGCTGCTCCGTTATAGCTTTTATATAATCATTTAAAATCAGAAAGTCATCTTCATCATCATCAATAACCAATATTTTTACAGGTGGTTTCATAATTAATTGATTTATATATATACTTCGTTATTGAACTCATAGTCATGCGCATTACTTTGCACCCACCTTTCCACACACCTTTTCTACCCATTTTTGCAAACAAGTTAGTAACAACAAAAGTAAACAGGTTAATAAAAATTAAATGATTCAGGGTAATGTAAAATAAATGTTTCAAAAACTATTTCCAATGCAAAAAAACAAATTTTCCACGAATATTTATTTAACCAAATGAGATTCTTTAGCTGTTTGATTCCTTTTTGAAATTTTACCGAAACCAAAGTACATTCAATATTTCTTAAAAAGTTATGATAAGCGATTATTCACTATTTTTTTCATGTGGCTGTTCATTTGGTACATCCGGTTCAGGATGTTCTACTGGAATTTGATTTGGCACTTCATTGGGAAGATGAGTTATTTCCGGGATATTATCGGGATATACTTCAGGTGGCTTTGTAGGCTTTGGAAATTCATCCGGCGCATTCAATTTTTGTTTTATGGCATTTAATTGATCTATGTAGTTAGTCTTTTCTTTTTTCACCTTCATGGCATTTTGGTTTGTTATGTCTTCTATATCTTTTCAAAAAATAAATCTTTGGGTGAAAGGTTGCAGAGAAAAAAATCTACTGCATAACTATTTTAAGTTTCACCAGTCCTTAATGGTACCTTACCAATCCTTAAAGATATTTTATCAACATAATAAGAGAGATTTAATCGTTGAGAACTGACTAAAAATTATGCCGAAAAAACTTTAGACACTGTGTTGACAGTCTACTTGTTTTTCAAATAAAAATTACTCCTCCCCTTCACATTTTGTGTAACAATTTCTACAAGAGCGTGATGTGCTGCCATATTAAAAATATTTATTGAGGTAAAATTTAGGAGTGATAAGGGCATACTAATAGTGGGGGCTGCATTTGATGATTTGCGTAAAAAACTGGCATGAATATTTAAAACTTATTCTAAAACACTTTATTATGGAAACAACAACAAACCAGTTAGTAGAAGTGGTAAACGACCTGATCAAAATTAATTACGATCGGATAGAGGGATACCGAAATGCTGCAGACGAGAGTAAAAAATTTGACATTGCACTTACACCGGTTTTTATGAAAATGGCTGATGAAAGCAGGTTGAACGTTTCTGCATTAACAGCACATGTAAGAAAATTGGGTGGCGATCCTGAAAGTGGATCAACAGCCTTAGGGAAAATCTACAGGGCCTGGATGGATGTGAAAGCGGTATTTACAGGGAACGATAGAAAAGCAATCCTGTCATCCTGCGAATATGGAGAAGATCAAGCTCAAAATGCCTACGATGCAGCATTGGCATCTGATGCTGAGATGGATACCGAAACCCGCCAATTGATAACGTCGCAAAAAGAAACATTGAAGGCAAGCCACGACGATATTAAAAGAATGAGGGATATGCTTTAAGAAGTAACTAAAAGCAATTACGTTAAATTTCACCCCTTTTCTGGGGAATATTTTTCCTGGAAATAGCGGGTTTCGAGGGCGTGCCCTGGCAAAGCGGTTTGCGGTAAGAAATGTTATCCGCTGCTGTTGACAGGGTCGCTTTTTTTGGATCACCTGTATTTCGTGGGGAGTAAGTGAACAAAAGCATTGTTTATGAAATATTTCAAATTCTGTAAGAAGTATCAGATGTAAATGGTTTAATAGAATAACCAAATAGATTTTAATCTTCTTTGCGCCCTTTGCCCCAGCGGGGCAACCTGATAAATTAAAGACCATGGGTGCTACGTTCACACAATTGCATTTTCAATTTGTTTTTGCCGTAAAGGGTAGGAATAATTTCATTCAGTTTGCCTGGGAAGAGGAACTTTATAAATATATAACTGCCGTTGTACAAAATGACAACCATAAAATACTTTCTATTAATGGTATGCCTGACCATATTCATATCTTCTTAGGTTTAAATACTGTAATTGCAATTTCAGATATGGTGAAAGATATAAAACGGGCAAGCAACAACTGGATCAATGAGAAAGGATTTATTAAAGGAAAATTTCAATGGCAGTCTGGATATGGTGCATTTTCTTACGGAAAATCACAAATTGAACAGGTATGCAAATACATCATAAACCAAAAGAAACATCATGAAAAGCTATCATTCAAAACAGAATATATCAGCCTGTTAAAATTATTTGAAGTTGCTTTTAAAGATGAGTATCTTTTTGAATATTATGATTAGCCAATGTAGGAGGTTGCCCCTCTGGGGCAATGTACTTTATCTTTCATTATCTACAAATAGGCTACGCCTCGGGCGTAATTGATATACATTATTCATTTTCATTAAAATAATTTACTGTCGAAGTAGCCAAATGTTAAAATGGTAACTTTCCAAAAAAATCTAAACTTCCATTTATTCCCCACAAAATGAATCTGGTCCCTTTTTTTACTTCTTCTATTACAATGCAGATAGGATGCAAATCTCAAAATTATACGCATTTCATAGAAAGGGAAGGCCTGAAAGCTCATTTCAAATTCTTTATCCTGTAACAGTCAAAGGAACGCAGAACAATAAAACGGTGGATTTTTATCACGAAAATTTATGCAATTGATGTGAATACATTGGAAGATAAATCACCAAATAAAATTTGTTGCAGTTGCTTACGAAGCATGCTGAAGTCGTTTGGTTTGGTAAGAAAACAGTGTGCTCCAAGTTCTTCCGCCAATTTTACATCTCGGGCTATATTGGATGTGGTGAGAATGCAAATCGGAATTTCCGTTAATGCTTTTTCTTTTTTAATTTGTATCATAAAATCTACCCCATTCATAATGGGCATATTGATATCAAGAAAAATTATTTCGGGTAATGATAGACATACTTTTAATTTTTCAAGTGCAATTTTGCCGTTGGTTGCGGTATCGCAATGCAGTGCAGCATCTATAGACTCAATGACTTCCTTAAAAAAAAACTGGTCGTCTAAATCGTCATCAATTAATAAAATTTTCTTCATATTGCTGGTATGTATACGATAAATGTTGCTCCTTTATTTATGTTTCCTTCGGCAGTAATAAACCCATTGTGATTGGTAACAATTTTTTTAACAATGGCTAAACCGATACCTGTTCCTGAATATTCATTTTTGCCATGCAGCCGCTGAAAGAGTTCAAAAATTTTATTGGTATATTCTTTTTCAAAACCAATTCCGTTGTCGGCAATTTTAACGGCGTGATATTGTTTTTGTTGGTTTGCAGCCACATTCATAATTTCTTTTCCTTCTAAAATGGAAGCCGTAATTTTTATATGCGGTCTTAATCCTGGTTGGCTGTATTTAATGGCATTGTCGAGCAGGTTGGTAAAGAGTTGAGCAATTTGACTTAACACGCCGTTTATAGTGGGTAGCTGCTCATATTCTATAACTGCCTGCTTTTCATTTATGCTTGCCTGAAGGTCGTTTTTTAATTCTTCAATAATAACATTCAAATCACATGGTTCCAAAATCAATCCGGGTTTATTTGCAACTGAAAAATTAAGCAACGAATCAATCAGGTTCTGCATTCGTTCTGCGGCTGAAATTATACGATTAAAATAGTCTTGTGTTTTATCGGAAAAACTTTCCAGTTCGACAATGCGCCTGCTAAAGGTCTGGATTTTTCGTAGCGGTTCTTTTAAATCATGGCTGGCAACATAGCTAAAAGATGCAAGTTCATCATTGATCCTTTCAAGCTCCATGTTTTTTGTTCTTAATTCTTCAGCTGCAGCTATGTCGTTGGTTATATCCTGTACTGTTCCTATAATGATGCGATTTTCAGCATCTGCCGTAAGGCTAGCACTTGAACGCAGGTGTTTTATTATTCCTTTGTTGCTCACAATACGGTACGATGTTTCTACTGACTTACCTGCTTGTATTTTCTCCTCCAAATTATTTATTACCTGCTGCAAATCGTCTGGGTGAATAAACGATAAAAAGTTTTCTACTGAAGGTTGAAATTCTTTGGGCTCACAATCAAATAACCGGAATAAATTATCAGAATACTCTAATGAACCAGTAACAAGGTTCCATTTGTAGCTTCCCATTTTTGCAATGTTTTCTGCCAGTTCAAAGGTTTGATTTTGCAGTTGTAATTGCTCGTTTACGTTTTCTATTTCCTTTTGCTTTAAAGCAATTTTGGTTACGTCGGTGGCTATAACCAGCGCTGCATAAATATTACCCTGTTTGTCTTTTAAGGGGGTAATGTAATTTTCTATGTATCGCCCTGTAACTGCAGATTGAAATGATTCGTTATGAATAGTGTTTCCATTAAAGGCACTTTGCAAATCTTTTTCTGCTTTTGTGCCTTTAGCATGGGGCAATATTTCTAATAATTTTTTGCCGATTAACTCCCCCTTTTTTTTGCCCATCATATTTTCTACTGCTTTATTTAAATCAATCAGGGTAAAATCGGTTCCATACACGGCTATGTATTCGTTACTGGTATCTAATATAGTTTCAACAAAATTCTTTCTTTGCTCCAGTTCCGCTGTTCTTTCTTTTACTTTCGCTTTTAATTCTTCGGTAAAACTTTTTTGCTCAGTAATGTCGGTATTGGTTCCTATCCATCGCTCAATTTTACCGCTGGCATCTTTTACGGGATAAGCACGGGTTAAAAACCAACGGTATTCGCCGTCGTGTCTGCGAAGGGGGAAGGTTAATTCAAACGACTCGTCTTTTTTCCATAACTCTTTACATACGGCTAATATTTTTTCGACATGGTCGGGATGATGCACTTTTTGCCATCCCCAGCCTTCCATTTCCTCAAAAGTGGTTCCGGTATAATCGTACCAGCGCTGGTTATACCAATAAATCCATCCTTCACCGTTAGCAATCCAGGCAAGGTTTTGAATGCTGTTTGCAAATGTTCGAAATTGTTCTTCACCGTAAGCTAATGCTTCAGCAATTTGTTTCTGTTCCTCAATTTCTGTTTTTGTTCCTATCCACCCAATAATTTTCCCCAGCGGGTTTTTTTGAGCAATACCATGGCAAAGATGCCATCGGTAAGTTCCATCGTGCCGACGAATGCGCTTTTCAATTCTGAAATCTTCGCCTGTTTTAAGCGTGTGATTCCATTGTTCCAATTCTTTTTTGAGGTCATCAGGAAAAATCAGCGCCTGCCAACCATCTCCGCTTAATTCTTCAAACGATAATCCGGTGTAATCAATAAAATATTTGTTGAAGAAATTTCTCTTTCCATCAGGTGTGGATGTCCATACCATGTGCGGAATAGATTCGGACAGTGTTCTGAATTTTGTTTCGCCTTCTGAAAGTAATCTGCGTGCAATTACGTCCTGAGTAACATCCTGAAGCGTGCCATTTAACCGGTAAGCAACGCCTTTTTCATTAAATGTTGCCCGGCCTTTTGCCCTTACTATTCTTTCAATTTTTGTTTGGGGATGAATAATGGTGTAAACAATATCGAATTGCCCACCCAAAGAAAATTGAATAGCAGATTCAACAGCCAATGATACCCGCCCCCTGTCATATTCCGCTATCGATGCAAAGCCGGTTGACAAGTCTATTTCCTCTTCGGGCTTTAGCCCAGACCATTCTTTTAAACGGCTGTTTGCTTTGAATTTATTGGTGGTGACGTTTAAATCCCAGGTGCCTAATTCGGTTGCGTCGATGGCAAATTGTAATTCCTCTTCACTTTCTTTTAGTGCTTTTGCTGCTTTTACTTTTTCGGTGGTTTCAATTACGGTAACCAGCACACCGCCTATTTCCCCGTTTTCTAAACGGATAGGAATGTAGGAGAAATCAAAAAAACATTCTTCTACATATCCATTCCTGTTCAAATGCAAAATTAAATTGGGGAAGCCCACTGGTGTACCCTGCATTACATCGTCAAACATTGGCCCGATGGTTGGCCATATTTCTTCAAAAGTTTGGCGTGTACTTAAACCCAGTGCCTGTGGATGTTTTGAGCTGCCAAGGATAGGACGGTAGCCATCATTATACAATTGAATGTATTCTTTGCCCCATGCTATGTACATACCAAAAGGATTATCAAGCATGAGACGCACTGCAAAGCGTAAATTGAGCGGCCAGGTATCAGGACAGCCGAGTGGAGTTTGAGCCCAATCAAATGAACGGATAAGTTCTCCCATGTGGCCGCCGCCAGTAAGAAACGCAGGCAGTATTTTTTCTTTCGTTTTCAAAATTTATTAAAGAATGCTATGAATATTCATTTTTTCGTAAAACTATCAATTCATTTGTAAAAGATGGAATTATTTAAAAATAATATGTGTTCTCCAAAAAAACGTATTTTTTTTATACTGTTTAAAAAGGTAGACTACCTGCCTATCATTGTTAGAATTATAAGAATTGATGCACTTAGTATGAGTAAGATATTTATAATTCTAACAAAGTTTTTGGGGTCAAAATTTTTTGAATACATAACAATCAGCTTTATAAGTTTTAAAAAAATGAGTTAATCCTCAGCCTTTATAACACAATTAATTCTCGTCTTTGGCTTTTAACATTGTATGTGATAACACCGATTGCAAACACATTAAATAAAATTCCGCACAGGTAAGTCATGATTTTTTATAACTGTAATAATTTTTTTATTGGGTTAAATTATTAGTGAAAATTAGATATTTTTTTAACATATATCAACTTAAATGCCAAATTTTTTTCTTGTGAGAAGAAACACCAAATAAACAGTAGGGATATATAGATTTGTGACCTATCCAACAAGGATATCATTTAATCAAATAATTTAGAATGTAATGATAGCTTCATTTACCAACAACTTACAGCGTATGAAAGAGAGCTAAATTGAAGGCATCACTGCTTAATAATGGAAGGCCATCGGGTTTTGCGTAAGATGCGTTGGGCAATGCCTTTGTTGCAGATAAGATTTTTCACCCAGGCAAACTGCCCGGGCAGGGCAGCAACTTAGCTCCACCAACCGGTCGTGGATCTTAGACCTAAAATAATTTATCAATTGCTGCTGTTATAAATCATCCAATATAATTTCCATGCCTTCTCTTGCCAATTGATAATTGAATGTGTAGCTGTTTTTTTCCTGAAATGCAGTAAAAATATCATCCAGTTGTATGTCAGTTCGGGATGGATCGTGATGGGCAAATAAAACTCTTTTTACGCCTGCCATAGATGCAAAAAGCCCGGCATCTTCCATTGACGAATGACCCCAGCCTTTTTTCTTTAAATATTCCTGCCCGGTATATTGGGCATCGTGCAATAATAAATCTGCACCCACTGCAAGGTCGAATCCGGAAAGCCATTGGCTGCTTTTTATGATGCCATTTTTGCCGAGTGCAGGTTCATGATCAGGAATATACGTGAAGGTAGACCGGCGACCACTAACCCGGAAACCAACTGTAGGCCCCGGATGAATAACATAATCTGTATGAATGGTAAAAGGGCCAATTGTAAAATGGCTGTTTTGTATTTCATGAAACGTTAGCTTACATGGTAGGTCACGAATCAGTACAGGAAAAAGCGGAGGCGAAAGATATCGGCTCAGCCTTGAATGCAGCGTACGTGTAATGCTTGCAGGCCCCCAAATGTGTACTTCCATAGACGGATCGAACAATGGACTAAAAAAACCCAGGCCTTGTATATGGTCCATGTGCAGGTGGGTTAATAATACATCAATCCGTTTTGTAACCAATTCATTATCCAACACCAGCTTTTGTATGCCAGATCCGCCATCTAATACCAGCACACAACCGTCTTCCCACACATCTACGCAGGAAGTATTGCCTCCATAATAAGCGGTTTCAGGGCCCGTAGTGGTGATGGATCCACGTACGCCCCATAATTTAATTTTCATTCATCGTTTGATTTCCAGAAAATAGCAACAGCGCCCGACATTACTCCTGTTCTGCCAATAATGGGGTATGATGTTACCGAGATTTTTTGATTTTTTCCCTGCAGGCTTTCTATCCAAAAGGTCTTGTGGTGCGGTGTTGCATTTTGCAAAGTTTTCACCAGCGGCAATTCGTCTGGCGGAAGCCTAATTCCAGCTTCATCAACCGGCCTAAACATGGTTGACCATTGTTCTACCGGCATTTCACCGGTATCCTCAAATCGCTTTCCAAAAATCTCTTCAGCAGGTTCGTTGTAGAAGATAAGGTTGCCCATGGTATCAGTAATAAATACAGGAATGGAAAGACAATCTGCTAACTGGCGGTTAAGAATGATTTCAATTTCGTATGCTGGCATGCCGTAATAATTTGATGGTTTCTTTTTCCTGTTTACTAGTTATTTTCTAATAACAATTTGCGATATTTTTTTCACTAATCCAAATTAACCCATTTTACATTTAAGGCATCTTAGATTGATTCCTAGATCGCCCATTCTTACGTTTCCCATGCAGGCAAATATTCTGCACCTATTTTGAAATACAACAGTCACTCCATATTTTAAAAAGCCGATGCCTTTTGCATTTTTTGCAAATTTTACTGCATGGCACCACAGGTTTTGCAAAATTTACTGCACACCATTTATCTATACCCGGTATTAGTAGATATTACTAAAAATAATGATTATGGTAGTAACAGTCGATTAGGCATGTGCTAAATCACCTGTTAGTTTTGATATCAAAATCGGGACCGAACAATTATTAGCTGTATTTCTAATTCTTCATCAACTAAAACTAAAAAAATGAAATCAAAATTATCAGTAGTTATAATACTGCTATGCCAGCTTGTATTGTCGTGCAAAAAAGACATTAAAAATAATGACACGACCACCACGCAAAATACGCTTGCAAAGAAAAATTCACATTTAAAAATTGCCATCGTTTCTGACATTCATTACATGGATCCGTCTCTATTAATCAATAACGGAGCTTCCGGAGCGGCGTTTAAAAATTACGTAGACCAGGATCCTAAAATGGTGCAATACAGCGATGCAATATTCAGAAATGTATTGGCCGATATCAAAACAGAGCATCCCGATATTTTGCTTGTTCCCGGCAACTTTACCAAAGACGGTGAAAAGGTAAGTAATATAGCGATGGCCGGATTTTTTAATCAACTACGCAACGATGGCATTAAGGTGTATGTAATACCAGGCAACCATGATATCAATAACGCCAAAGCAAAAGTATTTGACGGCGACAATGCGTACCCGGTTGACATTACTTCCAAAACTGATTTTGAAACTATCTATGGCAATTTTGGTTACAGCCAGGCTATTGCCAGGAATGCCAATTCATTAAGCTATGTAGTGCAGCCCAATGACCATCTACGGATTATAGGCATTGATGCCAGTAAATACGAAGAATATGGGCCAGCAGGTGACGTTGCTGCAGGAAGAATTAAACCTGCTACACTTACCTGGATTTTGGATCAACTGGCAGCGGCAAAACAACAGAACATAACGGTGTTTGCTATGATGCATCACAACCTGGTTGAACATTATGCAAACCAGTCGCAATTAGATCCCGGGTATGTAATAGATGATTGGCAAAATGTTGCTGCACAACAAATGGAGGCAGGGTTAAAAATAATCTTTACCGGTCACTATCATGCAAACGATATTACTTCTTATGTTCACAATGGAAAAGAATTGGTTGATGTCCAAACGGGATCATTGGTTACTGCGCCAAGCCCATACCGTATTGTAACCATCAAGGACAATCCACTGGAAGTAAGTACAAAAACAGTACAATCCATTGCAACCAGTTTGCCCGGCAATGTAAGTTTCCCTGTGTATGCTAAAACTTTTCTTGCCCACCAATTGGATGGTTATTTTAATTACTACCTGGCCAATGTATTGGGTGCACCGGCACCACTGGCCAGCTATGCCGCACCCATGTTTAGAAATGGAATAATGGCGCATTTTGCAGGTGATGAGAAAATGCCACCAGACCAGCGTAAGCAAATTGCAGTGCTTGCCACCATGTCGGAGCAACTCGCTGGCATCGTCACCGTTCTATGAACCGATTTAAATGAAAAGGATAATAAAACGCATATTCCATTCAGGTAATCAACAACAGCTTTGCCCATTCGGCGGGGTCGCACATTAATAGTTATTTTATTGTGCGGCCCCTTACTGTTTACAAGCAACGGCATTGAGGGTAAGTATGGCAACGGAAGAATATCGTAAAATGTTTTCAAGCCTACATGATGACACCAGAAAGAGGTTGGATTTTTTAAAGTTCTACTATCCTTTGCCCGAGCCTCCCAGACCCTAAACTTTTAGCGATTTTGTACAATAATTTCCCCAATTCGTCCATGTGCGGTTATAGTTTTTCTTATGACTTTTAGGCTCTGTCCCTACTTTTAATAACAATTTAAAAATAAAAATATGGCACGATTTTGTAAACTGTATTAGGAAACATTTCAATTAAAAAAAATTATATGAAACAGAAATTGGCTTTAACGTTAGTAAGTTTACTGCTGTTTGCAGGATTCATTTCGGCGCAGGTTACAAAGGATTCTATCGCCATCCTTAACAATGAAAAAGCAAGATTAAAAATTGCAGTAAACATCAACGAAAATAAACTCAAATTGGCCGACTTGGAGAATGAGAAAGCCTCCCGTACCGTTTACATGGGTAAGCAAAACGACGAATCTCAACGACTTGCCGACAAAAACAAAGACATTGCTGATGATCTTTCTACAGATCCCCTCGATAAGAGCAAAGCAAAAAAAGCGGGCAAAAGTGCCAAGGCAGCGGAGCATGCATCTAAAGATGCAAGAAAAGCATCTGACAAACTCGATGGATTAACGAAAGATATTGATGAACTTAGAAAGAAAATAACGGAAGATGAGCAAAAGCTTTCCATTTTAGGAGGTGCGGTTTTAAATAACTAATCATCAAAGCAATAAAAAAAGGCTGTCTCGAAAAACGAATCAGCCTTTTTTTATTGCAAAAAATTCAATAACCTGATTAATGTTGACCATGCATTATCTATGTTAAAAAGAATTTATGACTGTGGTTAAAATAAAAAACACTACCCGGTAACAGATGTTAGTACTTTACAATTGCCTAAGTCGTGAGCAGTAATTTTAATCCTATCAACAGTAGTAGAAGCTTAAGCCTTACAAGACCTATCCTTTATGCAATTAATCATTATCATTACTTAAAAGAAATTTTAATTCGCCAGTAAAAACATGTAAAACAGTGCAAGTGCAACAAATACAAGAGACGCAGCACTTTGCCAGGTTGATAATTTAGCTCTTTTGCCGATGCTGATTATAAAACCAATGGCCATCAATATCAGGCCAATCCATACAAGGTTTATGTAGGGGAATATGTACGCCTTAAGGGTTACAAAATCAATCATGCCATCAGATTCTTTGATGCCGATTTTAATCTTTTTCTGGTCGGTACTTACACCGGAAAACTGTACAAATAAGTTTTGTGCGTACACCGTGTCATCGATTTTTTTAATACCAAGACTATCCACCATTAACATAGGCGCAGCCTTGTATTGCATACTGTCTTGCCCATGAACGGTAAGCTCTGCAGCAACGGAAGGTCCGGTGGGCAGTATTTTAAATTTATTGGATGTTGGGTTTTTAAGAATCTTATCGAGTACCACAAACCCTTTGCTATAAAACATAGTATCTCCTTCGGCAACTTCCGAAATTTTAAAGCTACCCGTATCAACATTTCGTTCCGGATTAAGTGCATAGGAAATATAGGTAAACACATCATGGGTAAGATAACTTTTAGTATCCGGGTTGCTGCTCATGTTATTATCCTTCATCAGGTAAACATCTGGGTTTAGCTCAAATTGCTCTGTTACTTTTTTTGAAGCATCCTTGCGTTCGAACAACAATTTATAAAATCGCCTGCCCTTTTCGTGGCCGGCACTATCATGCAAATATGTTACAGAATAGTCGTCCATCTGGTTAGGCACCTGTTTAATTAGATTGATATTTTCAGCTGGATTATCCTGTTTCTTTGTTAACGGATCGATACCCATGGGCAAAACAAAATTCTTATACTTTTCTTCGCTTATTATTTTTTTGTTACCTGCAGAAACCAACATGCCTGCAATCATTAAACCAAAGCCCAGGTGGGCCACAGAACCTCCTGCCGATTTGAGTTTACCATTTAAGGCCAGCCAGATATAGGATGCGTTGGAAACAACCGCAAATATGGTTGCAAACAGTGCAACGTAAATGGCTACTAAAAATCCAATACCTTCTTTTATATAGGTAATGGGATAAATAATACCCAGCAAAACGGTTAATGCGATAGTAATTAAAACAGGTATTGCTATTTTTTTAATAGTATATGCAGCCGGCGTATCCTTGTATTTTAGATACTGGGTGATGGCAGTAAGAAAGCCAATAACAATGGCAACCAATACCATCACTTTATTGTAGGAGAATTCCACATTTTCTGGCTGTGCCAGCTTTGTTCCAAAGATGGAATTAACAACTGGTAACGAGGTTTTAGCAATAATAAACATAGCCGATAAAAAAAATACCAGCGAACCTATAAACATCCAAAACTCACGGGAACTGCTTTCTTCTTCTTTGGCAATGGCCGGTATTTTTTTAAAGTTGATGACGAAAAATAAAAGCGAACTGATAGTAAAAAAAATTAGGAAAGAAAATATCAGGATATTCATTGCCTTACCAGCTTCGGTAAAAGCATGAACAGAAGTATCGCCTAAAATTCCGGTACGGGTTAAAAACGTTGAGTATAAAACAAATAAAAAACTCAGAATCCCAAATAAATAACTGGCTCGCAGCGAATGACCGGTTGCTTTAAAAATAACCATCGTGTGCAAGCCTGCTATCATAATGAGCCAGGGAACCAGCGAAGCATTTTCCACCGGATCCCATGCCCAGTAGCCACCAAATGATAGAGATTCATAAGCCCATTTGCCACCCATCATAATGCCAACACCCAACACACAGGCACTAAACAACGCATAGGGTATTGCTTGCTGAACCCAATCGCCAAAGCGTTTTGTCTGCATGCCTGCATAGGCATAAGCAAAGGGCACAATGGTGGATGCAAAGCCTAGGAATAATACGGGGGGATGAATTACCATCCAGTAATTACGAAGCAATACATTAAGACCAACACCATCTTTTATGAGGCTCAGGTATTCGGGCCTGCTGAAAATTGGTCCGTTAATTTCATTACGGGTTAATACAAATGGGCTGTTGCCGATCTTAGTGCCAAAAATATACAAACCCATAATCATCATGGCTAAAAAAACCTGTGCAGCACTCACTACCGTCATTACCGGCGCTTCCCATTCTTTACTTTTATTAATGAGAAAAATACCAATCAGGCAATGCCAGATGGTCCATAGCAAAAAACTACCACTCTGGTCTTCCCAGATACAGGCCAGCAGGTATTTAAATTCTAATTCTTTTGATGTGTGTTTGTAGGCGTAGAGGTATTCAATGTAGTGGTTGCTGCACATATAAAATATACAACCAAAAACGGTTAAAACAGCCGCAACCTGTATGTAGAAATTTATTCTTGCAAATTTTATCCAGGATTTTTTTTCTGTAATTTCTTTTTTATTGGCTGCAAGTATGTACCCAATGGTTGCCAGCAAAGAAGTAGTAAAAGCCAGCAATACAAAAAAATGTCCCCACATACCCAAGCCTAAATGTTCACCTTCAAATTCCATTAAATTCCGGTTTTTTTTTGTAAAAAGGGATAGAAACCTTTTATCCCTCAACAGGTTTAAAACTGCTTAAAGTAAATTTATTCCTTATTAAAATTAATCAGCGACTATTTGCCAGCAGCACCTGCAACAGCAGCTTTTGGAGTGGTTTCCATCATTTTCTCCAACTGTTTTTTATCGTCTTTGTATTTGCTGGGACACTTTAATAATATTTCGCTGCATTCAAAAACATCTCCCTTCATCTTACCTTTTAATACAACCCTTTCGCTGTGTTCCAGTTCAGTTGGCTTGGTATTATGGTAAACTACTTTTGTAGACCCGCCCAAGCTATCGGTTGCGGTAAAGGAAAGAAAATTTGGATCTTTTGCAGGATTGTATTCAATTGGATAAGCCTTATCAAGTTTGGCAATCAGGTGTACAAATTTACCTTGCTTGTTTTTGGCAGATTGAATGGTATCATAGGTTGAGAAATCTGCGGAAAACATCAGTAAACCACTAATTGCAAATGCGATTACTACCAACAGGATAATATGTGTTCTTTTCATGGTATTTTCTTTTGCGATGCAAAGTTAAAACAAATGCGGTTGCCTGTAGTTTATTTGTTTAACGATACTTTCGTTTTAACCTTCCTTTTAAATAAAAACTATGGCTTTTCATAACAGTCAAAAACTTTTTTTGGTGTTAATATTTAAAAAACTAAATGCCGGATGAAAGCAGGTGGCTTATCTTTGCACGGTTTTTTGCAGAAAACAACTTCTGTACACCAATTATTTAAACAACAGTAATGACTGATCTCTCTCAATTTGATCCCAACTCCGTAGGTAACCCCAACAATAACATTTTTGGTTTGCCCTTTTCCGAAGAAGAATCCCGGCTTGTAATATTGCCGATACCCTGGGAAGTTACCGTAAGCTACAATGCAGGTACAGCTAGAGCTCCCGAGCATGTTTTTAAGGCGAGCCTGCAGGTAGATCTTTTTGATCCCGAATTTAAAGACGAGTGGAAGCAGGGTTATTTTATGCGGAGCAGTGATAGAAAGATATTGATGAAGAGTGATTATTTACGCAAAGAAGCTGAACTCTACATTAATTACATAGCAGGTGGCGAAGATGTAAACGCTAACAAGTTTATGTGTAAAACTCTTAAGGAAGTAAATGCAGGCGGTGTGCTTTTAAACGAGTGGGTTTATGAACAAACAAAAGATCTTTTGGCCGCAGGTAAATTGGTTGCTTTACTCGGCGGTGACCATAGTACGCCTTTAGGATATTTTAAAGCCATTGCTGAAAAACATGGAGATTTTGGAATACTGCAGATTGATGCCCATTGCGATTTAAGGGTTGCGTATGAAAACTTTGTTTATTCACATGCTTCGGTTATGTACAATGCTTTAAAAGAAATTCCGCAATTAAAAAAATTAGTGCAGGTTGGTGTAAGGGATTATTGCGAGGAAGAATGGAATTTTATCAATGCAAATACCGATAGGGTTACCACTTTTTTTGATAAGGATATTAAAGAACGTTTGTATGAGGGAGATAGCTGGCAGCAGATTACGAACCAGATAATAGATGAGCTGCCAGCCAACGTATTTATCAGTTTTGATATTGATGGCCTTGATCCAAAACTTTGTCCACATACCGGTACGCCTGTTCAGGGCGGTTTTGAAACAGAAGCCATATTTTATCTCTTTAAAAAAATACAAAAATCTGGCAGAAGAATAGTAGGGTTCGATTTAAATGAAATAGGCATAAGCCAGGATGAATGGGACGAAAATGTTGGTGCCAGATGCTTATTCAAGTTGTGCAATCTTCTCGTTGCTTCCAACCCTGCTTAGCCTGCCTTATTAAGCTGGCTTTTTAGCTGGCGGGCAAATGTGTACAATTATAAACCGGTGTTTTACCAAACCAGCCATGCATGTTTTCTATCCCACTAAAAAATAACAGCCGGGAAATTGATGTAGTCGTCACTCGTTCGTTGCTGGCATTGGCAGGTATTGCTGCCTTTGTTTACAGAGCCGGCAATTATGTTGCTGTCAACCTCATTGTTGGTAGTGTATTGTTAGCTTCAGCATTTTTGGTGGATTATTTATTTAATAAATTGAAGGTAAAAAAAATGGTATTGCTCGCCGTAACTGCAGTGATGCTGTTTATCTCAACACACTCCGTTGGATTTGGACTTGTTTTGCTGCTGGTTGCAATAACATCTTCTTTGTTAGATAAAAAGCCCTTCATAATTGTAGATGAATCCGGCGTATCTATACAACGGGCTTTGGGAATTAAAAACTATCCGTGGGAGCAGTTTAATAATATCATCTTAAAAGACAACCTTCTTACACTCGATTTTAAAAACAACCAGCTACTTCAGTTAGAGCCGGGTAGTACAGCAACAATTAATGAGCAATCATTTAATGCGTTTTGTAGAAAGTATTTAATTGCTTAATCAGTATTTACAAATCGAAGAAGTTTCTAGTGCGGTTTACTTTAATATCTCTCAGCAACGCAGATTTTGGACTGATAACGATACTAAAAAACCGCTGTGTACCAACAGGGGAAAGATTTATAGACATTTGCCAGCAATGCATTTCTCTTGAAATGGAGATGGAAATCATGCCCAATTGTTTGGTGGTAAAATTGTAAATACCATTTAGGCCAACCTGCCATTTGGGGGTAAGGCTAAGTGTGCCGCTAAAATTCATATCGGAACTCATTTCGATATCATACTTCTTTTTCAATCGGTTAAATACCGAATTAAAACGGAGCGAATACCCAAAATTTACTGACCATGGTATGCTGAAATCTACAAAGTCGGCAGGATTGTTACTAATGTATGCAGCCTCTGCCTGTTCATCAGTAACAGGTAAACCCGTATAGGGATTTACCGCATTACGTAGCGATTTGGTTTTATCCTGTTGCTTTTTTTTATCCCCACCCTGAAACTGGCTGGAGATAGAAAGACTGGCGCTGGTTAACCTGCCCAGCGTAAGATATTTATCTTTCCACACCAACTTATTTACCCGCCTGCCGGTGGTATCATTTTGATAAGGGTCCAATGAACCACTGGCTGTAATGTTTATTTTATCGAACAGGTTTGTACGGACAGATAAATTAAGGTAACTTAACTGAAAAGAATCCTGTAGAAAATTATATGCACCGCCAAGGCTTAATCCATCCAGCAGGGTAACTTTTTTTGTAGCCTCAGCACTGGTATCCTTTTTGTCCTTCACCTTCATTTGTAAAATATTATCCACGCTAAAACTCAATCCTCCAAAGCGGCCTTCAGAAAATGCCTGCGTAAAGGTATTATTGCTGAATACATTTGCCCTTGTCTTTGTACCAAAAGTATCTGACTGCAAATCGTAATAATATTTGCCATTCATATTGGGTGTGTAACTGGCACTAATTTGTGGCCTTATTTCGTGCCGGATGGCTTTTACCCTTGAGTTTTTACCAAAGCCAAACATACCGAATATCCGTGTGGAGACGCCCATACTAAATGCCATTTGGCGTGCTGCATAAAATCCTTTGCTAATGCTGGTATCAACTTTCCTGGCTGTATCATTCCACCGCTGATATATTTTTTGCTGGTACCACCTTTCTGAATAAGAAATGCCCGGTGCTACCTGCAATGGCCCTAGCGGAGGTAATGAAAGAGTGATGGGAACATTGTGTGTGGCTCCCCATTGCATATTGGCTGCCGCCTGGCTGCTAATGGATTTACCTTTGCTGCGGGCGGTGTCATCAGAAAAAAAAGTTTGATTTTTTGCATTGGTGTTTAAGGCAACCCCTATATTCTCGTACCATTTTAATTTACCCACTGCTTCAGGCCTTCTAAAAGGATAAAGCGTATTCACATTAAAACTTAAATCCGGTAAGGTGATATTAATGGTTTTTGAATTGGTGTTCTGGTTATGATTCGCAATAACAGCAATATTAAACGGCTTGTCTTTCCATGTTTTTGTGTAGCTTATGCTCGAACTAAGCTGGTTGCTGAAATTTCTGTTGGGACTATTGGGTACATACTTGTTAAACTTGCTACTGCCCGCATTTACATTGGCGCTAAAATTTACACCCGGCCTTGCCTTGGTATCGGAGCTATGCGTCCATCTTATATTGAATGTCTTTGCAAGGTTATAATCCGGATCTCCTTTAAAACTGGTTTTAATATGTTGAATATCCAGTGAAAAATTACCCTGGTAATGGTACCGTTTATAATAGCGAGGGCTCAGCAACATTGTCCAGCTGCCATACGAATACAGCGTACCCCTTATAGTTGCATCAAAATTTTCGCTTAACACTTTGTAGTAGCCAATGCCCTCCAATGCAATGCCCAATTGTGCATTGGCATTAAAAGCCGGAGCAATTAAACCAGAGTGCCGTCCCTGCGACATGGGGAAAATGCCAAAAGGTATTACAATGGGAATTGGAATACCCTCAAACTCCGGATGCACAGGTCCGGTAACTGCAAATTTTTTATTAATGAATTTTATTTTTTTACTTACAAATGCAAAGTGAGGTGTATCGAGGTTGCAGGTAGTAAGGCGTGCCTGGTAAGCATAAAAAACACTGGTATCAACCTTCTTTATTTTTTCACCGTAAATGTACATTTCACCCTGTTGCGAATACGTTCCTTTGGTAAGTCCCTTATTCGTTTTCATATTGTAAACGATGCTGTCGCTCACAGTCGTCATTTCTTTTTGTTTAAAGGAAGGCGACGAAATTACCTTTCCTGTACTGTCTCTTAACAGTGCAGCGGTAACCAGGCCGGTACGTTGGTCAAATGTAATACCCGGAGCCTTTAATTCGTTATCCTGGTACTTTACATTTGATTTTTTTCCGTAGAGTGTTATTTTGTTGGCGGGTACGTCCATCACTAAGGAATCATCAGCATGGTAAGTCACCGGACCATCCAACGAATCTTTAGAAAACTTTATACTGAATGTGTCAATTTTTTGAACGCTGTTTGTGCGATTGCTGTCGACAATGTTTGTTGAGGGAAACGTATCGGTTTTTATCAAATCCCGTATGGCCGCCGGTTTTACAATTACCGGATTTAAGGGTGATTTTTTCTTGATGGGAATGGTATCAGCCGTTAATGTTTTGTAAAAGCTTTTATTAAAATACCTTCCGCCACCAGCTCCAGCTGTTAGCATGAGCAAGACGGCCATTACCACGGATGCTGATATATATTTTGCCTTACCTTTGTACACGTTGTTCATTGCAGTTGCGGCAAAAATAACCATATTAGCCTCAATTGTTGTGAAGGAAAACCTATTATTATAAACCCCCTGTAAATCTATTGTCGAGATGCTGAATGCAAAATATGTTGTACCTGCTCTGTTATCATTTTTTCTTTGTTGTTTAAATGCTGCAGATGCACAAAATTCAAGATCCATTAAGACAATTATTGTAGATGCAGGCCATGGTGGTAAAGATTATGGTGCAACAGGCAGCTACGAAGGAGGACTTGGTTCTTATGAAAAAAATGTGACACTAGCCATCAGTAACAAACTGGTGGCAGCATTACGTAAACAATTACCCGATGTAAAAATTATTCCCACCCGCACTACAGATGTTTACCAATCCCCACCAGAAAAGGCAGATATTGCAAACAACAATAAGGGGGATCTTTTTATTTGCATACATGCCGATGCTGTGGATTTAAAAACCGGCAGAAGACAAACAGGCACCCACCAGGAAACAAGGTACAAAGTAAAGGTTACCGGGAAAGGAAAGAAAAAGAAAAAAACTTCTACACCATACACCGTAACTGTAGCAACATACGAATATTATAAAATAGGAAGCCAGCGGGCCGGAACCAGCATCTGGCTATTTGCGGCACATAAAACCAGCGACAAAATAAAAGCGCTGATGAAGAATGAAGAGGATGAAGAAATGAATGTAACTGCCAGCAGCGACAGCACTTACAACAGCATTGACTTTAGTGCACCGGAGTACAGGATGATGGCCAAAGTACATGCAGACAGGTATCAGCAAAAAAGTATTAAACTGGCTACATTTATAGATCAGGAAGTTGATAAAACCGACAGAAATGCACTCGGCATTAACCAGCGCCAAAAAGGTATTTGGGTTTTGCAGGCAACCAATATGCCTGCAGTACTAATTGAAACCGGCTTTATCACCAACCATGATGACGAACGCTATTTAAACAGCGATAAAGGCCAACAGGAATTAGCAGAGTCTATTGCCGATGCAGTTAAATTGTACAAAGAGCAGGTTGACAATAACAAAGCAACACCAGGTGCCAATGTGGAAGTTAGGAAAGAAGAACAGCGAATTTTAAAAGAAGCAGGCGCTGGTAAATACATTACAAGAACCAGTACCGTGTTAAAAAAAATCGGTATTAGCCAGGCAGATTTTAAAGTGGATTTATATGATGATGGAGATATTGATGGAGATATGGTTTCTGTTTATTACAATGGAAAATTAATAGTTGATAATAAAAAACTAACTGACAAACCGCTTACATTAAGCCTTACAACAGCAACCGGTATTAAAGAAAATGAGTTGTTGATTTATGCAGAAAATGAAGGCAGTATTCCTCCCAATACAGCATTGATGATAGTTACAGAAGGCGATAACAGAACGGAGGTTAGGATAACTGCAGATTCTAAGAAAAACGGTGTAATTGTGTTTTCCAGGAAATAACTTGTATAAAAAGTAACGACTTGAGGTAGTTCAATTTATTTAAAGAAACACCAATAAACAGTTCAAACTTATATAATACGTTCTCCAAAAAATTTATCCCTAATTTTGACCATTAACAACTTGATTTGTAATGACAATTTCGAACGAAACAAAAGTAGGATCACTCACTGCGATAGCCATCGTCTGTTTAATACTGGGCTTCAACTTTTTAAAAGGCAAAACTTTTACCGGAAAAAACACCAGGTACACTGCTACTTTTTTTGACGTACTGGGATTATCTGTTAGCAATCCGGTAGTTATTAATGGTAAACAGGTAGGCAGTATTTACGGCATAGATGGCGGAAAAGATATGCGAAAAATTGCAGTAGTCATCAACATGAAAGATGATGTTAATATCCCTGAAGATTCTTATGCTGTAATCACCAAATCGTTACTCGGTAGTGTGCAAATGGAAATTAAACTGGGCAATAATACAACTGCTTTTAAAAAAGACGGTGACTCCATCAATACAGTTGCCACAAGCGATTTGGTGGGAGATGCAATGAAAAAACTTGATCCCGTTTTGTTCCAGGTAACCAGTGCAGTAAAATCGTTGGATAGCCTGTTGAATACTGTGAATAGGGTTTTTGATCCTGCCGCAAAAAACAATATAAAAGGCATGCTGGATAACCTAAATAAAACTACCGGCTCCTTAGCAATTTCAGCAGCTTCGCTTCAAACAATATTAAATACCCAAACAGGTGCATTGGCAAAAACACTCGATAATGTTAGCTCTTTTACCGGTGCTTTAAAAAACAACAATGAAAAGCTAACGCAAACGATGAACAATGTGGAAGTTGCAACCAATAAGTTTGCAAAACTTGATATAGAGAAAACGCTTACTACATTAAATGGTACCATCGACGAATTAAAATCAACCATTTCAAAAGTAAACAGTGATAAGGGCTCCCTGGGTTTATTGATGAATGACACTAAATTATACAACAACCTTAATGCAACCTCCAATAAAATAAACCTCCTGCTGGATGATGTAAGACTTCATCCAAAGCGCTATGTAAACATTTCTGTATTCGGTAAAAAGGATAAAACCGAGGCCCTGATGGTGCCCTTGCCAGACACAGTGAATGCCCCTTACCTGAATAAATAATTTTTGTTTCAGCATTTAACTATTCAAGCCTGCGTAAATAATTACTTAAAACAGAAAAGAGTTACTCAAAAGCTTTAAAAGTTAAATCTTACCTGCATAAAATTGTGTTTTCATTTATAAATAAAAAAAGAAATTGCAGCTTGTAAAATTATTTATATTGAAACCAATTTTTAACTACTGCATTTTTATTCTTTACCTGCTTTTTTCTTTACACGGTAATGCAGCATTGGGCCAGATCACTTTACCGGTAAGCCCTGCAGCCGATACACTTCGCCAGATAGAAATAATACAGGGAAATAGTCTGAGAAAAAAAATGGTTGACAGCATCACCTATCAAACCATTGCAGGCAATGTAATAATGAAGGAAACCCCTACCCTTTTTTATTGCGATAGTGCTGCCATTAATGAACGATCCAAAGTGATGGAGGCATTTGGCAATATTCACATCAACCAGAGCGACAGTATACATACCTACTCCCAATACCTTAAGTACATTGGTGCCGAAAGGATAGCCTACCTTAAAAAAGATGTGCGGCTAACCGATAAAAAAGGCACCCTTTATACCCAGGAACTGGAGTATGATTTAAAGACCAATATTGGCATTTATAAAAATGGTGGCAGAGTGGTAAATGGCAAAACAATCCTTACTAGCCTTGATGGTATTTACTATGCAGATACCAAAGATGTGTACTTTAAAAAGAATGTACACCTGGTAGATCCCAAGTACGATATTAAAAGTGACAGCCTGCTGTACAATACCCAAACACAGGTAGTAACTTTTATAGCGCCCACCTACATTAAAAGTAAAGAAGGTGGGGACATTTTTACAACAAGCGGCACCTACGATTTAAAAAACGGCAAAGCATTTTTTGGCTACCGCACTGTATTTAAAGACAGCACCCGCACTTATGTAGCAGACAACAGTGCTTATGATGAAAAAGCCGGCATTGCCCAGCTGGAAGGCAATGCAGTGATAAGAGACAGCGTAAATGGTTACACAATTTTGGGGAACCAGATTTTTCTCAATAAAAACGACAATTCATTTTTAGCAACCCGTAAACCGGTGCTTATATTTAAGGGTGAAGGCAACGACAGTACATTTATTGCAGCCGATACACTGTTCTCCGGAGTGGAAAAAAGAGATGAGCAAGGCAAAAAAATTATATTGAAAAAGGATACCTTAAAGAGAACAACAGTTGTTTCGAGCGACAGTACGGATTTACTAAATGGAACAGACAGCAGCCTGCAAAAAATAAAACAAACCATGGATACGCTGCAAAGCAAAAGAGCCGCAAGCGAACCTGAATTTAAGAAACCGGCACAACAGATTATTGCCGACACTGCTATTGCAATAATGCCCTCAGCAGACACAGGTACAGGAAAGGCGGGAGTCGCATCAAGGGATTCGTTGTTGAAAAAATCTACTACAGAAAAACTTAAAAAAGATACGACAATCAATATTGCCAAAGACTCTGTTATTCGCTATTTTATTGCCTTCCATCATGTGCGTATATTTAATGATTCGTTACAGGCAGTGTGCGACAGTCTTCACTATTCATCCGAAGATTCTATGTTCCGGATGTTTAAGGACCCATTGGTGTTTAGCAATAAATCGCAAATTTCAGGTGATACCATTCATTTGTTTACAAAAAATAAAAAGGTAGACAGGGTGCTGGTTTTCGACAATGGTATTATTATCAACGAGCTAAACAGCGAAATGTATAATCAGATAGCAGGCCGTACCTTAAATGGCTATTTTAAAGAAGGTGCGTTAGATTATATGAGGGTAAAAGGATCACCTGCAGAAAGTATTTTTTATCCACAGGATGATGACAGTGCTTACACAGGAATGAACCGTTGTAAGGGGGATGTAATAGATGTTTATTTTGTAGACAAAAACGTAAACAAAGTAAAATTTATCAACGACGTAGATGGCGTATTATATCCTATGCGCCAGATACCTGCTGAACAAAAATACCTCAAAGGCTTTAAATGGTGGGAAAGCAGACGGCCCAAAAACAAGTTGGAGTTATTTGAGTAATTGGAAGACAGTAAGTATACTCCGGTCAGGTTTTAATTTTGATGAAACTAGTCCAATAAACCGCAGAGAGCTGGAGTAAATGGAGTTAGCGCAGAGGAAAAATAATCGCTGCGTAAACTCTGCTAACTCATGTTCCTACAGGTGAAATTTGACTAGCTGCAGAAACAGCTTTTATGCCGCATTTTCAATAGCAACAAAATTTACCAGTTTACCATCTTTATCAAAAATTGGATAACCATCAATATGGCAGGTGTAAATACGCCCGTCTTTTCGATAGTTTGCAATATCACAGGTAAAAGGAATCTGTTGCTGAATGGCCATACTAATAATCTTTCTTGACTCGAGACAAGTAGCTTCGCCCTGAAAAAACTTTGGATGTTTGCCAATTACTTCCCCGGGCTTGTACCCATTCATTTCATATAAATTTTTAGTAGCGAGCTTTATATTGAGAGATGCATCAGTTACAAGCAGTGTTTTATTTTCCCACACTATACAATTGTCCAGTTCTCTCTCCGGTGATTGCCAGTTATTCTGATTCATCAACCGTTGAATTGCTTTTATATCCTGAGAAAATTCATTCCTCCTCGATATTCCTTCCACTACAATATCCCAGCACATTATTGGATGTCTCATTCAACTTAATTTTAAAAAAATGTTTTGTATTTTGATCCGTAACATTTTAATCTCATTTTTGTTGTAAAATATTTCAGTAGATGAAAATATTATTCAACTATAATTTATGAACCGCAACTAACACAACCATCCTGCATAGTACAGGTTGATCCGTTCGTTTGTGTTGGTTCTACGTCATTAATAGTACTAGCTTTTTGATTGCTATTTTCAACTGATGGAATAACCGGCTCCATCTCTTTACTGCCTTGCTTTTCTACTGTAAACTGAACGGCCTGCGTTGCAGCCTGAGAGCGCAGGTAGTACATACCTGTCTTTAGTCCTTTGCGCCATGCATGAAAATGCATCGATGTCAACTTAGAAGCAGTAGGATTATCAACGAATAAATTGAGTGACTGCGATTGGCAGATATATGCGCCTCTGTCTGCAGACATGTCGATAATATTACGTTGCTTTATCTCCCAAACAGTTTTGTACAACTCTTTAATATCAGCTGGTATTTCTTCAATTTGCTGGATAGACCCATTGGCCGCTATTATCTTATTCTTCATAGAATTGTTCCACAATCCAAGCTGGATAAGATCTTTAAGCAGGTGTTTGTTTACAATGATAAACTCACCGCTTAACACTCTTCTTGAGTAAATATTACTGGTATATGGTTCAAAACATTCGTTGTTACCAAAAATTTGTGATGTGGAGGCAGTAGGCATGGGTGCCAATAAAAGCGAATTTCTAATGCCAAATTCTTTTACTTCGCTTTTCAAGGCGGCCCAGTCCCAACGATCGCTTGGTGTAACACCCCACATATCAAATTGAAAAATTCCTTTTGACACAGGAGAACCAGCAAAAGACTCATAAGCACCCGCTACTTTTGCTAAGTCTTTACTGGCAGTCATTGCCGCAAAGTAGATGGTTTCAAAAATATTCTTATTCAGCATTTTTGCAAGGTCACTTTCAAAGGGTAAACGCAGCAAAATAAATACATCAGCCAATCCTTGTACACCAATACCAATAGGCCGGTGCTTTGTATTGGAATTACGGGCTTCCTCTACCGGATAAAAATTATGGTCAATAACCTTGTTCAGGTTTTTGGTTACCTGGTAAGTAACATCAAATAATTTTTGATGATCAAATTTACCATCAATCACAAACTTTGGTAATGCCAGCGAAGCAAGGTTGCAAACCGCTACTTCATCGGGACTGGTGTACTCCATTATTTCGGTGCAAAGATTACTGCTTTTGATAGTGCCTAAATTCTGCTGATTGCTTTTGCTATTGGCTGCATCTTTATACAACATATAGGGCGTGCCGGTTTCTATTTGCGATTCTAAAATGGCAAACCACAAATCCTGCGCTTTAATTGTTTTTCTTGCCCTTCCTTCTACCTCATACTTGCAGTATAATTCTTCAAACTCAGCTCCCCAGCAATCACTCAATCCCGGCGCTTCGTTGGGGCAAAACAAACTCCATTCACCATTTGCCTCTACCCTTTTCATAAATAAATCAGCAATCCATAAAGCAAAAAATAAATCTCTTGCTCTCATTTCTTCTTTGCCATGGTTTTTTCTTAAGTCGAGGAACCCGATAATATCTGCATGCCAGGGTTCAAGATAAATAGCAAATGCACCCTTGCGTTTTCCACCACCCTGGTCAACATACCTTGCTGTATCATTATATACCCTAAGCATAGGAATAATTCCATTACTGGTACCATTGGTGCCTCCGATATAACTGCCTGTTGCCCTTATGTTGTGAATGGCTAAACCAATACCACCAGCACTTTGAGAGATTTTAGCGGTTTGCTTTAATGTGTCGTAAATGCCATCAATGCTATCTTCTTTCATAGTAAGCAAAAAGCAACTACTCATTTGCGGCTTGGGCGACCCTGCATTAAACAAGGTGGGTGTTGCATGTGTAAACCATTTTTCACTCATCAGGTGATAGGTGCTGATAGCAGATTCAATATCCTCTTTATGAATACCAACAGCCACCCTCATATACATATGCTGCGGACGTTCAGCTATTTTACCATTAATTTTAAGCAGGTAAGATTTTTCCAATGTTTTAAATCCAAAATAGTCAAAGCCAAAATCACGATCATAGATAATACTGCTGTCCAAAAGTTCAGCATGTTCCTCAATAATGTCCATCACATCATCCGCAATTAGTGGCATCAGTTTACCAGTGGTTTTATCAGTATAATGATACAGATTACGCATGGTCTCAGAAAAACTTTTGGTTGTATTCTTATGCAGATTACTAACAGCAATCCTGGAGGCTAAAATAGCGTAATCGGGATGTGTAATAGTTAATGACGCCGCTGTTTCAGCCGCAAGATTATCCAATTCGGTTGTGGGCACGCCTTCATAAATACCTTCAATGGTTTTTTTTGCAACATCAATTACATTGATGGTAGGGCTAAGACTGTAACTCAATTTTTCAATTCTGGCAGTTACTTTATCAAATTTTACGGATTCTCTTTTACCGTTTCTTTTAATTACAAACATGAGGCAGATGTATGATTTGGGTTATTTGATATGGTTTGTTATAAAGGATTTGAATGCAGGATGCAGAATTTCAAAATTCACCGATTTTAAAAATCTTCCTCCAGTGAAAACGCCTGTGATTCTTTGCCAGACATTACACCAGCCTTTTGATAATCTCCCACTCTTTTTTCAAAGAAATTTGTTTTACCCTGCAAGGAGATCATCTCCATAAAATCAAACGGATTAGTGGTGTTGTAAATGGTTGAATAGCCCAATTCGCTTAACCATCTGTCGGCAACAAACTCAATGTATTGCTGCATCAGTATGGCATTCATGCCAATGAGGCCAACAGGCAATGCATCCGTTATAAACTCTTTCTCAATTACAACAGCATCTCTAATAATTGTGTGCACAGCGTCCTCGGTCAGTTTATTTTTTAACATGCTGTATAACAAACAAGCAAATTCACAATGCAATCCTTCATCTCGGCTAATCAATTCATTACTAAAAGTTAAACCTGGCATAAGGCCCCTTTTTTTCATCCAGAAAATAGAACAGAAACTGCCACTGAAAAAGATACCTTCAACCGCCGCAAACGCAACTAGTCGTTCTGCAAATGATCCATTATCAATCCAACGCAAGGCCCATTCTGCTTTTTTCTTTACTGCCGGTATGGTATCAATGGCATGAAACAATTTGTTTTTTTCCTTTGGATCCTTTATGTAGGTATCAATCAGCAATGCATAGGTTTCGCTGTGTATGTTTTCCATCATAATCTGAAAACCATAAAAACACCTTGCTTCCGGCAATTGTACTTCACTCATAAAATTTACTGCAAGATTTTCATTTACTATACCATCGCTTGCAGCAAAAAACGCCAGTATATGGCTTATAAAATGACGCTCACCATCATTCAGATTATCCCAGTCTTTTTGATCGCCGCTTAAATCAATTTCCTCAGCCGTCCAAAAACTGGCTTCGTGCTTTTTATATTGTTCCCACACTTTTGGGTAGTTGATAGGAAGTATTACAAAGCGGTCTTTGTTTTCTCTCAATAATAGTTCATCGCTGTGTTCCATAATAGTAAATATTTAATTTCAAAACCTGCAGGGTCAATATTCGTCGCTTATTTCGTTCAAATTGCTTAGTCCCTTTAAAAATCCCAAAAACCAACTGTTTGATTATTGTTAAATTAGCTCCATTCATCAATAGCCACCCTGCCCTTTACAAAGCAAAACAGTGCCATTAACTAAAATAAAAATCAGGAATTTTACAGCTAAAGGTTTGCTCAGGATGTTTATGCTTTATTAAGCAGAAACACCTGATTTGCATTTAAAACTGTTGTACGTATAAACTTTGCCCCAATCAATTATCTTGACAATATTAGGCCGTAACATTAAGTTAATGTTGAAGATTTTGTCCACTAGATGTTGAAAACTTTCAAACCGTTTATTGGCAGTGTATTTCACCAAAAAAAATAAATAAAATCCAAAAATACTCACCACTTTTTTGTTGATTAAAACTGTGACGTACTCAAAAAAAACTGCACAAAAATTAGCTGGTTAATTTCTTTTAAAAAAGTAAGCGCAAATATAATTTGGGGTAACGGTTTTAATGGGCTGATAATCAATACAGACAAGCCCTTAGTAAGAAAAAAAAGAAATTAATTAAATGTTAGCGAGACTAAAAATAAGCGCTCAATTAACCAATTTTAATTGTAGTTGACAGGCTAAAATCCCCGCCCGGTGCAACGTTAACCATGTCAATGCCAGGGTAGGCGTTAGCTGGTTCTACACAAATGAAGTTTTTATATCCTTCGGGCGACATATCGCTGAATTTTTTGCTGGTGATGGGGCCGGGGTTCCATACAACCGTTACCTTACTGCCTGTTTTCTTAATAACAATTTTCCTGTTAAATCCGGGGTCGGTAATGACGGCTTTGCCTGTATGCTGGATGTAACGCCTGTTGTTTTCTATTCCAGGATGCAGTGTGGTTTTTTTTTGTTGCAATAACTCATCACCAAAAGCTTCATAATAAGGAGCGTTATCAAAACCATCCAGCTCAATAGCAGCAATATCACTAATGTTAAAATAAGTATGCAAAGCATCAGAATATTCTAAAGATGTTGTTCCGGTATTGGTGACGCTAAATATCACCTGCAGGGTATTGCCCACAATAAAGTTTATTACTGCTTTAAACGGGAAGGGCCAAAGGTTAAGCGTCTTTTCAGATTGCTCCAACATGAATTGGATATCTGTAGCTCCATCCGCCAACTGTTGAACAGCAAGTACCTGCCAGTTGCTGGTTCTTGCAAAACCATGCTGTGGCTTTGTATTATCAGTATTATGAGGGCCAAACCACGGAAAGCATATTGGTATGCCGCCTCTAATCGCTTTACCTTCTTTAAACGTAGCATTATCACTTACCCATAAAACATCCTGGGTGCCAAACGGCTTATAACTGATTATTTGTGCACCATACAGCGTAATACGGGCAGATGCAAACGAATTATTGATTGATAAAAAAATCAGTCCGTCCTTCTCTTGTAAAAAATGGGCTACATCTTTAATTGCATATTGCTGATTAAGCGCTTCTACAGTCATCATTTAAATTTTGTTTTGTAAAGTACGATGAAAGCAGCTAAATAATATCCTGTTAAAACTAAAATAATATTCATGACATTAACCATCAACTAACTAAATTATTTAATAATGGAGTTTAATTTTACTGTCTAAACCAAATATTTTAATTATGAAAAAATTATTGATTGCATGCTGTATGCTACTCGGGTTTACCGGAATGGTACCCGCCCAGGAAGTTGCTAAAAAAACAGCCAAACCAGCAACTACTCAAGCCAAGCAGACAACAGCAAAAGCCACGCCTGCAGCAACGGCAACAGCAGGACCTGTAAAAAAAGATGGCACCCTTGATAAAAGATATAGTGCCAACAAAACCGCCACAGCTGCACCTGCAGCAGGCCCGGTAAAAAAAGATGGCACACCAGATAAAAGATTCAAAGCCAACAAAAAGAACTAAGGTATAATAATTTGATTTTTTAAAAAGCATCTGCAAGCAGGTGCTTTTTTATTTTGTATATTAACGGGTTTCAGCAAATCAAAATGCCTAAATCTTATAGCAACATTTAATTCTTTCCATCCTTAAATTAACGCTTGGGCTACAACTCAGTATCGTTCGTATGTTCAGGCTCGTATGTAGAACTAATTCCCCGTTCACCGGCTGCCCATGCTATCAGCACTTCAATTTCTTTGACGACATTGAGTATTATCAGTTGGCATCGTTATTGAAAATTATTAGCTGACACACTAAGCAAACATGGTAAGGTGGTTTAAAATTTTATAGGATAAAGCGTATTGGTCGTGTTGAATTGACTAAGACTTGTTTTAGACTAATTATTTTAGTATATTTGAGCTAAAATTATTAGCTATGTTTACAGGAATGAATTTAATAGAATTTGCAAAAAAGTTTCAGAGTG
>JANYCA010000130.1 GCA_025360525.1 Chitinophagaceae bacterium | reverse complement strand
AATAATTTAATTTGATTTTGGAAAACTTATAATTATGTGTTTATCTTAGCGTTTACGTAAATATCAAAACAATACAATGAAGTGCACGAAAGGACTTTTTCTACTGGCAGGAATCTCATTTTTTATCTCATCATGTTCCTTCTTTGGTAACAAGGGTGGGAAACCAACTGCCCAAAATCCAGGTCAGGTAAGTACTGCTACTGGTATACGTTTCAATGATGCCGATGGTGGTGGCTTTGCTGTTACACCATACGATAGACAACCGGATGCTCCAAACACTGTCTTTATTGAGGGTGGTAGGGCTGTTCTTGGTTCTTTTGAAGAAGATATTATGGCCTATGGCGATAATGTTGAAAGAACTGTTTCGGTGGCGTCATTTTTTATGGATGAAACTGAAATTGCTAACATTCACTGGCTTGAATTTTTAAAATATTTGAGCATTGACTCACCTAGGTCTTCTGATCCTAATATTAAAGATGCCTATTCTAGAAATTTACCTGACACGAACGTGTGGAGAGGTAAAATGGCCTTTAACGATCCTTATGTTGAACATTATTTAAGATATCCCGGCTTCCGCTACTTCCCTGTTGTGGGTGTTTCTTGGAAACAAGCTAATGAGTTCTCTAAATGGAGAACGTCAAAAGTTAACGATGAGCTTGCGAGACAATCGGGTAGAGATGACTTAAAACCAACTACTCCTGGCGGACGGATTCCTATCGAATCTGGTGTTGTTGTTCCTGATTACAGACTTCCAACTGAAGCTGAATGGGAATATGCTGCTTATGGCCTGCTTGATCAAAATCCTAGTCCTAGAAAAAAGGAATCCGGAAGTGGCGAAGAGTTAATTTCTAACCAGCAAATCTATTCCTGGAGTAACAATCCCAATGGCCTTAGAGATAACCGCCGGGGAAGCTGGCAGGGTAAATTCTTAGCCAACTTTAAGCGGGGAAGTGGAGATAACATGGGTGTGGCCGGAGGGTTGAATGACCGTTCTGCAATACCTGGCAATGTAAAGGCTTTTTATCCCAATGCATTTGGCTTGTATAATATGTCGGGTAATGTATCTGAGTGGGTACAGGATACTTACCGAGCGTTAACTCCTGCAGATGGTGAAGACTTCAACTATTTCCGTGGTAATAAATTTCAAAAATATTATAAAAACAGTGCTGGTGAATTTGAAAGAGATTCTTTGGGGCGTTTAAAGAAATCTGATATTAGTGATGAAGAAGTTAAGAATCGTCGTAATTACCAGCATAATTATGCTATGGATCATTTGGATGGTGATTCCAGCAGTGGTGCTAGCTACGAATATGGTGTTACTACGCTCATCAGCGACCGTTCAAAAGTATTTAAAGGTGGAAGCTGGAACGATAGGGCTTATTGGTTGTCACCAGGCGCTCGCCGCTTTTTGGAAGAAGAACAATCATCCAGTACCATTGGCTTTAGATGTGCCCAAACCTATATGGGTTCCCCGGAAGGACCAGGCTTTAGAGAAGGTAACATCTTTGGAAAGCGCAAGCAAAACGGAAGAAAGAAAAGTTAATAACTGAATAAATATTTTAAAGCCCTTCTCCATTCGCTGAAGGGCTTTTTTATTGCAGCTAATTGAGGCCTTGGTATTTTGCTGATTTTTGTATTACTCCGTAAAAAATTGAACAGACTTTTGCGTTCAATATCATCGGTTCTTTATTATTTTTGAAAGATGGAAATTGCAACACTCTACAACCTGTTTTTACAACATCCCTCAATACAAACCGACACCCGTAAACTTAAACAAGGTGATTTGTTTTTTGCCCTTAAGGGAGATAATTTTAATGGCAATCTTTTTTCAAAACAGGCATTGCAACTAGGTGCTGCCTATGCCATCATTGATGAAGTTGTTGACTTTGAAGATGACAGGTTAATAACAACTACCGATGTATTAAAAACCCTGCAGGAACTTGCAAAGTATCACCGGCAACAATTTACGATTCCATTTTTAGCCATTACGGGCAGCAATGGAAAAACAACCACAAAAGAACTCGTAAATGAGGTATTGGCAACTACCTGTAAAACCTACACTACCAAAGGGAATTTAAACAATCACATCGGTATCCCCTTAACCATTTTGTCTGTAAAAAAAGATGCCGCCATTGCTGTAATAGAAATGGGGGCCAATCATCAAAAAGAAATAGAAGGTTATTGCATGTATACCCTGCCTACGCATGGCATCATCACCAATTGTGGCAAAGCACACCTTGAAGGATTTGGGGGTTTGGAGGGTGTAAAAAAAGGTAAGGGAGAACTGTTTGACTACCTTAGAAAAAACAATGGTACTGCTTTTATTATGAATGATTATGATTACCTCGTAGAAATGAGCAAAGGCCTGCCACATGTAAAAACTTACGGAACGGTTGATGCAGAAATTGTTGGAGTGGCAGATGGCAACAAACAAATGCTGGAAGTTACCATGGTTAAAGGCACAGGCATACAACAAATTCATACCAATTTGGTGGGTGCTTACAATCTTCCCAATGTGCTGGTAGCAGTGGCAGTAGGTAAATATTTTAATGTGCCGGATGAGAAAATAAAAATGGCCTTGCAAAATTATGTACCATCCAACAGCCGCTCTCAATTAATGGAAAAAGACAGCAATAAAATAATTCTGGATGCTTACAATGCCAATCCAACAAGCATGAGGGCTGCTATTGAAAATATTGCGGCCATGCAAAACAGCAACAAAATTTTATTGCTGGGTGGAATGATGGAATTGGGTACGGAAAGCCTTGCAGAACATTCTGGCATTATCAACCTGATTAATCAATACCAATGGAAGGCGGTAGTATTGGTAGGTGGCGACTTTAAAAAAGTTGTTCATTCCTATATTTATTTTGAAAATGCAGCTGAAGCAAAGCATTGGTTACAAAAACAACATTTTGAAAACAGCGTATTGCTGGTTAAAGGTTCCAGGAGTATGCAAATGGAAAAAGTATTGGAATAGTAAAAGGGCTGCAGCTATCACAAATTATTATCAATAAACACTTGTAGCTCTGCATCCGTTTTTATCAAAACATCTCTTACTTTACTACCCTGATTGGGCCCCACTATTCCAGCAGATTCTAATTGGTCCATCAGCCTGCCAGCACGGTTGTAGCCCAGCTTCATTCTACGTTGCAGTAAAGAGGTACTGCCGCTTTGTGTAGTTACAATTATCCGGGCGGCGTCCTCAAACAAAGGGTCTTTGTCATTTACATCAAAATCACCCTTTTCCATTTCCTTTTCATCCACATATTCCGGCAATAAAAATGCCTGTGCGTAGCCACGTTGGCTGCCGATAAAATCAACTATTTTATCTACTTCCGGCGTATCAACAAAAGCACACTGAAGTCTTACGAGTTCGCCATTGTAGCTTATCAACATATCTCCTTTACCAATCAATTGTTCTGCACCGCCGGCATCTAAAATAGTTCTGCTATCTATTTTACTGCTTACTTTAAAAGCAATCCGGGCAGGAAAGTTGGCTTTGATGGTTCCTGTAATGATATTTACACTGGGCCTTTGTGTGGCAATAATTAAATGCACACCTACTGCTCGTGCCAGCTGCGCCAACCTGGCAATAGGCATTTCCACTTCTTTTCCTGCTGTCATAATGAGGTCTGCAAACTCATCTACCACCAATACAATAAAGGGCAAAAATTGGTGACCTTTCTCTGGGTTTAATTTTCTGGCGGCAAACTTTTCATTGTACTCCCTTATGTTACGGCAGCCAGCTTCTTTCAGCAAATCGTAGCGGTTATCCATTTCTATGCAAAGTGCATTTAGGGTATGTACTACTTTTTTTGTGTCAGTAATAATGGCATCTTCTTCTCCGGGGAGCTTGGCAAGAAAATGCTTTTCGATGGTTTTATAAATACTTAATTCAACCTTTTTGGGATCAACCAGCACAAATTTTAATTGCGAAGGATGTTTCTTATACAGCAATGAAACCAGTATGGCATTTAACCCTACCGACTTACCTTGGCCCGTAGCACCGGCCATTAATAAATGCGGCATACTGGCAAGATCAACAATGAAGTTTTCGTTGTCAATTCTTTTGCCAATTGCAATAGGCAGCGAAAAATTATTGTTTTGGAATTTTTCCGACGAGAGTAAGGTCCGCATACTTACAATCGTTTTTTTTGCATTCGGAACCTCAATACCAATGGTTCCTTTGCCGGGTATGGGAGCAATTATCCGGATACCCAATGCAGCAAGGCTTAGGGCGATATCATCCTCTAAATTTTTAATCCTTGATATACGAACCCCCGCTGCAGGAATAATTTCATAAAGGGTAACGGTAGGCCCAACGGTTGCTGAAATTTTCTGGATACTGATATCATAATTTTTCAGTGTGTTGATGATTTGGTTTTTGTTGGCCTCCAGTTCTGCAGGATCCTGAATTATTTTTTCACTGCCATGTGCTTCCAGTAAATCAAGTTTGGGATAAACATAATCTCTTAAATCCAATATGGGGTCGTAAGCCGTATCAATTGTTTGCCGCTTTAGCATGTTTACGGGAGAGGCATTTTCTTCTACTGTATGTTCATGCGCATGCTTTATTTCAAGTTCCAGTAACGCAGTTTTTGCAGGCTCTTTTGGATTAATGGCCGAAGTTACCGGGTTGTCTTCCTCCGCTTGTTCATTGCTTGCTTCTTCCTTTTCAATTAATTGAAGATCATGTGCAGGGGTGTTATTTACTTCAAGGGGAACATTGGACATGCTTCCGGTTGCAGTATTTTTAATGTTGTATTTTTCTTCAGAAAGGGTTTTCTCATTTGCTGTTTCTGCATCTTCCTCCAAGTTAGCGGGCGCCGCAGCTTTCGAGGTATCTACATCCTCCTGGCCATCGAATATTTCTTTTTTTGCAGGTAATTTAAAAACCGGATTAAAACGCCAGATGATGTAACTCAATACAGCTACAGTAAGCACAGCCAGGGTACCAACCTGGCCTATAACCTGGTTGAGCCAGTTTTTTGCCAATTTACCTACCGCTCCACCCCAGGGAAAAACTTTACCATCAAATAATTGCGCAAGGGCTACGCTTAATATTACCAGTCCCAGCAACAGGTATTTTACGTTTTTTGAAATAGAGAATATCCTTTTACCAAAAAATAAATTTACGCCTACCACAAAAAAGAAGCTACAAATAAAATAAGAGGCTACACCAAAGCCCCTGTAGATAAAAAAATGAGATAAATAAGCACCTAGCGTACCTAACAGGTTACTCACCTGTACGTCGGTACCCCAAAATAAATTGCTTCCTGCACTCAATACTTTATCCTGATCTTCTTCCCAGGTAAAAAGATAAGAAGTGAAAGCGATAAATAATAAAAAAGCAATCAGCAGAAATACAATTCCGGTTATTTTATGTGTGCGCTCATCCTTCAGTAATTGTTTTACTTCAATGGGTTGCTCTTTATCCGTCTTGAAAACTTCCTTAGCAGAAGCTTTTGATTTAGTTGGTTTCACTTTTGTAGCCATTATCAACAAAGATAGATAAAACAGCTACTGCACCCATTCCAAATTAGCCAGTTTTTAGAGAAAACATATCGCCTAAAATATGTATGTTTGACAAAACAGACAACTTGAAAATCATTTACCTTTGTTGTGTCATGCTCACCGGGGTATATTCCGCTAAAGCACAAGTGGTGGTTGAAAAGGACTTTACCAATATTGCATCTGTTAAAGATTCAATCTTTTTAAAAGACTGCCTCGTATTGATTGACAGTTTTAATATTCTTACGCCCGGGCAGGTAATGAAAATGGATTGGCAGCCTCTGTCTTCTTACAACATAAAATCTTTCATACCGGCAAGTTGGGTTACAAAAAGAATTTACCTGCAACTGAATCTTTTTAACAATGACAGCAATGCAACCACTGTGTATTTTTATCCGGGCTTGCCATACAATGGATTTAAAACGTACCTGGTATTATCCAATAATTATTTAGCGCCCCTCCAGGATTTTAGCAGGGAAGATGGTTTTCAACCCATCACCATTGGTGCTTATAAAAAAGAAACATTTATTGTTGAACTTATTTTTACTAAAACGGGTTATACCTACTTGCTGCCACAAATAATTAATAAAAATTATCTGCTTAAATACCAGAAAGTGCTGTACAATGGAAATGAAATGCCATTGATAATCGGTTATTTGATTGCTGGTTCTTTATTGATGATGTTCTTTTTTTCTATGACAAATTTTGTACTCAGTACAAAAAAAGAGTTTTTATTAAATGGATGCTATGTTGGCTGTATGTTTTTATTAATTTTTTTTAGTAATTACTTTAATAAAAAATCCGGGATGGCGTCAAGCTTTTTTTTAAGCTACCTTTCTTTTTTCTTATTATCGGTTGGTACGTTGTTTTATATCGCTTTTACAAGAAAATTTTTAGATACCAGTATTAAGTTCCCTTTGCTCGATAAACTATTTTTATATGTGCGGGCCGGCTTCGTGATATTATTAATTGGGTTTACTTACCTGCATTTTTTCAGTAATAATTATAAGCTGCAAAATACGCTGGAAAATACCGTGAAGATTATCGCATTGCTGATAGGAATTGTTTACATAGTTACAGCGTTTTTGCAACGTAATAGATTACTCAACTATCTTGCAGTTGGTAATGCGTTGTTGATATTTTTCGCCCTCATTTCTTTTTATTTTTTATTATATCCTTCTGCCTATAAAAGCGTTTTTGCAAAACCAATTTTCTATTATGAATTGGGTATAATAAGTGAGTTAATCTTTTTTATATTGGGCCTTACCTATAAAAACCGTGTGGAGCTAATAGGCACCATCCAGCAGCAGGAGGCTATGAAACTAGCGGCCGAAATGCAATTATATGAATCTAAAATAGCCGTGTTAAATGCGCAGCAGCAGGAGCGTAACCGCATTAGTGCCGACATGCATGATGACCTTGGTGCAGGCATTACATCCATAAGACTATATAGTGAGCTGGCCAAACAAAAAATTGATAAAGACGCTTTACCTGAAATAGAAAAAATTTCAACTTCTGCAAACGAATTGCTTAATAATATGAATGCTATCATATGGACAATGAGTAGCATCAATAATTCATTGGCCGATATGGTAACCTACATCAGAAGCTATGCCTTGGAATATTTTGAAAATACAGGTATTGCCTGCTTTATAGATATACCCGACGATCTTCCTGAATTTGCAATAAGCAGTAATGCCAGGCGAAACGTTTTTTTAGTTGTGAAAGAAGCATTGAGCAATATTTTAAAACATGCGAACGCTACATCTGTGCACATTACATTAAATAAAGAAGCTGGACAGCTTTCATTGTACATTCAGGACAATGGTGAAGGAATTGACTTTAATAAGATCAGGCGTTTTGGCAACGGCCTTAACAATATGAAACGCAGAATGGATGAAATGAATATTCTTTTTTCAATTGAAAAAAATAATGGAACGCTCATTAAACTGCAATATTTGCTACCTACAACGTAGAATTTTTATCAATACCCATTGCCATAAACAACCATCCGGCAATAAAACAAATACCCCCAAGCGGCGTAATTGCACCCACCCACGATCTATCCGCAGGGTACAAGTGTTTTAATAAACACAAAAGGTATAATGAACCGCAGAATAAAACTATCCCTGCAATAAATAGCCATCCTGCCCATTGCAACTTTTTGCCTGCATAGTCTTTGTAGAGCATGCCGGTAGCCAATAAAGCAATAACATGATAAAACTGATACTTTACGGCTGTTTCAAAAATCTGTAACACTTCTGGTGTTACAATTCTTTTTAGTGTGTGGGCGGCAAAAGCTCCGGTGGCAACCGATATGGCCCCCAAAACTGCTGCAGTTCGTATAAAAAAAGTATTCATAAAAAGAATTAATAAGGAAGAATCACTTGTTCAAAAGTATGCTCAGAAATGGAAGGGTTATCAATTATAATATTGCATTTATTATAAAAAGGTTCCCGCTCTTTTAATTTCTGTTCTATAAAAAATAATAATTCTGCCTGATTTAGTTTTTTTATAAGCGGTCTGCTCAATTGCCCCTTAAGCAGTCTTCTTAAAATCTCTTCGGACGTACATTGTAAATAAATGGTAATACCATATTCATTCATCCACTCCAGGTTGTCTTTATAACAAGGTGTACCGCCGCCACAAGCAACAATTGTAGTGGAGTTAAGACCAGCAGAGCTCTTTAGCGTTTCGGCCTCTAATAAACGGAAATACGCTTCTCCCTTACTTTCAAATATATCTACTACCGATTTTCGTTCCAGATTTTCAATCGCTTCATCCAAATCTAAAAAGGCTAGTTTGTGCTTAGCAGCCCATATCTGTCCCCAATGTGTTTTACCACTCCCCATAAAGCCGTTCAGAAAAAAAAGCATAACGTCTGTTGTTAATTGAAGTATTATTTTTCATAAAGTTACATAACAAACGATGGTACTTAAAAAATTGTTGTTTCAAATGTTTCAATTAAACTTCAACCAACAGCGTCGCAATATGGCAGCTAGTTTTTCTTTTTGAAATCACCTCTTTTCCAGGCCTGTATAAACTCTGCCCAGGCCAATGGATTAAAAATATTTTGTGGAGGTATCTGCCCCTTGTAGTAATTGCTGGCAGCTTGTTTGGTTAAGTAATTAGAAGCAGCTTCACGTCCATCTCTTGGTAATGTGGCAACCAATAAACGGCGGGTATCTTCATTGTTATTCTTACGGGCTGTTTCAAGATTATCGTCGGGTATTTTTGTGTTTAAAAAATCCCTTTCAAATTGTTCCCGGCTGGGTCTTGCCTTTATGATGGTAGCGGCAAGGTAAATAGTGTCAGTTACCATTAATTGTATAATGCTATATTGGTTCCCTTCAATATTCGAAGGAATTTTTACTGTCTTGGGCCTAAAACCAACACTGGTAAATTCTATAATATCTCCTTTAAGAACAACAATACTAAAAACACCCTGGTTGTTGGTAATGGTTCCCCTGTTTTGACCTTTAACTACCACACTTACTGCTGGCAATGCTTCTAAACTATCTGCAGTCATAACCACGCCATATAGTTGCACTACCGAATCCTTTACATCCGTATCCTGGGCCTGCATTGAAATAATAATTAAACACCCAATAATTAATAGTAATAAATTTTTTTTCATTCAAAAGTTTTATCCATTCAGTGCATTCCTTTAATTAACAAAAGTAGCCTGTCCGCCCTTGGTATTTTCTTTTCGATTAAAGGAACTTAGTTGTGTTACAAACAAAGTAAAGCTATGAGTGTTTACATTTGCGCTGCAAATATAATTTTAACAAACAATTCAACCATGACAGAACAAGATATAATTAAGGCGCTTAGCAATGTGCAGGAACCTGATCTTGGAAAAGACCTTGTAACGCTTAACATGGTAAAGGATGTTGTAATTGATGGAAACAAAGTATCGTTTACGGTGGTACTTACTACACCGGCATGTCCGTTAAAGGATATGATTATGAATGCATGCATCAATGCCATTAAAATATTGGTGAACAAAGAGGCATTGGTTACCGTAAATTTTACGAGCAATACCAGCAGTAATCGTAAAGACACAGGCAATTTATTAACAGGTGTAAAAAATATTATTACGGTAGTTAGCGGTAAAGG
>JANYCA010000119.1 GCA_025360525.1 Chitinophagaceae bacterium | reverse complement strand
CATTTTACAATTAAGTAATTTGTCCAGCCGCCTCTTTTTTCAAGCGCTTGTGGAAGATCCCAGTGATAAAGGGTTACATAAGGTGTAAGCCCAAGCAGCAAACATTCCTCAATTACTCTTTGATAAAAACTGATGCCTTCTCTATTTATTTTTCCGGAACCATCCGGTAAAATTCTCGACCATGAAATGGAAAACCGAAACACCTTAAAACCTAATGCCTTTGCCAGCAACAAATCATCTTTGTACCGGTGGTAAAAATCGCAGGCAACCGTTGGTTTTGCAGCTCCTTTTATTTTACCACGGCGCTTTGCAAAAACATCCCAAATAGACGGTCCCCTGCCATACATATCTGCGGCACCTTCATTTTGGGCGGCAGCAATTGCCACACCCCACTGAAAATTATTTCCGAAATCTTTAGCTGAAAATTTTATGTCCAAATGAATAATTTTTACAATAAACGATCTCCGGTAAAATTCACTCTAAATCAGTGGCTGCATATTACCATTGTGTTATTTTTCATTTGAAATTATACAGATAAGCCGGCACCCCTAAAGCAATTTTTCTTTTTTAATGAAATGCTTAAAGAGGGTGTGCATATTACTTAAAGTTGAACAACGTAGCTGTAAATACACCCCTTTCTCTTTTCTTGAAAATAGCTTTCCAATTGCCATTGTAGCGAATGAGTGACGGAACCAGCAGGTTACCAGCATGGGTCATTTCAACTTCCATTTTAACTTTAAAATCGTACACGGCTGCATTGTAACTGAGACTATAAGTACGGGCAACTACCTCGTACGTTTTATCATTAAACCAGGTAATCATTTCATCAACCACCACCTCACTTTCTTTACCTGTTTTTACTTTCTGCTTAAAAATATAACAGCTTGTTTTATTGTAGTCGTCCATATCAATACTCATGTCGTACAAATCCGCCATGTCATCGTCATAGATGGCAGTTTTACCAGCCATAAAAGGCAGGCCCTTTATTTTTTTTCCAGGATTAAAAAACAGCATTTTCAACTGTTCCTTATGTTTTTCCATACCGGATTTACCATCGGTTGTAAAGGCTTTACCCATAACAATGTTATCTTCATTACACAGACTGTCTTTTGCAAAAAACAGGGCTGCATACAGCTGCCCCGTATAGTAATCCGGTTGATGGTTATCATCGTAATAATTGCCGGTAACCTGCTCTTCTATAATTTGCGTTATCCTGCAATTGCCTTGCCGTACCTGGTTAGTTTTGCTGAACAATGATGCCGCTGTTGTGCCGTCTTTTTTTAACATCCGGATGTCGTTGATGGCTGAAAACCCCATTACGTGCAGGTTACGGAACGCTTTATAAAATGTTGTGTCGTTTTTAATGCGATTGATAAATACCGGTACATTCAATTGATTATCCACCACAATTTCACTTAGTGTCACCATTTTTTTTCCAATGGCAATTGCACTGTCTTTTAGTTGCTGTGCAAATAGGCTGGCAGAAAAAAATAAGCAAAAAAAAGCAGGCGTGATTTTTTTCATCATGCCTGCAAATTATTATAAAACCGCAAAAGTTGGCGTTAAAGTTATTTCGGAAAAACCATGCGGTAATCTACTTTTATTTTACCACGGGTTATATCATCGAGTTTTCTTTTCAACAAGGTGCGTTTAAGTGGTTTAATATAATCTATAAACAGTTTGCCTTCAATATGGTCGTACTCATGGAGCATTACCCTGGCCGTAATGCCGTTGAATACTTTGGTTTGTAACTCAAAATTTTCATCCAGGAATTCGATTGTCACAGTTTCTATCCGATTAACATCTTCTCTTATTTTGGGTATACTAAGGCAACCCTCGTTGTAGCTCCACTCCTTACCTTCCAACTTAGTAATTTTTGCGTTGATAAAAACGCCTTTGTATCCCGGTGCATCAGGGTATAAATCCACTTCATCTTCTTCAAGGTTTTGAAATATCTGGGTACTGTCCATTACAAATAAACGGATGCCTTTATTTATTTGTGGCGCTGCCAAACCCACGCCATTACTGTTGTACATGGTTTCCCACATATCGTCCAGTAACTTCTGCAAGCCGGGATAGCCAGAATCAATATCGGCACAAACTTTTCGTAAAATGGGAGAGCCGTAAGCTACTATTGGTAAAATCATATTTATTAAATAAAGGGTATTGTTTCAACTTCTTTCACCTTGAAAAAAATCTTATCTGCGGTTACAAGTTTTATATTTTGATGTTTAGCTGCAGCAGTTATATGCTGTTTACATGCTGCAAATTTACTAATACTAATTTAGAAATCCCCCATTCAGGAAGATAACGGGCTTCTCATAAACTCCTGCAGCATAATAGTGGCGGCAATTACATCCACATTACCTTTTACACGCCGATCGCTTTTTTTCATCCCCATTTCCAGCATGGCGGCCTTAGCCATTTTAGAAGTGTAGCGTTCATCTACTTCAATAATAGGCATACCGGGAAATTCTTTTTGTAATTTTTTTATGGCAGCTTTCACCAGGGGAGTTCCGTGTGTATCAGTTTCATCCCAGTTTTTTGGCATCCCAATTACAATTTTTTCTATCTGCTCTGCTGCAAAATATTTTTTTAAAAATGGAATGAGTTGTCTGCTTTCAATAGTTGTAAGACCGGTAGCAATAATTTGCAACGGATCGGTTACAGCAATGCCTGTTCGTTTGCCCCCATAATCAATACATACTATTCTTGCCATAATCCTTAATAGTGAATGAATAAATCTAATAAAACAAATACGGCAAATACCACCGAAGCAATACCATTGGTTGTAAAGAAAGCCATATTTACTTTACTTAAATCATTGGGCTTTACAATGAGGTGCTGGTAAATAAGCAAAGCGCAGAAAAATAGCACTCCCAGCCAAAACAACCAACCAAAATGGCCATAGATACCAGCGTACATTACACATGCTGCTGACAGCAAATGCAACAATTCTGATACCCGTAATGCTTTAACTTTTCCCAACACAGATGGAATAGATTTTAAGTTATTGGCTTTATCAAATTCCTCATCCTGCAGGGCATAAATAATATCGAAGCCGCTCACCCACAGTAAAACCACCAGCGAAAAAATAACAGGCAATACCGCAAATTGCCCGGTTACAGCTATATAGGCACCAATAGGCGCAAGACTTAACCCCACTCCTAATACCAAATGGCAAAATGCTGTAAAGCGTTTGGTATAACTATAAAACAACACCACAAACAATGCTACGGGAGATAAATAAAAACACAGGCTGTTGATAAAGAAAGTACAAATAATAAACA
>JANYCA010000073.1 GCA_025360525.1 Chitinophagaceae bacterium | reverse complement strand
AATTATTACAAAATACATAGTATTTTGATTGCCCAAGAATGAAAAACGCTTCATATTATATGGTGATTGGTTAAAAAATATTTTACCGCCTAAATATTAAGAGAAATACACAGACCTGTTCAAACTAAAATTTTAAAGCATAATTATTTCAACAGTGTAATTTTTTTTGCATAGCAGATTTAGCCTCCTTAAAATACCTTTTTCAATATCTATTTTCTCCTCTTCCATATCATACCAATTACCTTTTTCTGTCATGTATAATTTGCAAAGAAATTGCCTGATATGGTCGCCCACTTTTGTGAAATTATATTATTGCATAACAGCTAAAATAGTACCCAGCTCATTTGTTGCTACGTAAGGTTTTGTAGTGTAATAGAACTGGCTATTATTGTCTACGATATACTGGTTGCAAGGCATCGTTAATAATACAATAGTAAATTAATTGGTAAATGCTGCAAAATGAACTTATTAACATGGCTAAAATATAGCGAAGTAGCGTTAACATTTGGTATAATATTTACGTTTATAAAGCGATACAATTTTATAGTAAAACTAAATAATATCAGGTGTTTAAAATCTAATTTCAAAAGTTTTATTTATCTCCTCAACAAATGGAACAGATATTTCCATTCTTACGAATCATCTTTCACTAGTAAGAAATTTTTTGACTATCAATCATTATCAAGGCTTAATGTTCAGGGTCTTGCCCTTAGCTTGGGAGTTGCTTTGGAATTATGAAAAACATTAAAGATTGAAATAGAATTTTTAGAGCGTAGAGATACGAAGAAGCTGAAAAATGAAGTGCGAAACAAAAGGGTAGTTGTAAGGATGAACAATACGAAATTTTATAAAGTAAAAGATCTAAAAAAGAAAAACCACCGAGACACACCTCAGCAGTTATGTAAGAAAACGCTCTTTAGAAATGACAGTTACGGTTAAATATCGAGCCCAGTCTGCAAATGATTTTTTAAAAGAGACGTTAGGCTGAAAAAAGAATTGAATGGTATCGGCAATAATTTTAACCAAACTTTTTTTTGGAACAATTTTTTAGCAACCATTGTTCGTACGATTGATCCACCGTAAATTTAAGTTCTTCGACCTTACTCACTAAACTCATTTGTAGCGCATCATAATGGGTATTAAAGTTGCACTGAATTACAATGAAAAGGAAGTGCAGAAAGGAAACGCAGTTTGCATACATGGGTAGTATATAGTAGGATTTGTAAACACATTCTGTTATTTAATAACAGATTCTTTTAATTGTACATCCAATACCTATAGGAGAATTTTTGATAGCTGAGTTAAACAAAGTTATAATTTAAAACAAATCTGTATCTGTGCTGCAGCATGTTTTCCAAGCGCACCAACTATAGCACCCGTTTCCGAAGTAGCATCATATCCTCCTCTTTTTTGATTGACTACCTGCACCATTTTACGTTTGACAGCAAGAATGTATTTCCCGCTTTTAAGCGCTTCCTGCAGATATCCATTTTCATAATAAAAAACCATTGAATCAATCACAACAGATTTCAATAGAACCGGATCCCCAATGGCCAGCGTGTCTCCCGCTCCACCAACAAAATGCATCTCATCCAACAAAAAATTATATTTAAACTGTTGCCCGTATGTAGTGCCATCTCTGAAAAATGCAGTACCCCGACTAAAAACCGGCTTGGCATACATTGCATTTTGCGGAAGTACCTGGCTGGGAATTTCGCCCATTTTAACTGTATAAAACTTTTCTTGCTCTGCAATGGCCGTATTAAAACAGCTAACGAAAATAAAAAAAACCATCTCATATTTTAAATTGAAGCAATGACAATAATGTTGAGATAGCATCCCAATCATATTGTACAAACAATAATAATTGGGATGTTATAAAATACAAATGCTATAACCATTTGTTTGCATTACTACTTTTCGCAGCACAATTCAGCCAATTTTTCAAACTGCCTTTTGTTACCTACATTTATAAAAAATTGCTTGTATAAAAAGTTGTATTTGCCTCCTTGTTTCCTGTTTATTTCTTTTGCCGTTGATGGTCCAAAATAATAAAACCAGCATTGGCAAGCTCGATCCGTTAAAACAAACGATCATTGTTGAAACTGCCTGCGGCGAATGCCAGCTGTGCCTGCACGGTAAAAGTTGCGACCTGTCAGTCCGTATTAACGGAAAGGTTTATTTTGTTGATGGAGTTCGTATTGATTCATTTGGAAATGCACTTGCAAAGGATGGTTTTTGTGAAGCGGTTCGTACTGCAGAAGTGCAGGGTAAAATTACAGGCAACCGGTTTAAAGCAACTTATTTTAAACTGATTACTGCTGATAAAAAAAGTGATGGAAAGCCAGACGCTATTAAAAAAAATAATGCAATTTCATCGGCGAAAAATGCATAGATCGCTTTCCTGCAATCCATATTATTATTTAATTACTTTACAATAATTCTGTTCATTTACTTTAATACAAAATATTTATGCAATCACGTCGCGATTTTATACAAAAACTTACCGGCTCCGTTATCGCTTTACAGATTTCCCCTGCTGTTATTGCAGCCAGTTGCAACAGTGCAGTAACACATTACGACGGCCCCGTTTTGCGTGTGGCCATTATGGGGCTTGGCAGCTACGGCACACGGGTAGCAGAAGCAATGAAAGACTGTAAAAAAGCTAAGCTGGTAGGCGTTATCAGCGGCACCCCCTCTAAGATAAAAGACTGGCAGGCGAAGTACAACATACCAGAAAAAAACTGTTACAATTACGAAACATTCGACCAGGTAAAAAACAATCCGGATATAGATGCGGTGTATGTTATTACGCCCAATGCATTGCACCACCACCAGGTGATACGCGTTGCAAAAGCAGGTAAACATGTGATCTGCGAAAAACCCATGTCTATCAATGCGAAAGACGGACAGGAAATGGTGGATGCATGTAAAAAAGCCAATGTAAAATTACTGGTAGGTTACAGGATGCACTTTGAACCAAAAACGCTGGAAATTATTCGCATGCGCAAAGCCGGGGAGTTGGGCAAAGTTTTATTTTTCCAGGGGTTGTGTGGCTTTAACATTGGCGATCCAACGCAATGGCGCTTAAACAAACAATTGTCCGGCGGCGGATCAATGATGGACATTGGCATTTATGCCATCAACGGCGCCCGATACATGGTGGGCGAAGAACCCATTTGGGTAACCGCCCAGGAAACAAAAACCAATCACGAAAAGTTTAAAGAAGGTGTAGATGAAACCATCCAGTTTCAATTTGGATTTCCCGGCGGAGCTGTCGCATCCTGCCTTTCTACTTACGCCATGAATAACCTGGATCGCTTTTTCCTGGATGCTGAAAAAGGCTATGCAGAGTTGTATCCTTCAACAGGCTACGGGCCCATCCAGGGACGCACCAGCAAGGGCGAATTAACGCAACCCCATGTTACACATCAGACAGTGCAAATGGACGAGATGGCGGGCATTATTTTTGAAGGAAAACAACCTCCTGTGCCGGTGGATGGCGAAGAAGGTGTAAAAGATTTAAAGATTATTGATGCAATTTTTGAAGCCGCAAAAACAGGTAAAAAAATTAATTTGAAATTATAACCATCAAATTGATTAAAGTCCCGGTTGCATTTGTTTGTACGGCGCTTCAAACGGGTTAGCACCCCGGGTTTTTAATTTTCTACGATATACTTTATCGCGGCTGGTAACGTATAAAATATTAAATTCAGGTCCACCAAAACATAGATTACTTGCCTGCCCGCCGGGTATTGGCACAATGGCATTTACCCGGCCCAACTGATCCATCATTTGTATGCCCGAACGGGTGGTAACATACACCCTTCCGGCCGTATCACACTTCAATCCATCACTCCAGGCATTGCCGGCGTCATCCGTTACATGCAACCAGCCGTACCGTTGTTTGTTGGTTAATGTTCCATCATTCTTTATGGAATAAATCCAAACCCATTTAGAGGTAGATTCGGTCACATACAATTGTGTTTGATCGGGCGTCAACGCAACACCGTTGGGATATTTTATGCCTTCATCCACCACCAGCTTTTCTCCGTTTGTCCGAATCAACATCAGCTTGCCGGCCTTTTCTGATCCATCGGGAACGGTGACGTAGATGTTGCCATTTTTTGCCACTACCAAATCGTTGCCATCCACATCACTGGCAACAATGCTAGCTTTACTGTCAACATCGTAGCGAATGATTTGTTTGGTGACGGCTGCATTTGAATAACGTGTACCATCTGCGTCGAAACAGTTAGCGCTGGCTTTTTTTGCATCCAGCGGCAGTGCCGTTACTTTACCATCCAGGCCTACCTTATATGTTTTTGAATTGGGGATATCCTGGAAAAAAACTTCTCCCTTTGCATTGGCTGCAATACCTTCAGTAAAACCATATCCTTCACCAACCAATTCCCAATCCTGCCCCGGTATCAGCAGATCGCTAAGGAATTTATTTTTGGATGATCCTGTTGCGATGGGCTTTGGCCAGTCTTTCCACAACCAACGCATGGCCGCCGGAAATACTGCCGTTCCCTGGTTGCCATTGTGTCCTTCTTCTCCCCATATATGCGTTACTTCATAGCCGGCAAAACTCAGCGCACGTTCCATTGTTTGGTTGGCCATCCACCAATCGCCGGCATAAATATTTAAATCGTTGCTGCCATCCTGTAAAAAAATGCGCAAGGGTTTAGGTTCATATTTTCTTACCAGAGTAGCATAGTCGTTGGCACCACGCAGACCAATATAAGTACCGATGGCACTGAATACACGGGAAAATACTTCAGGCTTTTCCCAGGCCGAAGTAAAGGCACAAACCGCACCACTGCTCGATCCGCCAATCGCACGATCATTGCCGTTTTTGGATAAATGTATGGCACGGCCATCAGTCGTTTGCTGCTTTTCAACTGCTGGTAAAATTTCTTCTAAAATAAAACGGGCATATGCATCGCCCAAACCATCATACTCAAAACTCCGGTTGTACCTGTCATTGGCAGTGGTTCCATCTGCTGCTTTCACCCGTCCGTGCATTACAAAAACCCCAATAGTCACCGGCATTTCACGGCGGTAAATCAGGTTATCAAAAACAGTAGGTGCTTTCCATTGAATGCCGTCCTGGTTTACATATACGCAGGCAGGTTTATCCGCTTTGTACTGTGCAGGCACGTACACCCAATACTCCCGCCAGGTACCAGGAAAAATTTTCGATTGATCAAAAGTAAATTTCAATACTTCACCTCTGGGTACGCCCGATTGTTCTACGGAAGCCGAATCTACCGGGTATTGAACAGATACTTGTTGGGCAAAAATTTGTACAGCGCATAATAGCAAGAAGGCAGCAATCAATATTTTTTTCATACACGAGGCGTTATAAATAATAGTTGATGCAATATCAGTATAAATAACGTTTGTTGGCGTAATAAATTTTCCGGTAACCTTTTAAATCCGTCCTGGCGGGCAATGTCATTAAGTTAAGGACAGTAAGCGCAAATAAGGTAATAAGGTTCACTGGTATAGTTATATTTTTGTACTAAGGTTAAAGAAAAACCTTAGTATAAAACAGAATAAAAAATCTAATAACCTTATTATCTTCTTAACTTAATGACATTGCCCGGCGGGGTTTCCATAGCAGTAACTAATAATTAAAAAAGCCATCGTGGAACCCCGACGCATAAAAGCGCCACAAATTTTTTACTTCTAACCTTCGATTTTTTTACCTTCATGCTATGGCAATAAAACTCAACATAGCGATACATTTTTCACTTATTTCATCACGTTTACCTGCATTGAATGGATACCGTCATTTGAAATCACCCTGTCATACGATTTAGTGTATAAGTGGTTTGCTTTTTTAAAAGAGCAATACATTGCAGATGTTGTAGCCTATGTGATAATGCCCAACCATCTTCATGCAATAGTACATTTCCACAAAGCAGGGTTCAATCTCAATACCATTATTGCCAATGGCAAAAGGTTAATAGCATATCAAATAATTGACCGGCTGGAGAATAAACGGAATACTGAAATGCTGAGCCGTTTACAGAATTTGGTTACAGACAGAGAGAAAAAGAAGGGTCAACTGCACAAAGTGTTTAAAGAGTCCTTTGATGCAAAGGCTATTTATTCCCAACGTTTTTTATTGCAGAAAATTAATTACACACACAACAATCCTGTTAGTGGAAAGTGGATGCTGGCAAAGGATTTTGTTGAATATATACACAGCAGTGCATCTTTTTATGAAATACAATTGGTGAGGGTGTTTCCGGCCATTGCATTATTTGAATTTGTAGATTTTCAAAATGGCAAGTGTAGGAGTTTTATAATTTATACTTTGAAGTGCATTCTTCGTCGGGGTTCCACAATTGGTACTTAATAATTTTACGGGTGTGCTGTGGAAACCCCGCCGGAACGTAAGAAATATTTAGTTTACAAAACGGTTCATCTATTCTTCTGATCGATTAAAATATGAACATAATAAAGGCTGTTAAGGCAAGTCTAGATGTAATAATATAATTAAAACAAAATAAAAAATTAATGATCCTGTTTTTAGAACTATGTTTATAGAAATCGATAAATATGAGAGCTATTTAAAGTTTGTTACTGTTGGCCTTAATTTCCTGCAATCAGCCTAAGAAAAGTAACAATGACTATAGTAAAGCAATTCATCAATCTACAATAAACCTTGCCATTGCCTGTGCTTTTACAAATGAAATTTCAGGTACTGATGTATATACATTTTCTGCTGGCAATGATGCAGAGCAGGCAATTAAAGATATACTAGCTCAAACAGGACTTCCCCAAAACTTTAAGATTGCAGCTTCGGATGTAGATAATGCAGCAGCGGTTATCCAAACTGAAAATAATGTCCAAATACGCTATATTTTATACAACCAGCAATTTTTTAAAGATGTGGAAGAAAAGACCAAAAGTAAATTTGCAGCCTTAAGTATACTTGCACATGAAATAGGGCATCACCTGTCTGGGCATACGTTAAATAACGATGGTAGCAGGCCATTGCTTGAGTTAGAATCGGATAGGTTTTCCGGTTTTATTTTAAGGAAGATGGGCGCCTCTTTAAATGAAGCTCAATTGGCAGTTAAAACATTTTGTCCTATCGGAGGATCTAGTACCCATCCACCTCAAAGGGCTAGGCTCTCTGCCATAACGAATGGCTGGATTGATGCTGACCAAAGTAGTATAGTTCCATCTACAAATCCTGAAACTGCCAGGCATTCAATTAATTTTACACATCAAATATCGGTAGCTCCAAAATGGTCTTTAGCCTTCAGGTCAAGGATATTGACATCAAATGAGTTGCAGTTAATAAACAATCCTAATAATCCTGAAAAAATAAATGTTGATGCAAATACACTTATTGCTGCTTTATTACCCAACACAAGTATTTCATTAATTGAAGATACCAATCCCTCCTTTTATAAAATTGCTACGATGGTAAATGGTGTAATGAAATCTGGATTTATTGCTAAAAAAGTATATCAACAAAATACGATTGTTCCATTTGATCAGGCAAAAAAATAAAAAGCCCCTCACAAAATTGCAAGGGGCTATAGAGGACGGATGCAACAAATTTATTTCCAGTAATTAGTAGACACGGTTGTTTTATAAACAGGTGTTTTATAGGTACTTCCATAATTATAAGTTGGTGTACTATAGGTAGGTGTACTATAAGTAGTTGTATTACTACTCCTTCCATAGTTATTATAGTCACTGTATGTTTTGGTGCCTGCACTACCAGTGTAAGGATTTGTATTACCTATAGTGCTGTAATTATCAGCCTTTGTATAGTTGGGGCTGCTGCGATAATGTGGCGCAACATAAGTACCATTGCTACGGGTATAGCCGCTTAAATGTGTTTGAGCAAAGCTGCTGAATGCTGCAAATAAAACGATTGATAATGCGATTAACTTTTTCATGATTTTTATTTTTATGATTTTGATTTGTTTTACACCAGTATATAAAAAAACGGTGCTTAGGTAACCATTGAAATAAAAATATTTTTTAAACTTCAGATCACGAGTAATATTTAGGCGATTTTAAATTAATATCATAAGTAAAAACAGGTCTTTATAATTATATGGGCTAAGAATTAAGATTTAAAACCTTCATTCTGAAACTTTTCTTACGTTAATAACTATAATTTTTACTTCAAAACAGTTCATCCAAAAAATCGTTTTAGCAAATATCTAAATCCATTTGTACTATACTATTTTATTACAATTAAGTTTTGCCGGGTCAATACAACCTAAAAACTTTATTACTCAATTTCTATTGTCGAGGGTATATTTGATAAAACATTTTTGTTTATCAACGTAATAATGAAAACATTCCTTTCAATTTTAATATTGTTTTCTATAAACCCAGTTGGCTTTTCCCAAAGTTGTGAGGCATTGAATAAAAAGGTAATTCGCCTCATACAAGAAGGTGACTTTAAAGAAGCTTTAAAGTTTGCAGAAAAGGCTGCAAAAAAATGCGAGGATAAAGATGCAAATTTGCAGTATACTCTTGCATACTTATATAAAATCGACAGCAATTATATTAATGCAATTCCTCTTTATTTGGAATCGATTCAAACAGCAAGGCTTGAAAAAAAGTGGCCGATTTACCTAAACTCCTTGATTGACTTGGCGCATTTGTACATTAGTTCTAATGAATATTCCAAGGCCGAACTTTATTTGGTGCAGGCTTATAAATTTATCCGAAGAAATGCAAAACCAGACATGCCATTGCAATATGCAAATTTGATGACTGACCTGGCTAATGTTTATTTTGAAAAGGCTGATTACGGAAAAGCAGAACCTTTATACCTCAAAGCGCTTGAAATAAATAGCAATGGATTAAATAATTACCATCCTGAATTAGCAGTTTCATTGACAAATCTGGCAAAATTGTATTTTGCTATTGGTAATTATTCAAAGGCGGAACCGCTTTATTTACATGCATATGAAATTAGGCAGAAGATTTTTTTTAAGATGGCTGTTGATCTTTACGCCACTATGGATGATTTAGGTGACTTATATTTTAATATAGGCGATACTGCTAAAGCAGCGAAATTTTACCTCGAAGCTTTTGAAAAAAGAAAAGTTGCATTTGGTTAAAAGAGCATGCAATTCGCATCCTCCCTTTTAAGATTGGGCAAATTGTATTGTACCTCAGGTGCTTATGAAAGGGCAGAACCACTCCTTTTAAAAGCTCTTGAAATAAAGGAAAACATAATTGGTAAAAATAATCGAGATTATGAAATAACACTTGAAAGTATGGCTCAGCTATATTTATATACGAGTAAATATGAAAAAGCGGAATTACTTTATGTTCAATTAATTGAAATAAAAAGGACATTATTTGGGGAACTACATCCGGCCTATGCAAGCTCATTATTTAACCTTGCAAACTTATATTCATTAACAAATAAACAAAGTGAAACTGATTCTATTTTAAAATTATCGATTGATATCTATCAGAAAAATTGGAGATCAAATCTTAGATTTTTAAGTACTGAGGTATCGGATAAATTTATAAATGATAACAAATCAAAAATTGAATTTGCTTTATCATTCTTATATAGAAATCAAAATGCTAATTCTTTAACGAGTGTATTAACATTAAATCTCTTTCTTAAGAATATTCTATTGTCAAATAATAATTTGTTGCGCCTAACGTAACCCATCGACCAACCCCGTATAGTAATCTTTACTCCCTTGTAATATTTTTGCCTATAAAAACAAAGATAACCATGGGAGCAAGTACCGAACAC